>NZ_JAKFCB010000060.1:0-11316 GCF_036676885.1 Aeromicrobium sp.
CTCTACCTGAAGTCGATCAACGGCAACGACATCGGTGGCGGACAGCCGATCAACTCCGGCCCCGCCTTCATCACCAAGGACAATGCCGCCGCGGTGAAGAAGTACGCAGCAAACGGAACACGCTGAGCTGACCTGGGGCCCGGCACCTGCCGGGCCCCAGGCCCTCATCCCTACTCACACACCCAGGCCCGGCAGGCACCTTCCAGGCCGAGGAACGGACCCATCATGACCACCGCCACCCTGGACGACGAACGCGTCGCGCGGACGTCGACCCTGACCAAGCTCTTGAAGCGGCCGGAGATCGGCGCGCTCGTCGCCGCCATCGTCATCTTCGTCTTCTTCGCGGTCACGACCAGCACGTTCGCCACAGCCAGCGGATCCAGCACCTGGCTCCGCGGCGCCTCCACGATCGGCATCATGGCCGTCGCGGTCGCCCTGCTCATGATCGGCGGCGAGTTCGACCTCTCCGCCGGCGCGATGACGGGTTTCACCGGCCTCGTGGTCGGTGTGCTCACGACGGAGTACGGCCTCAACATCTGGGCCGCGATCGTCGTCTCGCTCGCGCTCGCGCTCGCGATCGGGGCGATCAACGGGATCCTCGTCATGAAGACGGGGCTGCCGAGCTTCATCGTGACCCTCGGGACGTTCTTCGTGCTGCAGGGCATCGACCTCGCCGGCACCAAGGCGCTGATCGGCCAGGTCGCGATCCAGGGCATGACGAACGTGCCCCACTACGACCAGGCCAAGAAGCTGTTCGGGTCGTCGATCGACATCAACGGATCCGGCGCAGGCGGTCAGATCTACGCCTCGGTGTTCTGGTGGATCGCCGTGACAGCAGTCGCGACCTGGATCCTGTTGCGTACCAAGACCGGCAACTGGATCTTCTCGGTCGGCGGCGCGCAGACGGCGGCCCGGCAGATCGGCGTCCCGGTCTTCAAGACCAAGGTCGGGCTGTTCATGACGACCGCGGGGGCCGGCTGGCTCGTGGGCATGCTGCTGATGTTCACGACGTCGACCGTCCAGAGCAACACCGGCGTCGGCCAGGAATTCATCTACATCATCTGCGCCGTGGTCGGTGGCTGCCTCATGACCGGCGGCTACGGCTCGGCGATCGGCGCGGCATTCGGCGCGCTGATCTACGGCATGGTCAACCAGGGCATCGTCTACTCGGGCTGGGACAACAACTGGCTCAAGGCGTTCCTCGGCGTCATGCTGCTGGGAGCGGTGCTCCTCAACGAATGGGTCCGCAAGCGGGCGGAGACAGCCCGATGATCGGCGACAAGGACGAGACCATGAAAGAGACTCCGGAAGAGGCCGCATCGCCGGTCACCAACGTCTTCCAACCGGCCGAGCGTGGGACCGCAGTCATCGAGGTCCGCGACATCGGCAAGCGCTACGGCAACATCATCGCGCTGAGCGACGTCTCGACGTCGGTCCGCGCCGGTGAGGTGACCTGTGTGCTGGGCGACAACGGTGCGGGCAAGTCGACGTTCATCAAGATCCTCGCCGGTGCGCACGAGCACACCGAAGGGCACCTGCTGATCGACGGCGAGGAGAAGCACCTGTCGAGCCCCCGCGAGGCGCTGGAGCTCGGCATCGCGACGGTCTACCAGGACCTCGCGGTGGTCTCGCTCATGCCGGTGTGGCGCAACTTCTTCCTCGGCAGCGAGATCACCAAGGGCTTCGGGCCGTTCAAGAAGCTCGACATCGACTTCATGAAGAAGACCTCGAAGTCAGAGCTGGCCGCGATGGGCATCGACCTGCGCGACGTCGACCAGCCGATCGGCACGCTGTCGGGCGGTGAGCGGCAATGCGTCGCGATCGCCCGCGCGGTCTACTTCGGCGCCCGCGTGCTGATCCTCGACGAGCCCACGGCGGCGCTCGGCGTCAAGCAGTCGGGTGTGGTGCTGAAGTACATCGCAAAGGCCCGCGACCGCGGCCTGGGCGTCGTGTTCATCACGCACAACCCGCACCACGCCTATCCGGTCGGCGACCGGTTCATGCTGCTCCGTCGTGGCAAGAGCATGGGTGACTTCCCCAAGGACGAGATGACGCTCGACGAGCTCACCTCGATGATGGCGGGAGGCACCGAGCTCGAGTCGATCGCGCACGAGCTGGAGCGCTCGATGGGCGCCGATTCCAAGGTTGCCCAAGAGATGAAGGCAGAGATCACGTGACACCCGAGCTCCGCGTCGGCATCGTCGGCCTGGGCTGGATGGGCCAGGTCCACGCCCGTGCGCTGAGCCGGCTCACGCAGCACTACACCGACAGCCCGTTGCGGCCGCGGCTCGTCGCCGTGGCCGACACGGCGGACGACGACCGTACGGAGCGGGCCGCGCAGGCGTTCGGGTTCGAGCACCAGCTCACCGACTGGCGTGAGCTCGTAGGTCGGGCAGACATCGACCTGGTCTGCGTGACCGGCCCCAATTTCATCCACCGTGACGTCGCGGTCGCCGCGGCGCAGGCGGGCAAGCACCTGTGGGTCGAGAAGCCCGCGGGGCGCAACGCTGCCGAGACGGCCGAGATCGTCGCCGCCGTCGAGGCTGCCGGCGTACAGACCGCGGCCGGCTTCAACTACCGCAACGCGCCGGCGGTCGAGCTGGCCCGCGAGCTCGTCGCCTCGGGACGGCTCGGCGTGGTCGAGCACACCTCCGTACGCTTCGTGTCCGACTACGCCGCACACCCCGACGGCGCCCTGTCGTGGCGCTTCCTCAACGAGTTCGCCGGCAGCGGTGTGCTCGGCGACCTGGTGAGCCACGCCGCGGACCTGGTCCGCCATGTCGTGGCCGACATCGACGAGCTCGTCGTCGACCGGGCCACGTTCATCCCGCAGCGTCCCGAGGCCCGCCCCGGAGCGATGCACTACGAGCGCGGCTCGGGCGCGATGGGCCCGGTCGAGAACGAGGACTACGTCTCGGCTCTGCTGAGGCTCGCCGGCGGCTCGCGCGGCATCCTCGAGGCGAGCCGTGCGGCGGTCGGCGAGCAGAACTCGTACGGCATCGAGGTGCACGGCACGAAGGGCGCGCTGAAGTGGGACTTCCGGCGCATGAACGAGCTGCAGGTCTGCGTCGACCAGGACTACCAGGACGCGTTCTTCACGACGCGCTTCGCCACCCCGGGCGACGGCGAGCTCGCCGCCTTCCAGCCTGGCGCGAACAATCCCATGGGTTTCGACGACCTCAAGGTCATCGAGGCGCGCAGGCTTGTGCAGTCCATTGCCGACGGGAAGCCGTACGGCGCCACCATCCATGACGCGCTGATCGCAGCGCGCACCGTCGATGCGATGACCGTGTCGGCGGACGAACGAAAGTGGGTTTCCTTGTGAGCAGACGACTGAGAGTCGGCGTCGTCGGAGCCGGAGCGATGGGCGCGTCGCACATCGCCACGCTGGCGGCTGGTGTGCCGGCAGCCCAGGTGACGCGGGTCTTCGACATGGACACCGCCCGCGCCAAGGAGGTCGCGACGGCCGTCGGCGCGGAGATCGCCGACTCGGCTGAGGCGCTGGTGACGGACTCCGACATCGACGCGGTGGTCGTGGCCTCGCCGGACTTCACGCACGCCGACCTGGCCCTGGCCTGCATCGCGGCCGGCAAGCATGTCCTGTGCGAGAAGCCCCTCGCCGTCACGGCAGACGAGGCCCGCCGTGTCGTCGACGCGGAGGTGGCGCTCGGCCGCCGGCTCGTGCAGGTCGGTTTCAACCGCCGGTTCGACCCCGGCTTCCTCGACCTCAAGGCGTCCATCGACGACGGGTCGCTTGGCGACGTCCGCGTCGTGCACGGGATCCACCGCAACGCCTCCAACTCGACGAGCACCGACGACGCCGGGCTCGTGACCGGCTCGATGATCCACGAGTTCGACACCTTCAGGTGGCTGCTCGACGGCGAGATCGTGGGCATCCGCGTCGAGTCGCCGATCGTCGACGGGTTCCGTGACCCGCAGGTCGCGACGCTGTGGACCAGCGGTGGCCAGATGATCACGGCCGAGGTCTTCGTCAACGCCGGCTACGGCTACGACGTACGCGTCGAGGTCGTCGGCACAGGCGGGTCCGCGTCGCTGGAGCCTCGCACCCCGGTGGTCCGCCGGATCGCCGGTGCGGGCAGCAGCACGATCGGCAGTGACTTCGTCGCGCACTTCATCGAGTCCTATCGCCTCGAGCTCTCGGCGTGGGCCGAGGCGTCGTTGGCCGGGACGATCGTCGGCGCGAGTGCCTGGGACGGCTATGTCGCCAACCTCGTCGCCGCCTCGGGCGTACGTGCCCTCGGATCGGGCGCCCGCGAATCGGTCGACGTTCCGGAGCGCCCGGGCCTGTACGCATGAGCTTCACCTTGGCGGTGTGCGCCGAGATGGTGTTCACCGAGCTCCCGCTGCTGGAGCGGATCGAGCGGATCCACGCGGCGGGGTTCGCCGCCGAGATCTGGGGGTGGACCGACAAGGACGCCGCGGCGCTGGTGTCGACCGGTGCGACGTTCACGTCGATGACCGGCTACGTGACCGGCGACCTGATCACCCCCGACGGTGCCGATGACCTGCTCCGCACGGCCGAGAAGTCGATCCCGTTCGCGCAGGCGATCCACTGCCCGTCGCTCAACCTGCACGGCACGGGGCTCGGCGACGGCGGCATTCCCGTGCGTCCGGTCGAGGTCGTGACCGGTGACATGTGGCTCGCGGCCGAACGTACGCTCTCGCGCATCGCCGAGCTGGGGGAGCGGCACGGCGTCACGTTCGTGCTGGAGAACCTCAACACCGAGGTCGACCATCCCGGCACCCCGTTCGGGCGCGCTGCGGACACGCTGGCGCTGGTCAGCGCGGTCGACAGCCCACACCTCAAGATGAACCTCGACCTCTACCACGCGCAGATCGGCGAGGGGAACCTCGTCGAGCTCATCCGCCGGTCCGCGCCACATCTGGGTGAGGTCCAGGTCGCGGACGTGCCCGGCCGCTGTGAGCCGGGCACCGGCGAGGTCAACTGGCCGTTCGTCGCCCGCGCCCTCGCCGACGCCGGCTACGACGGGGTCGTCGCGATGGAAGCCTTCTCGAGCGGTGACTCCGACGTCGCACTCGAGCGCTTCCGGCAGGCTTTCACGCTCTGAAGTCGCCGATCCGCGGCGAGTGTTCACGCTGTCAGCGAACAGCCGTGTTTTTGCGTGTGTTCCATCGCCGGGCCGTCTAGGTTTGGGGACGTGAACACACCGGATACCCCCAGCCCCATGTCGCCGAGAATGGCCGGCGAGGCCGGCCCCTCGGATCTCGACGGCCACATCTACCAGCGGCTGCTCAAGGAACGCATCGTGTTCCTCGGCTCCGAGGTCCGCGACTCCAACTCCAACGCGATCTGCGCCCAGATGCTGCTGCTCAACGCCGAGGATCCGCAGGCCGACATCTACCTCTACATCAACTCGCCGGGCGGCTCAGTCGACTCCGGCATGGCGATCTACGACACGATGCAGTTCATCTCCAACGACGTCGCCACGTTCGGGATGGGCCTGGCCGCCTCGATGGGCCAGTTCCTGCTCGCCGCGGGCACGGCCGGCAAGCGCTACGCCCTCCCGCACGCGCGCATCATGATGCACCAGCCCTCGGGCGGCATCGGCGGCTCGGCGTCTGACATCAAGATCCAGGCGCAGCAGAGCCTGCTGCTCAAGCAGCAGCTCAACGAGCTGCAGGCCCAGCACAGTGGCCAGACCGTCGAGCAGATCGAGCTCGACTCGGACCGGGACCGGTGGTTCACGCCGATCCAGGCCAAGGAGTACGGACTCATCGATCACGTCGTGTCGAGCGCAGGAGACATCACATGAGCTACTACATCCCCCAGTGGGAAGAGCGCACGTCCTACGGCTTCCGGCGCATCGATCCCTACGCCAAGCTGTTCGAGGACCGCATCATCTTCCTCGGCACGCCGATCAGCGACGATGTCGCCAACGCCGTCATGGCGCAGATGCTGTGCCTCCAGGCGATGGATCCCGATCGCGACATCAGCATCTACATCAACAGCCCCGGCGGCTCGTTCACGGCGCTGACCGCGATCTACGACACGATGCGCTACCTCAAGCCCGACGTGCAGACCATCTGCCTCGGCCAGGCCGCCTCGGCCGCTGCGGTGCTGCTCGCCGCCGGCACGCCGGGCAAGCGCCTGGCGCTGCCCAACAGCCGCATCCTGATCCACCAGCCCTACACCGAGGGCACCGGCGGCCAGATCTCCGACCTGGAGATCCAGGCCAACGAGATCCTGCGCATGCGCGAGCTGATGGAGAAGATGATCTCGGACGCTTCGGGCAAGCCGGTCGACGAGGTCAGCCGCGATGTCGATCGCGACAAGATCCTCACCGCCGCGCAGGCTCTGGAGTACGGCCTGATCGACGAGGTCCTCGAGTCGCTCAAGGTCCCGGCAGTCTGACCCGAACGCCATTTCGCCAGGACTCACCCGATGACACACGGCCCCGTGACCGAGACGCAGCACACATTCGCCGCTAGGGTGAAAATATTGCTCTCCCGGTCACGGGCCGGCTCCGGCTCATACCGCGCAGTTCAAGACTGTGTGGTCCAAAGGAAGGAACTCTCCACGTGGCACGCATTGGTGAAACCGCCGATCTGCTGAAGTGTTCTTTCTGCGGAAAGAGCCAGAAGCAGGTCAAGAAGCTCATCGCCGGGCCCGGCGTCTACATCTGCGACGAGTGCATCGACCTCTGCAACGAGATCATCGAGGAAGAGCTCGCCGAGGGTGCCGAGCTGAGCCTGGGCGAGCTGCCCAAGCCGCACGAGATCTACGACTTCCTCAACGGCTACGTCATCGGCCAGGACGGCGCCAAGAAGTCGCTGGCGGTCGCGGTCTACAACCACTACAAGCGGGTCCAGGCGCAGGTCGGGAGCTCGCGGAGCAAGGACGACCAGGTCGAGCTGGCCAAGTCCAACATCCTGCTCGTGGGTCCCACCGGCTGCGGCAAGACCTATCTTGCGCAGACCCTGGCCCGCATGCTCAACGTGCCGTTCGCGATCGCCGACGCCACCGCCCTGACCGAGGCCGGCTATGTCGGCGAGGACGTCGAGAACATCCTCCTCAAGCTCATCCAGGCCGCTGACTACGACGTCAAGAAGGCCGAGACGGGCATCATCTACATCGACGAGGTCGACAAGATCTCGCGCAAGAGCGAGAACCCCTCGATCACCCGTGACGTGTCGGGCGAGGGTGTGCAGCAGGCACTGCTCAAGATCCTCGAGGGCACGACGGCCTCGGTGCCTCCGCAGGGCGGGCGCAAGCACCCGCACCAGGAGTTCATCCAGATCGACACGACCAATGTCCTGTTCATCGTCGGCGGCGCGTTCGCCGGGCTGGACCAGATCATCGAGCAGCGCAGCGGCAAGACCAGCCTCGGCTTCAACACCGGCCACGTCGACATCGGCAAGACCGTCGCACCCGAGAAGCTCTACTCCAAGGTGCTGCCCGAGGACCTGCTCAAGTTCGGCCTGATCCCTGAGTTCATCGGCCGCCTGCCGGTCATCGCCGCGGTCGACAACCTCGACAAGGAAGCGCTCGTCGCGATCCTGACCGAGCCGCGCAACGCGCTGACCAAGCAGTACGTCCGGCTGTTCGAGATCGACGGCGTCGAGCTCGAGTTCAGCACCGAGGCGAGCGCTGCGATGGCCGACCTGGCGCTGGCGCGTGGCACCGGTGCCCGCGGACTGCGCTCGATCATCGAGGCCGTCCTCGAGCCGGTGATGTACGAGATCCCGAGCCGCGACGACGTCGCCAAGGTCATCGTGACCGAGGCGACCGTCTCCGGCGCGGAGGGCCCGACGATCCTCACCCACGACGAAGTGGCCAAGAAGGCTTCCTGAGATCGCCCGTCGCGCGCCGTGAGGTGCCGTCGGTAGGTTGGGCGCATGACCTCAGTCGACATCGCCCTGCTCGGAGCCACCGGATTCACCGGCGGCCTCACCGCCGACTACCTCGGCGAGCACCTGCCGCCGGGCGGCTCGTGGGCCATCGCGGGCCGCAACCAGGCCAAGCTCGAGGCGGTCGCCGACCGGATCGAGCGACTCGGGGGAGCGCGCCCCGAGATCATCTCGGCCGACATCGGCAACGCCGACTCGATGGCCGCGCTCGCGCGGAGCACCCGCGTCCTGGTCACCACGGTCGGCCCCTATCTCAAGTACGGCGAGGCCGCGGTCAAGGCGAGCGTCGAGGCGGGCATCGCCTACGTCGACCTGACCGGTGAGCCGCAGTTCGTCGACGACATGTGGCTCAAGTACCACGACCGGGCTGTCGAGACCGGTGCGCGGATCATCCACGCCTGTGGCTTCGACTCCATCCCCTACGACCTCGGTGTCCTGTATGCCGTGCAGCAGCTGCCCGAGGACGTGCCGATCAGGGTGCGGGGCTACATCCGGGCCAACGCGGAGTTCTCCGGAGGCACCTACCACTCGGCGATCAACCAGTTCGCGTCGATGCGCGAGTCCGGCAAGGTCGCGGCGGCCCGCCGCAAGGCAGAGCCGCGCCCGGACGGCCGCCGGGTCCGCGGATCCGGCAAGATCGGCAAGGCCCCGGAGCTCGGCGGCTGGGGTGTGCCGATGCCGACGATCGACCCGCAGATCGTGCTCCGCTCGGCGAGAAGCCTCGAGCGCTACGGCCCCGAGTTCACCTACTCGCACTTCGCGCACTTCAAGTCCCGCCGCATGCTGGCCGCCTCGGGGATCGGGCTCGGCGTGGCGTTCCTCGGAGCGCAGCTGCCGCCCACCCGCGCCCTGCTCTACAAGTTCAAGGACCCCGGCGCCGGCCCCTCGGAGGAGAAGCGCGAGAAGTCGTGGTTCAGGTTCAGTGTGTTCGCCGAGGGCGGTGGCAAGCAGGTTCACGCGGAGGTCACCGGCGGCGATCCCGGCTACACCGAGACGTCCAAGATGCTCGGCGAGTCCGCGCTCTGCCTGGCGTACGACGACGTGCCCAAGGTCGCCGGCCAGACCACGACTGCCGTGGCGATGGGCGATGCGCTGATCGAGCGCCTGCAGAAGGCCGGCATCACGTTCCGGACCGTCACTTCCGACTAGCGGTGTGACGAATTCGTGCTGCGGACCTTCTCACATCCCTGACACGAGGATCGGCGGCCGCGCAGAAGTAGGCTGACGGCATGGACTTCGCCGGAGTCATCACCCAGGTCCTGACCTCGAGCGATGCCCCTCCAGGGCTCCTCCCCGCACGCGAGCAGATGGCGCTCTCGCTGGGCTGGCACATCGTCCTCGCGTGCTTCGGGGTGGCGTTCCCGACGATGATCTACGTCGTCCACCGTCGGGGGATCGTCCGCAACGACCCCGTCGCGTTGGTGCTCGCCAAGCGCTGGGCCAAGGTCTCGGCCGTCCTGTTCGCGATCGGTGCGGTCTCCGGCACGGTGCTCAGCTTCGAGATGGGCATCCTGTGGCCCGGGCTCATGGGCCAGTTCGGCGATGTGCTCGGCCTGCCGTTCGCGTTCGAGGGCCTGTCGTTCTTCGTCGAGGCGATCTTTCTCGGCATCTACCTGTACGGCTGGGACCGCATGCCGCCGCGACGCCATCTCGCGATGCTGATCCCGATGGGCATCGCGGGCGTCGTGGGCACGTTCTGTGTCATCTCGGTCAATGCCTGGATGAACAACCCGACGGGATTCACGCTCGTGAACGGAGAGGTCACGGACGTCAACCCGTGGCGCGCCATGTTCAACGACGGCGTCTACCTCCAGTTCGCCCACATGTGGTTCGCCGCGTTCATGGTGGTCGGCTTCGTCGTCTCGGGGGTCTATGCGGCAGGCATGCTGAAGGGCCGCGTCGACGCCCATCACCGACTCGGCTTCACCGTGCCGTTCGTGTTCGCGACGGTCGCGGCCCTCGTGCAGCCGTTCATCGGCCACATCCTGGGCCTACGGGTCGGCGACACGCAGCCGTCGAAGCTGGCGGCGTTCGAGCTCGCCACGACGACCGAACAGCCGGCCCCGTTGCGTCTGGGTGGGGTGCTGATCGACGGCAAGGTCCACGGCGCGATCGACATCCCCAGGATCGGGTCGCTGATCGCCCGCAACTCCTTCGACAAGCCGGTGCCGGGGCTCGACACCGTCCCGGTGGCCGACCAGCCGCCCGTCAACATCACCCACCTGGCATTCCAGTCGATGGTCGGCATCGGCACGCTGCTGGCGCTCGCCGTGGTGCTGTTCTGGCTCGCCCGGTGGCGCGGGTACGACTTGCTGGCCAAGCGCTGGTTCCTCCGCGGCGCGGTCATCGCGGGCCCGCTCGCGGTCATCGCGATGGAGGCCGGCTGGATCGCGACCGAGGTGGGCCGCCAGCCGTGGGTGGTGTGGGGCATCCTCCGTACCTCTGACGCCGCCAGCGAGAGCGCCGGCCTGTGGTGGAGCCTCGCTGGTGCGGTCGTGCTCTACGTCGGCATGACGATCGGGGCGTTCATCGTGCTGCGCTCGATGGCCCGGCGATGGCGCGCCGGCGAGGAGGACCTGCCGAGCCCCTACGGGCCCGGCAGCGCGACGGTCGACACGGCGGGCGCCCGATGAGCCTCGCCGTCGCCGTCGCCATCGCGATGTTCACGGGCATCGTGCTGTACGCGCTGTTCGGTGGTGCCGACTTCGGCTCAGGGTTCTTCGACCTCACCGCCGGGAGCTCGGTGCGTGGTGGGGAGCTGCGCGCCCTGATCGACCACAGCATCGGTCCGGTGTGGGAGGCCAACCACGTGTGGCTGATCTACATCCTGGTGATCTGGTGGACCGGCTTCCCCGAGGCGTTCGCCGCCGCGACGACGACGCTCGCCCTGCCGCTCGCGCTGGCGCTGGTCGGCATCGTGCTGCGCGGTGCGAGCTTCGCGTTTCGCAAGTACTCCGCGACCCTGGCCCAGGCGCGGCTCTTCGGTGCGGTGTTCGCCGGATCCTCGCTCATCACGCCGTTCTTCCTCGGCGCGGCGGCAGGTGCGGTCGCGTCGGGTCGTGTGCCGGCCGAGGGCAACGGCGACCCGCTCGGCTCGTGGCTCCATCCGACCTCGCTGTTCGGTGGCCTCATCGCCGTCGGCACCTGCGCGTTCCTTGCCGGGGTGTTCCTGACCGCCGATGCAGCCCGCGCCGGCCACGGCGCGCTGAGCGAGACGCTGCGCATCCGCACGATCGGCGTCGGCGTCGTCACGGGCGTCATCGTGTTCACGGCCCTGATCCCGATCAAGCAGGACTCGCCGACGCTGAGTGACCGGCTGCTCGGGCCGGCAGCGCCGCTCATCGTGGCCTCCGCCATCGCAGGTCTCGCAACGCTCGTCCTGCTGCACCGCCGGCGTTTCGCGCCGGCCCGGTTCGGCGCGGTCGC
>NZ_JAKFCB010000061.1:0-3167 GCF_036676885.1 Aeromicrobium sp.
GATGACGGTCGGCGGGTTCTTGGCGTAGCGGATGCGCCGCGTCTCGCCGCCGAGGATCGTGACGAGCTCGTCGTTGACGATCTTGATGACCTGCTGGGCGGGGTTGAGCGCCTGGCTCACCTCGGCGCCGCGGGACCGCTCCTTGACGTTGGCGATGAAGTCGCGGACGACCGGGACGGCGACGTCGGCATCAAGCAGCGCGACCCGGATCTCCCGTGCGACGGCGTCGATGTCCGCGTCGGAGAGTCTCCCCTTGCCGCGCAGGTTCTTGAACGCTGACTGCAGGCGATCTTGCAGGGTGTCGAACATACGTCGGTCGTCATCCTCGAATGGAGAGAAAGGGGTCTGGCCAACTCTAACCGAGACCCCAGGGCGCCTCCCCCTCGTGGGCGGTGACTTGGCGTCCACCTCTCAGGCCGAGCGGTGACCTGGCGTCCACTTCGATGCGCCAACTGGACGCCAACCCACCGCCGACGACGGGGAGTGGACGCTAAGTCACCGCCCGGGGTCAGGTGAGGGCGCTGGCGAGGGCGTCGCGCAGGGTCGTGGCGGTCGCGTCGTCGAGGGGGTGCCCATCGGCATCGACGACGTAGAACACGTCGCGGACCTCATCGCCGTACGTCGACATGTGCGCCGAGCGGATCGACAGGCCGAGCGAGGCGATCTGGTCGCACACGGTCCAGACCAGGCCGCGGCGGTCCTGCGCGCGCACCTCCACCAGCGTCGCGGTCTCCGAGAGCCGGTCGAGCAGGCGTACGCGCGCATCAGGCGCATCGGCGATCGAGGTCAGCTCCAGCCGCCCGGAGAGGTCGAGCTCGCCGGCCATCGCGGGGCGCAGACGATCGGTCAGCCGCGCCGCGTCGATGTCGGCCCGCGACACCTCCCACAGCGACACCGCAGCGTCGCCGAGCGTGACGGTGCGGGCCGACCGGATCGCCAGCCCGGCGAGGGCCAGACCACCGGCGAGATCAGCCATGACGCCCTGGCGGTCGGCGGTCACGATCTTCAGCAGCGAGCCCCCCTGGTGCGGCTCGACCGTGAGCGTGAAGTCGGCCGGCGCCATGGCGCCGTGGTCCGGGATCGGCACGCCGGCCGGCCAGCCCTCGTAGTCACTGGCCGTGGGCGTCGTGACGTTCTCGTCGAGGACCCTGCGGACCTTCTCGACGAGACCTTCCGTCAGGCCCTGCCGCCACGGCGACCACGCTGCGGGGCTCGTCGCCTGCGCGTCCGACGCGGTGAGCGCGGCCAGCAGGTCGAGGAAGTCCTCGGTCTCGACGATCTCCGCGACGTTGGCGGCTGTCGACGGGTCCTCGATGTCGCGCCGCGTCGCGATCGTGGGCAGCAGCAGGTGCCACCGTACGAGCTTGCCGACGACCGCGGCATCCTCGGCGCTGAAGCCCCACCGCTGCGCGATGCGTACGGCCATCGGCTCACCGACCTCGGAGTGGTCACCCTCGGCACCCTTGCCGATGTCGTGCAGCAGCGCCGCGACGACCAGCAGGTCGGGACGTGCCACGTCGCGCTTGACCTTCGCGGCGTACACACAGGTCTCGAGGCTGTGCCGGTCGACCGTGAAGCGGTGCACCGGCGACGACGAGCCACGCAGGCGGATCGCGATCCACTCGGGCAGCAACAGATCGATGACGCCGGCGAAGTCGAGCTCGTCCCACACGCGTACGAGCCCCCGCCCGGAGCTCAGCAGGTCGACCATCAGCCGCGACGACGACGGCGACCACGGATCGGGCAGCTCGCCCATCGACTCGGCGAGGCGGGTCGCCGAGCCCGGGCTGAGCGGCAGGCCCGCACGAGCGGCCGCGGCGGCAGCTCGGAGCGCAACCTCGGGGTCAGTGGTGGGATCTGCCTTGCCGGTGACGATGACCTCACCGTCGAGGATGCCGACGCCTTCGGCCAGCGGGGTCACGGCCGGGCCGGTCGGCGTGATGCTGCGCTTGCCCGGCGGCGCCAGCGCCTCGTCGATCTTGTGCCACGACAGCGACGCCAGGTGGGCGATGCGGCGGCCGAGCTGACGGGTGTGCAGGTCCAGCTCCTCGGCGCCCATGCCGAGGAAGCGTGCGACATCCGGTATGACGTCGGCGTCGAGCCGCTCGACCCGCCGACCGACGGTCTCGTGCAGAGCGTCGCGCACGTCGAGCAGGTCCGATCGCAGCGACTCGGACTCCCCATGGGGTACGTCGATCAGCCACGTCGCGACGAGCGCACGGAGGATCACGCTGTCGCGCAGCCCTCCCCCGGACTCCTTGAGGTCCGGCACGGCGGCGTGCGCGAGCCACCCGGCGCGGTCGATGCGCGAGTTGCGGGCCTGCCGCACCTCCTCGACCCGCGTACGGGCATCGCGGCGCCAGTCGGCCAGCACCTGCGAGCGCAGCGCCAGGACGAGCCCGGCATCGCCGGCGACAGTCCGCGCGTCGAGCATGCCCATGGCCGCGCGGTGGTCGGTCACGGCGGCGGCGCGCATCTGGACCGTGTCGCGCACGGAGTGGTCAAGGGCGACACCGTCGTTCCACAGGGGGTACCAGATCGCCTCGGCGACCTCCCGCACGACGGACTCGTCGACCGAGGGATCGTGCAGCAGCACGACGTCGAGATCGCTGAACGGCGAGAGCTCGGAGCGACCGTAGCCACCCACCGCGACGAGCGCCATGCCGGGACCCTCACGGGGATCGCTGCCGTCGGCCGGCACCGCCTCGGCGAACAGCTGCCGGAGCCTGCGGTCGGCCTCGAGCGCCCGGTCGCTTCGCTTCTGCGCAAGCGCGGCCTTGTCGAACTCGTGAGTCACGGTCGTGATCGTACGCAGCGGGCCGTGCCCGGGTGGCGCCGGACACACAGCACAGAGCCGCCGCAACACCCGTTGAGGCGTTGCGGCGGCTCCGTTGATGGTCGTTCAGGCCTTAGAGAGCAGCCTCGTCCGTCTCGCCCGTGCGAACGCGCACGACCGAGTCGACCGGGATGACCCAGACCTTGCCGTCACCGATCTTGCCGGTCTGCGCTGACCCGGTGATCGTGTTGACCACGCTCTCGACGTCGGCGTCGTCGACGACGACCTCGAGGCGGATCTTGGGGACCAGCGAGACGTCGTACTCAGCACCGCGGTAGACCTCGGTGTGTCCCTTCTGCTGGCCGTAGCCGCTTGCCTCGGTCACCGTCAT
>NZ_JAKFCB010000062.1:0-9396 GCF_036676885.1 Aeromicrobium sp.
CGGCTGCGCGGGTGGAGGACAGGGACATGGACACGATGGTCAGCCTAGGTCCGGCCGGACTTCCCGAGTGGTTCGCCGGCACGGACGTCACGGGTCCGTCATCGCCGTGCGTATGGTGACCAAGCACTGGCGCCCCTAGCGTCGAACCATGGGCATGAACACCTGCGACGTCGTGATCCCGTGCCGGGACGAAGCCGCCGCGCTGCCGGTCGTGCTCGCCGAGGTGCCGCCGGGGTGGCGCGTCATCGTGGTCGACAACGGCTCGACCGACGAGACCGCAGACGTGGCCCGATCGCTCGGTGCTCATGTCGTCACCGAGGCGCGGCCCGGATATGGGGCCGCGGTCCACGCGGGGATGCTCGCCGCGGAAGCCGAGCACGTCGCGGTGATCGACGGCGACGCGTCGATGCGGTTGACCGACCTGGTGCCGATGCTCGACCTCGTACGCTCCGGGGCCGCCACGATGGCCGTCGGCCGGCGTCGACCCGTGACTCGCGGGGTCTGGCCATGGCATGCCCGCGCCGGGACACTGCTGCTGGCGACGTGGATCCGCCGCCGGTCGGCGTTCCCGATCCACGACCTGGCGCCGATGCGGGTGTGCCGCCGGGACGACCTGCTGGCACTCGGCGTAGAGGATCGGCGGTTCGGCTACCCGCTCGAGCTCATGCTGCGTGCCGCACGGTCCGGGTGGACCGTGCGGGAGATCGACATCGCGTACGAGCGTCGGGCGGCCGGCACGAAGTCCAAGGTGTCCGGCTCGGTGCGCGGCACGGCCCGGGTCGTGCGGGACTTCGCCATGGTGCTCCGATGAACGTCCCCACGCTGCTGGTCGTCGCCAAGGCTCCCGTACCCGGCCTGGCCAAGACGCGCATCGCCGCATCGGTCGGCGACCAGCTCGCCGCCGAGCTGGCCGCAGCCGCCCTGCTCGACACGCTCGACACCGTCGCGGCGGTCGGCTGGCCGGTCGTCGTCGCGATGACCGGTGACCTCGGCGATGCTGTGTGCGCCGACGAGCTCGCTGACGCGTTGTCGGGCGTACGGGTCATCGGCCAGCGCGGTGACGGCCTCGGCGAACGACTGGCGTACGCGCACGCGGATGCCGACGGCGGGCGCGGCGTCGTGCAGGTCGGCATGGACACTCCGCAGCTGACGGTGCGGGACTACCTCGACGCCGGCGCCGCGGTCCGCGCGGGCGCTCGCGTCATGGGGCCGGCGGCCGACGGCGGCTGGTGGCTCCTCGGGCTGCCCGATCCGCGCGCGGCAGCCGTCCTGGCCGGCGTCGGCATGTCGGTCGATGACACCGCCGAGCAGACCGAACGCGCCCTGGGCGGTGACGTCGTATGCCTGCGAGAGGTGCGCGACATGGACACGTGGGACGACGCATGCGCGATCGCCGACGGCATCCCGCTCTCCCGTCTCGCCGACGTCGTGCAGAGCGTGCGGGTGACCGCATGAGTCTCACGTTCGACGCGGTCTCGGCGTACGACGAGGCCTTCGCCGGCAAGGTGACCCACGTCGTGGACCATGTCGGGCGTACCCAGCCGTTCGAGGTCGGGCAGTGGTCGTCGGCTCCGGACTGGGTCGACCGGGAGCTGTTCATCGAGCCGTGCGACGCGGCGACGATCGACATCGGCTGTGGCCCCGGGCGGCTTGTCGCCGAGCTCGCCGCGCGGCAGATCCCGGCGATGGGTATCGACGTGTCGAGCGAAGCGATCCGCCAGACCCGCGTGCGAGGCGCGCTCGCGTTGCGGCGAGATGTGTTCGGCGTCGTCCCGGGCCAGGGTCGGTGGGCATATGCGCTGCTGGCGGACGGCAACCTCGGCATCGGCGGTGACCCCGTACGCCTGCTGACCCGCCTACGCGATGTGCTGAATCCCAGCGGAACGGTCATCGCTGAGGTGGCCGCCGCCGGCACCGGGTTCGTCCACGAGCACCGCCGGCTGCGGGTCGAGGGCCGGCTGTCGGCGACCTTCGAGTGGGCCGTGGTCGGCCTGGACGCGATCGGCGACGTCGCGGCGCGGGCCGGTCTGCGAGTCGTCGGGACCCGCAGCGTCGGTGGCCGCCATGCGGCGTCGATGGTCCGGAGCTCGGCATGAGGCTCCCGCGGGTCGAGGACATCGAGAGGCGGATCCCGCGGCCCGAGGACTTCCACGCCAGGTCCCGCGGCCCGGCGACGACCGCCCGGGTGGGGGTGGCTCTGGGCATCGCGTTCGGCATCTGCTTCCTGACGGGCGTGTGGAGCCACTACCAGTACACGTCGCCGGGATGGTTGCCGATCGGGCCGAACCCGGCGTGGCTCTACCGGGTCACCCAGGGTGTGCACGTCGCCACCGGCATCGCCACGATCCCGCTCCTGCTGGTCAAGCTGTGGTCGGTCTATCCCCGGTTCTTCCTCCGGCCACCCAGGGCGCGCCGGGACCAGCTCGTCGACCTCCTCGAACGGGCCTCGGTCGGCGTGCTGGTGGCGTCGGCGATCTTCCAGCTCGCGAGCGGCCTGCTCAACATCGCGCAGTGGTATCCGTGGGAGTTCAGCTTCCGGCGTACGCACGAGGCAGTGGCCTGGGTCGCGATCGGGTCGCTGCTGGTGCACATCGCGGTCAAGCTGCCCGTCATCCGGGAAGGACTGGGCGCCTCGGTCGACGACGAGGTCGTCACGGATCCCGATGCGCCGAGTCGCCGGGCGGTGCTGCGTGGCGTGACGGCGGCCTCCGGCCTGGCGCTGCTGCTCACGGTGGGCCAGACCGTGCCGTTCCTGCGCAAGGTCTCGGTGTTCGGCGTACGCGACGGCGAAGGGCCCCAGGGGCTGCCGATCAACCGCACCGCGCGCGCCGCTGGAGCCGTCGAGGCCGCCAGCGATCCCGGCTTCGCGCTCGAGATCGTGGCCGGCGGCCGTACCGTCTCGCTGACTCGCGAGGAGCTCGCCGGGCTGCCACAACGTACGCATCGGTTGCCGATCGCGTGCGTCGAGGGATGGAGCCGGAGTGCCGTGTGGACCGGGGTCGCGATCCGGGATCTCATCGCCCTCGTCGATGCGCCGGCAGGATCGGCGGTCACGGTGCGGTCGATGCAGACCCGCGGCGCGTTCCGTACGTCCGAGCTGCCGGCCGACTTCGTGCGGGATCCGCGGACGCTGCTGGCGCTCGAGCTGAACGGCGAGCAGCTCAGCCTCGACCACGGCTACCCGTGCCGCATCATCGCCCCCAACCGGCCGGGCGTCCTGCAGACCAAGTGGGTCCGGCGCCTCGAGGTGAAGGCATGAGGGTCGGGCGTGCGCTGCTGCTCGTCGCCGGGGTCGGCTTCGGACTCTGGGGAGTCTGGCTGATGCGCGACTTCACGGCGGAGCAGCTCGTGTCGATGGGCACGTGGCTCCTCGGCGGGGTGATCGTGCACGACGCGGTGATCGCGCCGATCACCGTGCTGATCGGCGTCATCGCCGCTCGGGTGCTGCCGCGCCACGCGCGGGCGGTCGCGGGGGTCGCCTTCCTCGTCTGGGCGACGTTGACGGTCGCGTTCATCAACGTGCTGTCGGGCCAGGGCGGCAAGCCGGGCAACGACACCGTGCTGAACCGGCCGTACGGGATCAGCTGGGTCGTCCTGACGCTCGCGATCGCGGTGATCGCCGCCGCTGTGGCCCACCGGCGTCGGCCAGCGACTATGCCGCGGCCGCGACGCCGCGGGCCCAGTTCACCTGCTGCATGACCTGCGCGAACGTCGCCGGCGACGTTGCCGGGATCATTGCGGCGTGGTGGAAGCCATCACCCTGAACCGTGACCTGGATGTAGCCCGTGGTCCGCTTGTCCTTGAGGAGCAGGAACAACAGGCTGAGGATGCAGATCAAGAACAGCCCGACGACTGCCAAGACGATGCCCACGGTGGAGATCTTCTCCTCCTGACGAGACATGTCAGACACCATCCACGTCGTCCCGCGTACGGGGTGCTGACCCGTGGGCAGCCAGACCGAGGTCTGTGAGACACCGATGTCACCGATGGTGGTCAGCGGCTGGTCGGCGCCCGCGGGTATGGGCGGAGGTTGGGTCATGTCGGCCATTCAATCAGACGCCTTGTCCCGATGCGCCGCGCGCGGCGTCGGGTGTCTTTCGGGGGTTGACGGATCGAAGAGGGGAGTGAGACGGTCGTCACACCGCCCAATGTTTACGCAAACAAGGAAGGCTCTTCTCGATGATGTTTACGCAACCATCACTCCAATCCCGGCAGGGCAGCCATCTGAGAAGGGTCCGACACCGCATCGCCTCGGGGGCGATCGCGGCGTCAGTCCTCGCAGCCGGTGTGCTCGTCGGTGTCACCCTCATGACGCCTGCCGATGCCGCGCCCACGACGGGACCCGCGGGCACGAGCGAGTTCCGCGGCGTCAACTGGGCGGACCCGCGCGACAACTACGCGGCCGACGAGGTCGTCCCGTCCGGGCTGAGCGCCGAGGACGACTACGCCACGACGTACGACAAGGCGACGGGCATCGTGTCGGAGTTCCGCCAGGAGCTCAAGGCCAACACGGTCCGGCTGCCGATCAACCCCTCGAGCGTCGGGACACAGTGGTGGAAGGCGTACCAGGCCGCGATCGACGCCTCGGTGGACAACGGCTTCAAGGTCATCCTGAGCTACTGGGAGGCGAACAACGCCAAGGACGGTCGAGCGGACGACCAGCAGGCCTTCGACGCGATGTGGGACGAGGTCGTCCGTGCGTACGGCAAGAACCCGCGGGTCTACTTCGAGCCGATGAACGAGCCGTTCGGCTACTCGCTCGACGAGTGGGTCTCCCTCACCTCGTCGTGGCTGGACCGGCACAGCGACGTGCCGCGCAAGCGGGTCGTCATCTCGGGCACGGGCTACAACGACAACGTGACCGGCGTCGGCGCGGCGCCCGAGCTCAAGGGCACGCTGCTGTCGTTGCACTTCTACGGGTTCTGGGCCTCCGACACGACTGAGGAGGCGTGGCTGGCGAACCTGCGGCCGCGGATCGGCGAGCACGGATGGCGCACGATCATCGACGAGGCCGGATCGCCGATGACGACCGGGCTCAACTATGGCAACCACGAGGGCAACGTCTACACGTCATACCTCGGTGCGCTCACCCAGACGGCGCGGGAGCAGGGCATGGGCATCGTCTACTGGCCGGGGCTGCGGGACGGCGACGCGTACTCGATGACGACGCGCGTGGGCGACCAGCTCGAGGTCAACAGCGAGAGCGGCCTGGCTCAGCTGCAGTGGGGCTGGGGCCTGCTGAAGCAGGAGCCGATGAATGACCTGCCGCCGGCGCCTCCGGGTGAGGTGCTGCGCGGCGTGGCCAGCAACCGTTGCGTCGACGTGCCGGGGTTCTCGACGGCGAACGGCACGGCCCTCGACCTGTGGGACTGCAACGGGGGTGGCAACCAGTCGTGGGACTGGACCGCCGACAAGCAGCTCACGGTCTACGGCAACAAGTGCATGACGATCGGCGGCGACGGCTCCAGCGCTGGCAGCCCCGTCACGATCGAGGACTGCACCGGCGCGGCCAACCAGGCCTGGGAACTCAACGTCGACCTGTCGGTCTCGAGCGTCGGCAACCCGGCGGTCTGCCTCGACGCCGCGGGCGGCGGCACGGGCAACGGCACGGCGGTCGACGTCTGGTACTGCAACGGCGAGCCCAACCAGCAGTGGGCCCGTTCGTAGCTGCCCCTTGATCGTGGCCGCCCCCTGCTCTCCTCCAGTCAGGGGGCGGCTGCATGTTCTCGGCGACGGGGTGCCTGGAGCGTGTCGGCCGCTCGGTTCTCCAGGGCTCCGGGATCATCGTGGGATGCCTGACGACTTCCTGATGCGGATCGACAGCCCGGAGTTCAAGGCGATGTCCGAACGGGTCCTGGAGGTCACCGCGCTGACGTCGCGCCTCAACGTCCTGCCGTTCGAGGACGAGGTCGGCAAGGCTGAGCTGTTCGAGCAGATCCTCGGTCGGCCGCTTCCGCCGCGCGTCACGATCTATCCGCCGTTCTACACCGACCACGGGCTCAACCTCGACATCGCCGAGCGGGTGTTCATCAACCAGGGATGCACGTTCCTGGACTACGCCGGCATCCGGCTCGCCGAGCGCGTCATGATCGCCCCCAAGGTCACGTTCATCACCGGAGGCCACCCGGTCGACCCGGTGGATCGGCGAGTGTGGCTGACCGGCGGGCCGATCGACGTGGGCGAGAACGTATGGATCGGCGCCGGCGCGACGATCCTGCCCGGAGTCACCATCGGCCGCGACGCCGTGATCGCCGCGGGCGCGGTCGTGGCCGACGACGTACCGGCGCAGAGCCTGGTGACGGGCACGAAGGCCACCGTGCGGCGTGCGTGGTGACTGCTAGTCCTCGATGTCGACGACGGCCACACGCCGCATGCAGGGCTGGAGCAGGTCGACGGCAGCGAGATGTTCCGGCGCCGTGAGGTAGTGATCCCGGTCAGTGGCTGAGGCGAACACCGCGACCAATGCATGTGTGTAGCCCTGCGCGAGTCTCTCGGGGCTGACGTTCGACCCGACCGACATCGACGTCACGCCGGGGAGGGACCGGAGCCCGCGCAAGGCCTCGACGGCTGCGGTGACAGCCGCCGTCTGCTCAGGGTCGAGGTCGAAGAGAACGGTGTGGACGATCTGAGGCATGCGGTCATCCTCGTGCATGTCGAGCCGATGACGGGATCCCTTTGCGGGCAGCTCCTGGGGGCGGCTTCGCCGCGAGGGAGTCGCTGCGTCGGAGGGGCCCACTCGATTCCGCGGGATCGGCTCTCTGGCGGAGGCGCTCCGCGCCGGAGCAGAGAGCCGATGACGGGAATCGAACCCGCGTGTCTTGCTTGGGAAGCAAGCGCTCTGCCATTGAGCTACATCGGCGCGGTCGTCGAAGCGACCGAGAACAGACTACCGAAGCCCCATGCGTTAGTTTCGACTCGTGCTCCTCTCCGACCGCGACATCCTCGCCGAGATCGATGCCGGGCGCGTGGCGCTCGAGCCCTTCGACCGCGAGATGATCCAGCCGTCCAGCATCGACGTGCGACTCGACAAGTTCTTCCGGGTCTTCGACAACCACAAGTACCCGCACATCGACCCCGCCTCAGATCAGTCCGACCTGACCCGCGAGGTCGAGGTGGGCAATGACGAGGCGTTCATCCTGCACCCCGGCGAGTTCGTGCTCGGTTCGACGTACGAGCTGGTGACCCTGCCCGACGACATCGCCGCGCGCCTCGAGGGCAAGTCCTCGCTCGGCCGACTCGGCCTGATGACGCACTCGACGGCCGGCTTCATCGATCCGGGCTTCTCGGGCCACGTGACGCTCGAGCTCGCCAACGTGGCGACGCTGCCGATCAAGCTCTACCCGGGCATGAAGATCGGCCAGGTCTGCTACTTCCGCCTCACCTCGCCGGCCGAGAACCCGTACGGATCCGCGAAGTACGGCTCGCGCTACCAGGGCCAGCGCGGACCCACGGCCTCGCGCTCGCACGCCAACTTCCACCGCACCGAGATCTGACGCACGAGAAGGGCCCCGCACCGATCGGTGCGGGGCCCTTCTGCGTACGGTCAGGCGGTCTGACGCTTGCGGGCGCGGAGCGCGAGCGCTGCGCCGGACGCGGTCACGAGTGCTCCGCCGGCCAGCAGCCAGGCCAGGTCGAGGCTGCCGTCGGACTGCTCGGCGGCCAGCCCGGCGTCGATCCGGCTGGGCACCTCGACGGTGTCGTCGGCCTGGATCTTGTTGACCTTGTCGGTCTCGTCCGAGCTGTCGTCGCCGCCACCGTTGCCGGGTCCGTCCTTGTCGTCGTCGCCGCAGTCGCCGTGGGTCGGGCAGGGCTCCGGGTTCGTGATGACGTCCGGGCCGTCGGGCTGCGTGGGCTTCGGCTTGGGTGCGACCTTGTCGTCGGGTCCGACCGGCGGCTTCGGCTTGGGGGCCGCGATCTTGTCGATGGGCTCGGCCGGCTCCGGCTCGGGAATGGCGATGTTGTCGAGCGGCTGAGGATCGGTGTGCGGCTGCGCGATGATGTTGACCGGACCCTCCGTGGCCATGGCGCTGGTCGGCACCATGGTCAGGGCGGCGGTGGCCAGCGGGGCGGCGATGATCAGGTTGCGGATCGTGCTGTTCATGTCGTTCTCCTGTGGGTGTGATGCTGCTGTTGGAAGTCGGTGGTGTTGCTTGCTCAGAAGTAGGAGCATCGGCGCCGCCAGGTCTTGCAACTTTTCTCGGAGGACTTTCGCGCGGGTTCTTCGGCGGTGAGTTAGGGCCCAAGACCTCGGCGGCGCTGGACGCCAAGTCACCGCTCCGGGCTGGGGCGTCGATAGGCTGACGCGGTGAGTCTTCCCCTGAGCGTCTCCCCCGCCGTGGCAGCTGCGTTGGACGCCGGTACGCCGGTCGTCGCGCTCGAGTCGACGATCATCTCCCACGGCCTGCCGCGCCCCGACAACCTCGAGGCGGCTCGCGCCTTCGAGGCGATCCTGACCGGTATGGGTGTCGTCCCGGCGACGATCGCGGTGCTCGATGGCGAGCTCAAGGCCGGGCTCACCGACGAGGAGCTCGTCCGCATCGCGGGCGAGGACGTCCCCAAGCTCAGCGTCCGCGACCTGCCGATCGTGCTGGCCCGCGGCGGCAGCGGTGCCACGACCGTCGCAGCGACCTCGTACATCGCGAATCTCGCCGGCATCCGGGTCTTCGCCACGGGCGGCCTCGGCGGTGTGCACCGCGGGGCAGCCGAGACGTTCGACGAGTCCGCCGACCTCAAGGTGCTCTCCGAGGTGCCGATCACGGTCGTCTCGGCCGGCGTGAAGTCGATCCTCGACATCCCGGCGACCCTCGAACGGCTGGAGTCGCTCGGCGTGATCGTGCTGGGGTTCGGCACGAGCAGGTTCCCCAGCTTCTGGCTGACCGACTCGGGCTTCGAGCTCGACTGGTCGGTGCCCGACGCGGCAGCGGTCGCGGACGTCATGGCGTCACGCGACGAGCTGGGTCAGCCCGCCGCGATCCTGGTGGCCAACCCGCTCCCGGTCGCCGAGCAGCTCGACCCCGCGGTGCACGACCGCGCCCTCGCCGACGCGCTCCGCATGGCGGACGAGCGGGGGCTGTCCGGCAAGGAGGTCACGCCTTTCCTCCTGCAGACGATCGTCGACCTGACCGGCGGGGAGAGCCTGGCCGTCAACCTCAAGATCGCCGAGAACAACATCCGGGTCGCCGGCGAGATCGCCCGGTCTTGGGCGTCGCGATGAGGTCGGCGCAGTGATCCTCGTCGTCGGTGATGTCGTCGACGACATCGGCGTACGCCCGCTCGGCACGGTCAACCCCGCGAGCGACACCGTCTCGGAGATCCGGATGACCGCAGGCGGCTCGGCGGCCAACGTCGCGGCGTGGCTCGGGCACCTCGGTGCGGACGTACGCTTCGTCGGCCGTT
>NZ_JAKFCB010000063.1:0-4160 GCF_036676885.1 Aeromicrobium sp.
CCGGCGCAGCCGACCCAGAACAGCCACTCGACCTCGTCGAGGTCCTCGACGTCGACGCCGACCTGCTTGACCTCGAAGTCGAGCTTCTTGGCCCAGTCCATCCGGCCCTTGGGGTCCATGCCCCACGGGTTGCCCTTGCGCTCCAGGCCCTTGAAGATGTTGTTGAGCTCGGCCGGGAAGTTGGACTCCACGAGCACCTGGAAGCGGCGCATGTCGTCGATGTGGTCGACGTGCTCGATGTCGACGGGGCACTGCTGCACGCACGCGCCGCAGTTGGTGCACGACCAGAGCACGTCCGGATCGATGACGCCGTATGCCTCGGCGTTGCCGATCAGCGGGCGCTCGAGCTCGGCCTTCTGCTCGTCGGTCAGCGACTCCTCGTCCTGGCCGAGGATCGGCAGCTTGGCGTACGCGTGATCGCGCAGGCCCATCACCAGCAGCTTGGGCGACAGCGGCTTCTCGGTGTTCCAGGCGGGGCACTGGCTCTGGCAGCGGCCGCACTCGGTGCACGTCGTGAAGTCGAGGATGCCCTTCCAGGTGAAGTCCTCGACCTTGCCGACGCCGAGCTTGGCGAAGTCCTCCTCCTCGAGGTCGTCCATGTCCTCGAGGTCGAGCGCCTTGCCCTTGATGTAGATCGGCTCGAGGCCGCCGAGCGCGGTCGACCCGTCGGACTCACGCTTGAACCAGATGTTGAACCACGCCGTGAAGCGGTGCCACGCGACGCCCATCGTGATGTTGCGGGCGATCGTGATGAGCCAGGTCATCGAGACGATGATCTTGATCATCGCGATCGTGTAGACGAGGTTCTCCATCGTCTCGACCGAGAGGCCGTCCCACAGGTCACCGAGGAAGAACGTCATCGGGTAGTGGAACGTCAGGTCGTCAGCGCCGTGCGCCTTCTCCATGGCGTACTCGAGCGTGCGGAGCGTGAAGCCGCACAGCACGACGACGAAGATGACGGTCTCGACGAAGTACGCCTGCCAGAACGTCGAGCCGAAGAAGCGCGACTTGCGGCCGAGGCTGCGGGGGTGGTTCTTCTGGCGGACTGCGATGAGGAAGACGATGCCGATCAGCGTCAGCCACGACAGGGCCTCCGCGGGCCATTCGTAGATGACCCAGTGGCCGATGATCGGGAGCGCCTGGTGTGCGTCGAAGACCTGGAAGTACGCCCCGAGGACCATCGAGCTCAGGTAGATGAAGCCTGCGAACACGAACCAGTGCATGATGCCGATCCACGTCCACTGGAGCATCCGGGTGTGGCCCAGGGTCTCCTTGAACATGTTGGCCCAGCGCGCGCCCTTGTTGTCGGTGCGCCCGATGGCCGGCTGACCGGCGCGGATCACGGCGACCATGTCCCTGACGGCCTTCACCGCCAGCGCCACGGCGACCGCGGTGATGGCAAGTGAGACGACTATGGCGACGACACGCATGGGAGCCCTTTCCCCTGAACAGCGTTTGACCGTGACAGTACGGGTGACATTAACCCGTCAGTCACCATGATGCGCAGTTGGGCCAGCCAAAGGACAGCCCGGTGATGCGCAGATCACACCGTCTCAGAAGGCCTCGGGATCGGGCAATGAAATCGCGAGGCCTTTTACCCGGAACGCGCCGTCCTTCGTCTTCTTGACCCACAGACCGCCGTCGGCCACGACGCGTTTGCGGCGTTTCGTGGCGGTGCGGAGGATCGCGTCGGCCGACCGTGGGATGGTCGTCTGGCCGGCGATCTCGCGGCCCACCATGACGTACGCGCGGCCCGGCGTCGACTGTGGATCGAGCCAGACCGTGATCTCCCGCGTGCGGCCGTCGTCGTCGCAGTCCTTCCACCAGCCGGCAACCCGCGCGGAGAACGTTCCGGCCGGGACGAACTCCAGGTCGCTCTCCTCGGAGTCGCCCCAACGGCTGCTCCGGGCGAACTCCTTCGGTATGACCATGTGTTCCGGTGTGTGATCGCGGAAGATGTCGATCAGCTCGCCCGGAAGCGCCAGCGTGCTGCGGATCCGATACCGGACGATCACCCCGTGCATGCGCCTGGGCGTCCTGCCGCGCTCCCACGACTCGAATAACACCCGATGCAGCAGGGTTCCTTCGGCGTACTCACCCTTGGGTACGCGTCGCGCCTTGAGTGCCGTGACGAGCAGAGCGGGGTCGGTCGATCCGGAGCGGTCACGCTCCCGCCAGGCGTCCTCGTATGCCGCGAACGCCAGCTGGTCACTGTCGGGCCCGTTCTCGTCCTCCTCGAACTCGTCGGGCGGGAAGTCGGGGCCCCAGGCGCTCATGCGCCGAGCCTAGGGGTTCACCTTCTCTCCGCGGACCGGAACGAGCGGGATCGCCAGCAGAGGAAACACCGCGATGGCCGCGAACGCGAAGCCATACCCGCGTGCGGCGATCAGCGCACCGACGAGCGGCAGGACGAGCGAGCCGGCGAGGTACTGACCGGTGTTCTGCACACCCATCGCACGCCCGGCCCAGTACGGTCCGCCGATCTCGGCGACCGAAGTGAACGCAAGACCGTTGTCGGCGACGGTCACCGCGGTGGCGATGATCATGAGCGCGATGCCGAGCGGGGTGCCGGACAACAGGCCGAGCGCGAGCATCGTCGCGACGGCCGCGATCGCGACGACGCGCATGGGCCGGAGTCGGCTGCCCACGCGGTCCGACCACCACCCGGCTCCGATGCGGGCCGCCGCACCCACGAGCTGCGTCGACGCCACCAGAGCACCCGCGGCGAACGTCGACCACCCCTTGTCGTCGATGAGCCACACCAGCATGTAGGTCCACACCGTCATCTGCGGGACGACGAGCAGGGTCGACGCGAGGTGGATGCGCAGCAACCGCGAGTCGCGGACGTACGGGTTCGCGAGGTGGCCCTGGGTCGCGGCTTCTGCTCGGGTCGGCCGGGGCGGGTCGACGATCAACAGCGCACAGAGTGCAGTCGCAGCGGCGGTGATGGCGGCGACGAGGAGCAACGTCGTGCGGAGGTCGTACGCCTCGACGACGTTGGGCACGAGCAGGGCCGCGAGGCCCACTCCGAGCGGAAGCGCGGTCTGGCGAATGCCCATCGCGGTGCCACGTCGTTCGACCGGGAACCAGCCGATGACCACGCGGCCGCTCGCGGAGTTGGTGCTCGCCGCGCCGATGCCGCCCACGGCGAACCACGCGGCGAGCGCGATGAGGGAGGAGCTGAGACTTGCACCCAGGGCGCCGATCGTCACGATCGTGAGACCGGCGGTCAGCGACGCGCGTTCACCGATGCGGTCGACGATCGCGCCCCAGGCGATCAGCGAGACCATGACCCCCACGGCGGGCGCGGCGGCGACTGTCCCGGCCTCGGCGAGGCTCAGGCCGCGCTCGAGGTGCAGGTAGGGGATCAGGAACGCGGCGCCGTTGACGAAGATCGTCCCGGCGACCTGGCCCAGCATCGAGACGCCGAGCATGAGCCAGCGACTTGGCACCCGCAGATCGGCCATGTCCACATCCTGATACGCAACGTCTCAGGATGCAGACTACCCGGTTCGCCTTCGATGGATCCGTCAGAGGTACTTCTTCATCCCCACGTGGCTGGCCACGAAGCCGAGCCGCTCGTAGAACTCGTGCGCTCGTAAGCGTTCGCGGTTCGACGTCAGCTGCATCCGTGCGGCACCGCGACGACGGGCCTCGTCCTCGATGTGCGCCATGAGGGTGGCGCCGATGCCCTGCGCTCGCCTCGCCGCTGACGTCCGTACGGCCTCGACCTGGCAGTAGAGCCCACCGTCAGCGGACAGCATCCGCAGCCAGCTGACCTGTGCCGTGCACACGACGACGCCGTCGATCTCCCCGACGAGCAGGTCCTGGTTGGGGTCGGCGCTGATCTCGTCGAGCGCCGCGCGCTGGTTGTCCGTGACCTCCGCAGGCTCGGAGTAGTAGTGCATCGAGTCCTCGGCCACCAGCGCGAGGATTGCCTCGAGGTCGTCGGGCGTCGCCGTCCGGATGCGAAGCGCGCTCACTGGGGCAGGGCGCCGACTGAAGCCAGGGCTTCCTTGAGCAGGGCGCCGCGGCCCCCCTCCAGGTCGGCGAGCACCTCGGGGCTGGCCGCCTCCTCGGGCGTGAGCCAGGTCAGCTCGAGGGCGTCCTGGCGCGGGTTGCACTCACCGCTGACCGGCACGACGTACGCGAGGGAGACC
>NZ_JAKFCB010000064.1:0-12547 GCF_036676885.1 Aeromicrobium sp.
CTCCTTGATGTAGGCGATGAAGTCGCTGGTCACCTTGGACAGCGCGACCTCGGTGATGTCGAGCTGGTGCTTGGAGATCAGCTGGAGCAGCAGGTCGAACGGGCCCTCGAAGTTGGTGAGGCCTACGGAGAATCCGGACGGCGCGGACTCGTCGACGTCCGCGATCGTCACGACTCGCTCAATCGCCGGGCGACGTCGCTGTCGGTGCCACGGGCATCGAGGTCGGCCAGCGCGACGGCGAGTGCCGCGCGTACGAACCGGCCCCGGTCGACGCTGCGACCCAGCTCGCTGCGGAGCTTGAGCCTGGCCTGCTCGACCGCGAGGAGCTCGGCGGCCGTGACGTAGACCGTCATCTTCTCGTCGTGCTTGACCCGGCCGCTCGCTGCCACGGCGGCGTTGGCGTCACCCTCCTCGGCGGCCGGAGCGGGTGCGGTGGCCCTGAAGAGCTCATCCGCGCCCGGCATCGTGGGGCGCTTGCCGGGCCCGCCCGACGAGGTCGTCACGCGTCGGGGCATCGAACGAGAACCTCCCGGGCGAGCTGACGGTAGGACTCGGCGCCGGGGGACGTCGTGGCGTACTCCGTGATGGGCTCTCCGGCGACAGTCGAGTCCGAGAACTTCACGGTGCGGCGGATGACGGTGTGGAACACCAGGTCGCCCCAGCCCTCGACGAGGGTCGCGAGGACCTCCTTGCCGTGCAGCGTGCGGCTGTCGTACATCGTGCCGAGCAGGCCGATGATCTGCAGGTCGTCGTTGGTGCGGTCGCGGACCTTCTCGATCGTGTCCTTGAGCAGCGCCACGCCGCGCAGCGCGAAGTACTCGCACTCCAGCGGCACGAGGACGCCGTCGGCGGCGGTCAGGGCGTTGACCGTCAGCAGGCCGAGCGAGGGCTGGCAGTCGATCAGGATGACGTCGTAGTCCTTGCGGATCGGCTTGAGCACACGCGCCAGAACCTGCTCGCGGCCGACCTCGGTCACGAGCCGCATCTCAGCCGCGGACAGGTCGATGTTGGACGGCACGAGGTCGAGTCCGTCGACCGCGGTCGGCATGATCAGGTCCTTGATCGAGATCTCCCGGTCCATCAGGACGTGGTAGATGCTCTGGTCGAGCTCGTGCGCGCTGATGCCGAGGCCCACGGTCATGGAGCCCTGCGGGTCGAAGTCGACGAGCAGCACCTTGCGGCCGGTCTCGACGAGTGCGGCACCGAGGTTGATGGTCGTCGTGGTCTTGCCGACGCCACCCTTCTGGTTGCACATCGCGATGATCGTCGCGGGCTGTCCGGCCTTGCGAGGCTGGGGCTTCGGGAAGTTCGGCAGTGGCCTTCCGGTCGGTCCCAGTTCCTTGCTCATCAGCTACCCCTGCACTCGAACTCGACCGGCGGACGAGCGCCACTCTACCGCGAAAAGTCGACTTGGCGACCGCTCTCGAACACTGGAGCGGCGCGCCTGCCGAGATCGCAGCGAGAACCTATCTCGAGGCCCGCGGATGGGCCGTCGCATAGATCTCCCGGAGCTTCTCCACGGTCACCAACGTGTAGATCTGGGTTGTCGTCACCGAGGCGTGTCCGAGGAGCTCCTGCACCACGCGTACGTCCGCTCCGCCGTCCAGCAGGTGGGTCGCGAACGAGTGCCGCAGCGTGTGCGGCGACACGTCGGCAGTGACCCCGGCACGCTGCGCGGCCCGTGTCAGGACCGTCCAGGCGCTCTGCCGCGAGAGCCGGCCGCCTCGGGCATTGAGGAACACCGCGGGCGTGCTCGTCCTGGCCGACACCAGCGCAGGGCGCGACGCCGTCAGGTAGTCCAGCAGCGACTGCCGGGCGTACGAGCCCAGCGGCACGATGCGTTGCTTGCCGCCCTTGCCGCGCAGCAGGACGGTCGACTCCTCGAGGTCGAGGTCGTCGAGGTCCAGGCCGACTGCCTCCGAGATCCGGGCTCCCGTGCCGTAGAGCAGCTCGAGCAGCGATCGGTCGCGCGAGGACAGCGTCGTACCGGGTGCTCCGGCCGCGTCGAGGATCGCCTCGATGTCCGACAGCGGCAGCGCCTTGGGCAGCCTCGACGCGGGGCGCGGCGGCTTGATCGCCGCGGTGACGTCGGTCGGCACGATCTGCTCGCGCAGCAGGAACTTGTGCAGGCCGCGGACCGCGACGATCGTACGAGCAGCGCTCGCCGTCCCGAGGGACACGTGATCGGGGTCGCCAGTCCGCAACGAGCCCAGGAAGGCCGCGACGTCGTTCTCGGTGATCGCGGCCGGGTCCGTCAGCTCGTGGGCGTGCAGGAACTCGCGGTAGCGCCGCAGGTCGCGACGGTAGGAGTGGAGCGTGTTGTCGGCGAGGCCGCGTTCGACGCTGAGATGACTCAGGTAGTCCTGGACCGCCCGCTCCACGTCCGTCGTCATCTGGTGCGGAGCACCTGTGCCGCGAGGATGCCCGCGACCGTGAGCGAGTCCGTGATGCGACCGGAGAGCACGGCGTCGACAGCGTCCTTGAACGGCAGCCACCACTGCACCATGTCGGCTTCCTCGGCCTCGCGCTGCGTACGGTCGGCGTGTGGCACCGCGCTCAGCCCGGTTGCCTGGAACACCTCCCAGGCCTCGGTCGAGTAGCCCGGTGTGGCCACCAGGTGCAGGATCGACTCCCAGTGCTCGGCCGCGACATCGGCCTCCTCGGCCAGCTCACGAGCGGCCGCGTCGAGCGCCGACTCCCCCGGTACGTCGAGGGTGCCGGCGGGGAGCTCGAGCAGGCGACGTCCGACCGGATGGCGGTACTGCTCGACCAGGAGGATGCGGTCGTACTCGTCGATGGCGAGCACGGCGATCGCGCCGTTCGGCTGCACGACGGCTCGCCCGTGCTCGCCGCCCGCTGGGTCGACGATCGTGTCGATGCGCAGGCTGAGGTAGGGGCTGTCGTACTTGGTGACGCTCGCGCTCACCGGCCAGGAATGATCGGAGTCCGTCAGCGAGTCGCCGTCGGCCAGCTCACCCGGCAGTCGCGGGTGCGGGGTCATGCGTCCGCTTTCGCCTGCTCGTCGACCGGCAGCCGCATCTCGAGCTGGCGGGCCAGGGCGGCGCCGATCAGTCCGGAGAACAGCGGGTGCGGCCGCGTCGGGCGCGAACGCAGCTCAGGGTGGGCCTGCGTGGCGACGTAGTAGGGGTGCACCTCGCGCGGCAGCTCGACGAACTCGACGAGATTGGCGTCCGGCGACGTGCCGCTGAACACCAGGCCCGCCGCTTCGAGCTGGGCCCGGTACGAGTTGTTGACCTCGTAACGGTGACGGTGACGCTCCTCGACCTTGTCGGCGCCGTAGAGCTCCGCGACGATGCTGCCGGGCTGCAGCTTGGCCGGGTAGAGGCCGAGCCGCATCGTGCCGCCGAGGTCGCCGGCACCGTCGACGATCTCGAGCTGCTCGGCCATCGTGGCGATGACCGGATGGGGGGTCTGGGGGTCGAACTCGGACGAGCTGGCGCCCTCGATGCCGGCGACGTTGCGGGCGTACTCGATGACCATGCACTGCAGCCCGAGGCACAGGCCCAGCACGGGGATGCCGCGCTCGCGGGCGTACGTCAGCGCGCCGAGCTTGCCCTCGATGCCACGGATGCCGAAGCCTCCGGGCACGCAGATGCCGTCGACGTCGTGCAGGTTGTGCGCCGCGCCGGAGGGCGACTCACAGTCGTCAGAGGGAACCCAGCGCAGGTTGATGCGCGCGTCGTGCGCGAACCCGCCGGCCCGCAGCGCTTCGCCGACCGAGAGGTAGGCGTCGGGCAGGTCGACGTACTTGCCGACCAGCGCGATCGTGATCTCCTCGGCGGGGTGGTGCACGCGGCGGAGCAGCTCGTCCCACTGCGTCCAGTCGACGTCGCGGAACGGCAGGTCGAGTCGCCGAACGACGTAGGCGTCAAGGCCCTGGCCGTGGAGCACCTTCGGGATGTCGTAGATCGACGGCGCGTCGCTCGCGGTGACGACGGCCTCTTCGTCGACGTCGCACATCAGCGAGATCTTGCGCTTCATGCTGACCGGGATGTCGCGGTCGGCGCGGCACACGATCGCGTCGGGCTGGATGCCGATCGACCGCAGCGCGGCGACCGAGTGCTGCGTCGGCTTGGTCTTGAGCTCGGCCGAGGGGCCGATGTAGGGCACCAGCGACACGTGCAGGAAGAACACGTTGCCGCGGCCGACGTCGTGGCGTACCTGGCGAGCGGCCTCGAGGAAGGGCAGGGACTCGATGTCGCCGACCGTGCCACCGATCTCGGTGATCACGACATCGACGTCGGGACCGGCCATCGCCCGGATGCGTGACTTGATCTCGTTCGTGATGTGCGGGATGACCTGGACGGTGTCGCCGAGGTAGTCGCCGCGGCGCTCCTTGGCGATGACCTCCTGGTAGACCTGACCGGTCGTGACGTTGGCCTTGCCGGACAGGTCGACGTCGAGGAACCGTTCGTAGTGGCCCACGTCGAGATCCGTCTCGGCGCCGTCGTCGGTCACGAAGACCTCGCCGTGCTGGAACGGGTTCATCGTGCCGGGATCGACGTTGAGGTAGGGGTCGAGCTTCTGCATCGTGACGCGCAGGCCGCGTGACTTGAGAAGCCTTCCGAGACTCGAGGCGGTCAGACCCTTGCCGAGCGAGGATGCAACCCCGCCGGTGACGAAAACATGTTTGGTAACCGCGCTACCTGCCAAGGTGACTCCCGTGGTCGAAACCGTATGTCGAGCGCTCATGATGCACCAGTTGCATCAGGCCTCCACGGGATTCCAGCCTACCAACAGGAACCGGGTTAAGCCGAATGACACACGTGTCGGTTGGCCCACACGCCACGATCAGCTGGCGGGTATCGCGCCGCTGCCGCTGCGCGACGTACCCCAGGCGCCCGGCTGACCGCCGGCCTGCGCGGCAGCGACGAGCGCCGTCACGACCCGGCCGGCCGCGGTGTCGGTGACGTCGACGGTTGACACCTCTGTGGCGAAGTCGCTGTCCCGCACGGCCTCGACAGCTCCCCCGTCGGTGCTCGACGATGACGGCCCGGCGACGACGACACCCTTGCCGCTGCCGTTGAGGGCTCCGGCGAGTGCCGCGATGACGCCGCTCTGGTCTGAGCCACCCGTACGCTCCGGGCCCGTCACCAGGACGGCGAGGGTCGCGAGCTTCTTGGGTGGCGTGGTCAGGGTGATGAGCTTGCCTTCGGAGAATGCCGAGCGGATCGTGCCGGCCGTCTGGTCGGGGGCCGCTGCCTTGTCAGCCAGGAACGCCCGGCCAAGTGCCGCGCCGATCCGGGCGTAGCTGTCGCCCGTCGCACTCACACCGGGTACGTCCTCCGCAGCCTGCTGGGCCACACCCTCCGCGAACTGGCGGCCCGAGGCATCGAGGAGCTTGCTCGTCAGGTTGACCTCGCCGGCGATCTCGGCGCCGGCTGCCTGGAGGTTGGAGGTGACGCCCTTGGCCTCGGCAGCGCTGGTGCCCGGCACGGTCAGCACGACGATGGTCTGCCCCTTGAGCTTGTCAGTGAGCAAGGCGGCCGACGTACGTCCGGCATACCCCGACTCGAATGCTGCCAGCGCCGGGTCTGCGGCTTGCTGGCCGGTCGTGTCGTCGCCACGCAAGGAGTCTCCGGTGTCGTCCAGGGGCCCCGAACCCAGGGCGACTCCGGACGCCAGCGCAATGAGGATCGCGGCGATGGAGACGAGGTGGAAGCGGAAGTTGATCACGAGAAGAGTCCTTTGATCCAGGTGCCGAGGTCGGCGAGCTGATCACCGAGAGAGTCGAACCAGTCGTTGCCGACGGGGGTGACGGCGATCGAGACGGCGACGGCCACGACGCCGGCGGCGAGCAGGAGCATGACGGGCCACAGCGGGAACCGTTGGGAGGTGAAGTGGTTGACGGCCTTGGCGTCGACGATCTTGGAGCCGGCTCGCAGCCGGGCGACGAACATCCGCGCGACCTCTGACGGCGGGCGCTCGAGGAACTTCGAGAGCGTGGCGGGCGCGCCGACGTGCACGATGACCTCGGCCTCGTTGGTGTCCGCCAACAGGATCGCCAGGTCGTCGTCGGAGCCCGTCGACACGAATGTCACGACCTCCTTGCCGTGTCGCTCGAGGCGTTCGGGCGTGTCGACCGTGCCGGAGGACGTCGTCACGACGACCTCGCCAGCGGCACGAATCGCGGCGTCCGAGAGATGATCGAGCGCGCCGACCACCACCGCCGGGACATATCCGGCCTTCAGCAAGACGTCGGCCCCGGCACCAGCACCGATCAGCACCGGATCGTCGTCACGAATGTAGCGGCGCAGACCCCGCAGGTCCGCCTCGTCGTCGTACGCCCGGGAGACCACGACGACGGCGCGTCCGCGCAGGTTGGTGCGGGTCCGCGGGACGTGCGCGCCGTCGAGCAGCATCGTCTGCTCACGCTGGATGTGGTCGGAGGCGTTGGCGGCCAGGGAGTCGAGCCGGGTGGCGAGGCCGGACTCGGCGTCGGCGAGCGCCGCGGACGTACGGGTCTCGTCGAGCTCGGTGCCGCTGACCACGAGGATCTCGTCGCGGAACACCTTGCCGTCCTCGATCCGCACGCTCTCGCCGTTCTTGAGCTTCGACCAGGCATCGTCACCGGCGAGATCGATCAGCAGGATCCCGGCGCGTGACAACATCTGCGGTCCGACGTTCGGCACGCGGCCGCTGCTGGAAGCAGCGACGTTGAGCACCGCACGCACGCGGCGATCGATGAGCGCCTGCGCCTGACGGGCGTCGAGCTCGGGGAGGTCCACGACCGCGATGTCGTCCTCGCGCAGGGATGCGACATCGCCGTCGCGTTGCGCGAACCTCACGGTGCCGGCGACCCCTGCCACCTCGGGTGAACCAGGTCTCTTGTGCTTCCTCATGGCCATCGCGGCCCATGCTTCCCGCTGAGACGGATCGATTTGCGCGCTGCCTCGGCGTGTCGCCCAAAAGACGAACTCTCAGGCGGACCTCAGGTCATCCCCGGGCGAGATCCAGCAGTTCCCGGGCGTGAGCCTGCGCTGTCGCCGAGTCCTCCTGGCCGGCGAGCATACGGGCCAGCTCGTCGACCCGGTCCTGCTCGTCGAGCTTGAGAACGGAGCTGCTGGTGACGGTGCCGTCATCGTCCTTTGACACGACGAAATGGTGGTCGGCGAACGCGGCCACCTGCGGCAGGTGCGTCACGGCGATGACCTGCGCGTGCTCGGCCAGCCGCGACAACCGGCGACCCACCTCGACCGCCGCCTTGCCGCCGATGCCGGCATCGACCTCGTCGAACACGAGCGTCGGGACAGTCGTGCGGTCGGCGAGCACGACCTCCAGGGCCAGCATCAGCCGGGAGAGCTCGCCTCCGCTGGCGCCCTTGTGCAGGGGCCTCAGTCCGGTGCCGCTGTTGGCGGCGAACAGGAACTCGACGTCGTCGACGCCGTGGGCTCCGGGCACCGCGTCGGGGTCACTGGTGACCTTCACCTCGAGACGCGCCGACGGCATCGACAGCTGCGCGATCTCCTGGTCGACCAACGACGACAATCGCGCGGCCGCCTCGGTGCGGATCGCCGACATCTCCCCAGCCAGACGGGTGACCTCCGGGACCAGCTCGGCCTGCTCTGCCTCGAGCGCTGCCACCGACTCGTCGTCGTTGCCCAGCTCGCTCAGCCGAGCCGCGCTCTTCTCGGCCCAGGCCAGGACGTCGTCGAGCGTCGGACCGTACTTGCGCTGGAGCCCGGCCAGGGCTGCCCGGCGGTCCTGCAACGCGGCCAGCCGCTCGGGATCGAGCTCGACGCCGGCGGAGTAGGCGCCCAGCTCGGCGCCCACGTCGTCGAGCAGGATGCCGAGCTCGAGCACGCGCTCGCCGAGGGCATCGAGCGCCGGGTCGTGGCCCGCTGCCTCGCGCAGCGCGGCCGAGGCCTCGGCCACCCGGGTGCGGGCGGCATCGAGGTCGTCCTCGCCCACGAGGGACCGGTGCGCCTGGTCGGCGGCCCGGGCCAGGGACTCCGAGTGAGCGAGCCGGCTCTCCTCGACCTTGAGATGCTCATCCTCCCCCGCATGCGGCTCGACCTCGTTGATCTCGTCGAGCCCGAACTGCAGGACATCGAGCTCGCGGGCGCGTTCCTGGGCGTGGGTGCGCAGCTCCTGGAGCGTACGTTCGACGGTGCGCCATCGGGCGTAGGCCGGCGCGTAGGCCTCCGCGGCAGCCGCGAACGACTCACCGGCGAACCGGTCGAGGGCCGCGCGCTGTTCGGCGGCGCGCAGCAGCCGGTGCTGGTCCGACTGACCGTGAACCGCGACGAGTTCGTCCGTCACGTCGGCCAGCAGGGCGGCCGGCACTGTCGCTCCGCCGGCGATCGCCCGTGACCTCCCCTGGGCGGACAGCACACGGCCGAGGATGACGACGTCGTCATCGATCCGCCCTCCGGCGTCCTCGACGGCTGCGGTCGCGGCAGCGCCGGCGGGGACCCCGATGCTGGCCTCGACCCGGGCCTGGTCGGCGCCACGACGTACGAGTCCCAGGTCCGCGCGGTCCCCGCGCAGAAGTCCCAGTGCGGTGACGACCATCGTCTTGCCGGCACCGGTCTCACCCGTGATGACCGTGAATCCCTCGGACAGCTCGAGCTCGGCCGAGTCGATGACGCCGAGCGACGAGAGTCGCAGATGCTGCCACATCAGGCATCGCCCCGCTGCCGGCGCTCGGCGGATCCACGCCAGCCCGCGACCGGCAGGTCGAACTTGCGAACCAGTCGATCGGCAAATGATGCGATCTGCAGGCGGGCCAGGCGTACGGGGGTCTTGCCCCTGACGACCTCGACGCGTGCGCCCACCGGCAGGTCCGCCGCTCGGCGGCCGTCGCACCACAGGACACCGGTCGAGTGCTCACCCACGACCTCGATCGCCAGCGTCGAGTCCGGTGACACGACAAGCGGTCGGGCAAACAGCGCGTGGGCGCTGATCGGCACCATCAGGAGCGCCGAGACCTCGGGCCACACGATCGGGCCGCCCGCACTGAAGTTGTAGGCGGTCGAGCCCGTCGGGGTTGCGCACACGACGCCGTCGCAGCCCCACCGGGACACCGGGCGGCCGTCGATCTCGACGACGATCTCGAGCATGCGCTCGCGCGCCGCCTTCTCGACCGACGCCTCGTTGAGCGCCCAGTTGGTGGCCACGACCTCACCGCCGACCGTCACCGACACGTCGACGGTCAAACGCTCCTCGACCGTGTAGCTGCCGTCGACGACTCCGCGGACCACGTCGTGCAGGTCCTCGACATCGGCCTCGGCCAGGAAGCCGACATGTCCCAGGTTGACCCCCAGGACCGGGGTGTCGGTGCCGCGGCACATCTCGGCGGCCCGCAGGATCGTGCCATCGCCGCCGAACACGACCGCGAGCTCGCAGCCGCTCGCGGCGCCGGGCTCGGCCGCGACGACACCGGCGTTCTCGAGCCCGGCGGCCCGGAGTGTCTCCACCTCGGCGTCGAGGACGCAGACATCGACGCCCTCGGCGCGAAGGTCGGCCGCGAACGCGGTGGCGACCTTGCTCGCCTCCTCGCGAGCCACGTGCACGATCAGCAGAACTCGGCGGGTCATGCGTCCTCCCCCGTCGTGGTGTCCAGCGGCCCGGCAGCGACCACGGCGTGCGCGGCGGCCTCGTCCGGAGGATCGGCGTCGCTGCGCAACCAGCAGAAGTACTCGACATTGCCGGCGGGACCGGGCAGCGGGCTCGGCGCCAGCGCCCTGGTGCCCCAGCCCAGCTCGTACGCCGACAGGCACACCCGGTGCACGGCGTCGGCATGCAGCAGCGGGTCTCGCACCACGCCGTTCTTGCCGAGGTTGCTCCTGCCCACCTCGAACTGCGGCTTGATCATCAGCACGATGTCACCTCCGCCCTCCGGGCTGCTCGGCTCGCACACCCGCGTCAGGGCGGGCATGACCACCGTAAGGGAGATGAACGACAGATCCGAGACGATCAGCTCGACCGGGCCGCCGATGTCGTCAGGCTCCAGATTGCGTACGTTCGTGCGGTCGAACACCACGACCCGCTCATCGGACTGCAGGGCCCAGACCAGCTGGCCGTAGCCCACGTCGACCGCACACACCTGGCGCGCGCCCTTGCGCAGGAGGACGTCGGTGAACCCGCCGGTCGACGCCCCGGCGTCGAGGCAGCGCTTGCCCTCCACCGTGAGGCCCATCGGCTCGAACACTGCGAGCGCGCCGAGCAGCTTGTGCGCGCCGCGAGACGCATACGTCGGCTCGTTGCTCGCACGAACCACGATCGCCTGGTCCGTCGTGACACCCGTTGCCGCCTTGGTCGCGACGGATCCCGCGACCTTGACCTGACCCTCCTCGATCAGGGTCCCGGCATGCTCGCGCGACCGGGCCAGGCCGCGGCGCACGAGCTCGGCATCGAGCCGAAGCCTTCTTGTCATGCAGTCACGCGCTCTCCGGGATGTCCCCGTCGCGACCGGCATTGGCGAGCGACTCACGCAGCACCCGGTGGATCGCGTCGAACTCCTCAGGGTGCGAGGTGATCTCGAGGTCGTCGAGGCGGTCCAGTCGCTCGAGCGCCTCGTCGATGACGGCATGACCGGTCGACTCGGCCGGCTCCGGCACCACGTGGTCGACCGGGTCGTCATGGAGCTCGTCGGGAGGCCCGGCTTCTGGATTCATCTCGCTCATGGTTTCAGTGTCCCATCCAGGGTCACCTCGACGTCGGAGCGATCACGCACCGACCATGCGAGTCCGATCACCGCGCGCAAAGCATCGGTGCTCCGCGGATCGCCTGCCTCGACGCTCACGACGGCATCGCGGACCAGCGCGGTCGCTGACCCGCATCGGGACCGGTCCGCGTCGTACTCGATCTCGAAGTGTGGCTCGTTGAGTCCCGCCAGATCGGCCGACACGAAGGTCGGTCGGCGTTTCGGGGCGGCATCGATGACCTCCTGAAGGGTGCTGACCCCCGTCAGGACGGCCAGGCTGTCGGTGCCGGCGTTGATCGCGCCGTCGATGTCGGTGTCGAGGCGGTCGCCCACGACGATCGGGTTGGCGCCGCCCACGCGCTCCATCGTCTCGTCGAACAGCGCCTTCTCAGGCTTGCCTGCGACGATCGGCGAGGCTCCGGTCGCGTTGCGGATCGTCTGCACCAGCGAGCCGTTGCCCGGCGCGATCCCTCGCGAAGTCGGGATCGTGAGGTCGGTGTTGCTGGCGAACCACGGCACCCCGGCCTGGATCGCGAACGCCGCCTCGGACAGCTGCCGCCAGCCCACGTCGGGATGGAAGCCCTGCACGACTGCGACCGGCCCATCGTCGAGGCTCATGACACATCGCAACCCACGCTCCTCCAGCGGTGCGCGCAGACCCTCACCGCCGACCAGGAGCACCGGCGAACCGGCCGGCACGGCATCCGCCACGAGGTGTGCCACCGCCTGCGCCGAGGTCACGACGTCACCGTCGCTGACCTCGGGCATCGCCAGCTGGCGCAGGTGGTCGGCCACCTCATGTGGTGTCCTCGAGGCGTTGTTGGTGACGTATGCCAGCCGCATCCCGTTGGTGCGCGCGATCTCCAGCGCCTTGGCGGCTCCCGGCACGGCGTCATGGCCGACGTAGACGACACCATCGAGGTCGAGCATCGCCAGGTCGTAGAGCGCGCTGAGCGATTGTGTCGTCGAGCCCAGTGTCATGCCCCCGAGGCTACCGCCGGCACCGAGAGCCTCCGGCAGGAGTCGACCTCGACCGTCACGAAGCTGATCGCGCCGCCCCCGCCACGGGCGAACCGTCGCCGCAGCGCGCCAGTCACCTCCACCTCAGTGCCGGCTTCGAGGCGGCTCACGGTGCGTCGCATCGCAACGCTCCACGCCGAGCACTCGATCGTGTCGACGAGCTGCTTGGACCGGCGGAGCGCAGCCGCGCTGCGACGGACGATCAGGCGGAACGAGACGACCTCGTCGCCGCTTGGAAGGACGCGGGTCTCGGGGTCTGCCGAGACCCGGCCCGCCAGGTGTACCCGGTTGTTGTCATCAGTCATGAAACGACGATGCCCCCTGCCAACGGCAGGGGGCATGCATCAGGTCGTACGTTGTGGACAACGACGGGCAGGGTCAGCCCTGTGGACGCGGCTCGAGCTCGGCCAGGCGCTCTTCAGCGTCGGTCTGGCCGTTGCCGTCGACGGCGACCGTGCGGTGGAACCACTCGATCGCCTCGTCGCGACGCCCGGCATCCAGCAACGCATCCGCGTACGCGTAGCGCAGCCGCGGCACCCAGTCCGAACGACCCTTGGTGTGCAGCGGCTCGGTCTCGAGCAGCCGGACGGCGGCGTCGTACTGCTTCTGGTCGCGGCGCGCGCCGGCGACCACGATCGAGAGCTCGATCTGGCCCGCATCGTCCAGCTGGCCGCGGATCTCCGGCGTGTCATAGGCGATCGCCTTGTCGGGACGCTTCAGGGCGCGTTCGCAGTCGGCCATCATCGGCGCATACAGGTAGCCACCCGTCATCCGACGTGCGGCGCGGAACTCCGACAGCGCCTCGGCGAACTTGCCGGCTGCGTACGCCGTCTCGCCGCAGGCCTCGCGGACGAGGCC
>NZ_JAKFCB010000065.1:0-13062 GCF_036676885.1 Aeromicrobium sp.
GCGGGGTCCTACAACAAGATGAAGGAACGCGTCCAGATCGAGCTCAAGCAGCACTTCCGGCCTGAGTTCCTCAACCGTGTCGACGAGATCATCGTCTTCCCGCCGCTGACGCAGGACGAGATCCTGCAGATGGTGGACATGATGATCGACTCGCTCGAGCTGCGTCTCGGCGAGAAGGACATGAACATCGAGCTGACGATGGAGGCCAAGGACCTGTTGTCCAAGCGTGGCTTCGATCCGGTGCTCGGTGCGCGTCCGCTGCGTCGCACGGTGCAGCGCGAGATCGAGGACGTCATGGCGGAGAAGCTGCTCTACGGCGAGCTCCGGCCCGGCCAGCTCGTGCTGGTCGGCGTCGAGGGCGAAGGCGCGGACGCGGTCTTCACGTTCGAGGGTCGCAACAAGGCCGATCTGGCCCTCGAGATGCCCGCCGACGTGCCGCCGGCCGTCGAGGCGTCCGCCGAGTAGTCATTCGTACGCAACGAAGCCCCCGCAGCCCGGCTGCGGGGGCTTCGTCGTGTCCAGGTCAGTGCGACGTCTGGGTGTTGAGCAGGACGACGCCGGCGACGATCATGGCGATGGCGGTGACCTTGGCCAGGTTGACCGGCTCGTCGAGGAACAGCACGCCGACGACGGCGATCGCGGCGGTGCCGAGTCCGGCCCAGATCGCGTACGTGACGGAGACCGGGATCTCCTTGACCACGACGGTCAGCAGCCAGATCGACACGGCATAGCCGCCGACCACGATCGCGGTCCAGCCCGGGTTGGTGAACCCGTGGGCACGGGGGAGCGAGGCGGTGGCGAACACCTCGGTCGCGATGGCGACCGCGAGAAGCGCTGCGGCGAAGTACATGGTGGTTCCTGACTCTCTCTGTAGCACTCGCTACATGTTCCACTGTAGCAGATGCTACGTTTAGCCGCATGACCAAGCGTGAGGACCTCGCCCAGCGGGCGACGGACTATGTGCTCGAGCACGGCCTGATCGGCCTGAGCCTGAGACCGCTGGCCGCCGCCCTGGGCACGAGTGACCGGATGTTGATCTACCACTTCGGGTCCAAGGACGAGCTGATCGCGACGGTCCTGGCGACGTCCAACGAGCGTTCGATGCGGATCGTCCGGGCGATGCCGCGATCGGCATCCGTCCGGGCGGCGATCGTCGAGCTCTGGGACGTCTTCACCTCCACCAAGCTCGAGGCGTGCCAGCGGATGTACGTCGAGGCGGCGGCCCTGGGCCTGTTCGGCCGCGAGCCGTACGTGGGCTCGGTTCGTGCATCCAATCAGGTGTGGCTCGAAGCCATCACCGAGCACCTGCGGAACGCGGGGGCGAGTGCTGACCGCGCGGGACGGCTCGCGGCGATCGTGGACGCCGCGATCAACGGGCTGTTGTTCGATCGTCCCCTCGACACCGATGAGGCCGAGGCGCGCCGGGTCATCGAGGACCTCGCCGCAGCCCTGGGCTAAGCCCCCGGTGGGAGTGACGATCTGCAGGCCCGCCTCGGCGTGTCGCCTGCAGAACGTCACTCCCAGCGAGGAGCTAGCTCGGGAGGGCGTAGGTGTCGTCGTCGAGTGGCTCGACGAGTCCGTCGGCGACCAGGCCGTCGAGGGCGCGTTCGCGCTGCAGCGCATCGGGCCACACCAGGTCGAGCGCTGACTTCGGCACCGCACCGGGCGCATCGCGGAGCACCGCCATGAGGCGGCCGCGGCACTGGCGATCCGTGCCGTGCCAGGCCTGGCCGCGACGAGCCGGACCGTCGTATGCCGGGTAGCCCGCGGCCCGCCAGCGACACAGGTCGGCGACCGGGCACTCGTCGCAGCGCGGCGCCCGTGCGGTGCACACCACCGCGCCGAGCTCCATCGTGGCCGCCGCCCAGCGGTGTGCATCGCGTACGGGCAGCAGCGAGGTGGCCAGCTCGCGTTCGGCGCTCGTGACGGCCTCTGGCGGGAACTGCTCGCCGCCCACGACCCGGGCGAAGACCCGCCGGACATTCGTGTCGAGCACTGCTTCGCGGCCGCCGAAGGCGAACGACGAGACGGCCGCTGCGGTGTAGGCGCCGACGCCCGGCAGTGCCAGCAGCTCGTCGATGGACGAGGGCACCTCACCGCCGTGACGCTCGACGATCGCCTGGGCGGCGGCGTGCAGCCGAAGGGCGCGGCGCGGGTAGCCGAGCCGGCCCCAGGCGCGCACCGCCTCACCCGGTGGCTCAGCGGCCAGCGCGGCCGGCGTGGGCCAGCGATCGACCCAGACCTCGTACACGGGCAGCACCCGCGACACCGGCGTCTGCTGCAGCATGAACTCCGAGACCATCACGGCCCATGGCGCCGCATCGCGTCGCCACGGCAGGTCGCGGGCCGTACGCCCGAACCAGTCGAGGAGCTCGTCGTGCAGCCGTGCGAGGTCGGCGACGGGCAGGGGGATGGCGCGGGTCGTCATGACCCGTCGATCCTCGCACGCGGGCGAATCCGGGGCACGGCACGGGCACTGCCCCCTCGAATGGCGCGTCGGAACGCCCGAGGGCCTGACCCGCAGATAGCGTGGGCCTGTGAGCCAGCGACGGTTGCCTGCGGAGGTCTACTGGCGTCGTCGACTGCTCGCCCTCGCCGCCGTGATCGCCCTCGTATGGCTCGTTCTGCGCTTCGTCGGGGGCGACGACGAGGCGGGGCCGAAGCCGACGGCCAAGGCGACAGCGACGGCGACCGCAACGGCCGCTCCGACCATTGCGAGCCCGGTCAACGGCGTCGTCAACGTGACGCTCGTGAGCGCGAGCCGCGCGTGCGACCCGGAGAAGATCCGCATGACGCCGACGGTCGAGCCCGGACAGTTCGCGAAGGCCCCGGTCAAGATCGGCCTCGTGGTCAGCTCGACCGAGAAGAAGGCCTGCACGTTGCGGCCCGCCGACGCCGACATGGTCGCGGTGATCAGTGCCAACAAGACGGCGATCTGGGACTCCACGGTCTGCAAGGCGCCCCTGCTCGACGAGCCGGTGGCGGTCTCGCCGCGGTGGGCCTCCCTCGTCACGGCCACGTGGTCCGGCCGCGGGTCCGGCGCCAGGTGCACGGCCAAGGAGGGCTACGCCTCGCCGGGGACCTACACGGTTCAGATCGGCACGCTCGGAGGGGAGCCGGGCAAGGCGACCTTCAGGCTGGAGCGCAAGCCGGAGCCCAAGCCGACGAAGACCACGCCGACTCCGACGAAGACCACGCCGTCTGCGAAGAACACGACCGAGCCGGCCGACTGAGCGTTAGACGTACCGCTCGAGGATGCTGGACTCCGCGAGCCTGGAGAGGCCCTCGCGCACGCCGCGGGCTCGCAGGTCGCCGACGCCCTCGACGGCCTGGAGGTCCTCGATGCTGGCCGCCAGCAGCTTCTGGAGCGAGCCGAAGTGCTCAATGAGCCGCTCGACGACCGTGATCGGCAGGCGCGGGATGCGGGCGAGCAGCCGGTAGCCGCGCGGGGCCAGCGGGGTGTCGAGGGTCTCCTCGGTGCCGATGCGCAGGGCACGGGCGACCGAGCCCAGGTCGACCAGGTCGGTCGACTCGATCGCCGCAAGCTCGGCGAGGACGGCCTCGGGCGTACGACCGCGGCGGCCGCTGGGCATGTAGTCGCGGATGATCAGCTCACGCTCGGCGTCGACGCCGCTGATGAGCTCCTCGAGCTGGAGGGCGAGCAGGCGGCCGTCCGAGCCGAGCTCGAGGACGTAGGTGTCGATCTCGCCGGCGATGCGGCTGACCATCTCCAGTCGCTGGGCGACGGCCGAGACGTCGCGGACCGTCACGAGGTCCTCGATCTCGAGGGCGGACAGCGCGTCGGAGACCTCGTCGAGCCGATTGCGGTAGCGCTCGAGGGTCTGCAAGGCCTGGTTGGCGCGGCCCAGGACCGCGCCGGTCTCCTCGAGCACGTGACGCAGGTCCTCGAGGTAGAGCGCGATGATGTGCATCGATGCCGAGACGGAGATGACCGGGACGCCGGTCTGGCGGGCGACCCGGTCGGCGGTGCGGTGACGCGTGCCGGTCTCCTGGGTCACGATCGACGGGTCGGGCATCAGGTGGACGCCGGCCATCAGGATGCGGGTCGCGTCGCGGTCGAGGATGATCGCGCCGTCCATCTTGGCGAGCTCGCGCAGGCCGGTCGCGGTGAACGGCACGTCGAGGGCGAAGCCGCCGGTCGACATCGCCTCGATCTGGCGGTCGTGGCCGACCACGATGAGGGCGCCCGTGCGGCCACGCAGGATGCGTTCGAGTCCCTCACGCAACGAGGTGCCCGGTGCGACGGTGGCCAGCGTCGCGCGCAGGCGCGCGGAAGCCTCGGCTGCCGCCGCGGCTCGCTCAGCTGCTGACGCCATGGCGCCTCACCACCTCACTCAGGACGCACACAGTCTATGCGGCTCAGTAGGGAGGACTGACATCGAGACAGGCCATCGCGGATTCGATGTTGCTGACGGCAGCGATCGCCATCGAGGTCCGGAGCCCGTCGAGGCCTTCGGAGCCGGCCGGCACGACTGCCCGGCGGAACCCGATCCGCTCCGCCTCGCGGAGTCTGGCGGCGAGATTGCTGACCTTGCGGACCTCGCCGGCGAGCCCGACCTCGCCGATCGCCACGAGGTCGGCCGGAACCGCGAACTCCCGCTCGGCGGACACCGTTGCGATCGCGAGTGCCAGGTCGACCGACGGCTCGACGAGCCGTGCTCCGCCGACCGTCGCGGTGTAGACGTCGAGCTCGGACAGGTTGATCTTGCAGTGCTTGGTCAGCACCGCGAGGATCATCGCGACCCGCGACGAGTCGAGCCCGCTCGACGTACGCCTGGGGGAGGGTGTCGAGGACTTGACCGTCAGCGCCTGCACCTCGGCCAGCAGGGGCCGGCGGCCCTCCATCGTGACCGTCACGCACGTGCCGGGCACGGGCTGCTCGTGGCGGGAGACGAACAACCCGGTCGGGTCGGGGACCTCGACGATGCCGTCGTCGACGAGGTCGAAGCAGCCGATCTCGTCGACCGGGCCGAAGCGATTCTTGACGGCGCGCAGCAGTCGCAGGCGGGAGCTGCGATCGCCCTCGAACTGCAGCACGACGTCCACGAGGTGCTCGAGGACCCGGGGGCCCGCGACCGAGCCGTCCTTGGTGACATGGCCGACCAGCAGCGTCGCGATGTTGTCGCGCTTGGCCCGCTGGATCACCGCCGAGGCCACCTCGCGGACCTGGGTGACGCCACCGGGCACCCCGTCGACATCGGCAGAGCCGATCGTCTGGACCGAGTCGACGATCAGGAGCCCGGGCTTGACGGTCTCGACGTGTGTCAGGACGGCGCCGAGGTCGGTCTCGGCGGCGAGGTAGAGGTTGTCGTCGACGGCGCCGGTGCGCTCGGCCCGCAGGCGTACCTGCGCGGCGGACTCCTCACCGGAGACGTAGAGCGTGCGGCGGCCGGCCCGTGCCCATCGGGCGGCGACCTCGAGCAGCAGCGTCGACTTGCCCACCCCGGGCTCGCCGGCGAGCAGCAGCACCGCACCGGGCACGACGCCACCGCCGAGCACCCGGTCGAGCTCGCCGATGCCGGACGTCGTCGACCGGGCGGACTCGATCGTGACCTGGCTGATGGGGACCGCGGGAGTGACGACGGGAGCCGCCTGTGTGCGGCCGGTGCGGACGGGAGCGGCGACATCGACCGTGCCCCAGGCCTGGCACTCGCCGCAGCGCCCGACCCACTTGCTGGTGGTCCAGCCACAGTCCGCGCAGACGTATCCGGGTCGCGCGGTCTTCGTGGCTGCCATGCCACCACGCTAGGCGACGCGTGGGACGAAACGGCTCAGGCGGTCGCGAACGGGATGCGGTGGCCCGGACCGCCCCGGGTCGCCACCGGTGGCCACGGCCTAGACTCCACTCGATGGCCGAACCTCAGTCGGAAGCCCAGGGCACGCCCCTCGAAAGACGTCTCGGATCTTCGACCCTCTCTCGGGCGCTGGCGATCGCCGCAGCGCTTGGCACTGTCGTCATGATCGCGCTGATGCTGTGGGCGAGCGACCGGGGCATCGATTTCACCGACGAGGGCTACTACCTCGTGTCGATGGCCACCCCAGATCTCGAAGCCCCGTCCGTCTCGCAGTTCGGCTTCGTCTATCACCCGCTGTTCGAGCTCGTGGGCTCCGACATCGCGCGGATGCGACAGCTCAACGTGGTCCTGACCTTCGGCCTGGCCTGGCTGTTGAGCGACCTGGTCGTCCGTCACGTGCTGGGTCGACGGGCGATACCTCGCTGGCAACGGCTCAGCCTCTCGGCGGCCCTCGCATCCGCGTCACTGGCACTGTTCGGCATCGTCTGGGTCCTGACGCCGAGCTACAACGGCCTCGCCCTCCAGGCCTTGATCATCGTGGGAATCGGAGTGCTGCTGACGGTCTCCGCCGAGCCCCGGGCCGCGTGGGGGATGGTCCTCATCGGTGTTGGAGGTTGGCTGGCCTTCCTGGCGAAGCCGACGTCGGCGCTCGCGGTCGGCGTGCTGATCGTCCTGTTCGCGCTGCTGGTGCGGAACGTCCGGCTCGTCTTCGGATCGGCGGCGGTGGCCGCCGCGCTGCTGGCCGCGACGGCATTCGCCATCGACGGATCGGTCCGCGACTTCATCACCCGCGTGCAGTCCGGCGCGGACCTCCTGGCGGCACTCGGCGGGGGCGGACACACCCCCGGCGACATCCTCCGCATCGATCCGCTCGACATGGGTCATCGGCTGATCATCGTGTCGCTCGGGATCGCGGTGATCCTGGGGCTGTTGGCGACGGCCGCGCTGCTGGCCCGCCCGCGAACGCGGCTCGCGCTCGTCGGACTGGCGATGCTGTCGGCCGTGGCCGTTGCGGTGTTCGCCGATGGTCACTGGGGACAGCTGCTCGGCGTCGATCCGTTCCGCACGATGGTGTTGCTCAGCCTGCCGTTTGCGGCGGTGCTCATCGCCGTGACCATGGCACTCATCGGCCAGCGCCGGCCCACGCGTGCAGAGCTCGGGGTCGCTGCGGTGCTGTTCCTCATGCCGGGCGCGTACGTCGTGGGCACGAACAACAACTACTGGGCTGCCAGCGGAAGCGCCGCCCTGCTCTGGGTCCTCGGAGGCGTCGTCCTCGTCGGTGTCGCCCGCGAGCTCAAGGGGGTCGTGACGATGCTGGCCGTGCTGGGGATCGCGACGCAGGTGCTGACGGCCGTGCTCCTGGTCAACGCGGCGAACAACCCATACCGCCAGGTCGAGCCGATCCGTGAGAACACGGTCGCCACTCGGGTCGGGCCCCATGGTGCAAGCCTCAAGCTGACTGCCGGCTTCGCCGCATACGTCGACGACGCTCGCACCGTCAGCGCCGAAGCCGGGTTCGTCCGCGGCACACCGTTGATCGACCTGACGGGGGCGTCGCCGACGCTGGTGTACGCACTGGGTGCCCGGACGCTTGGCCAGGCCTGGCTGATCGGCGGATATGAAGGCAGCGAGAAGGCGGCCGTCCAGGCCCTGAACTATGTGGACTGCACGGATCTGGCCCGGGCCTGGGTGTTGACTGATCGTCGCGGGGCGAGAACCATTCCGGGGACTGCGCTCGACGCATCAGGCATCCACTTGTCGGAGGACTACCGGGTCGCCGGCGAGTGGAAGACTGCATCGGGGGCGTCAGGACACCCGGCCACGCCCCAGGTCCTCTGGAGACCGGATCGTTCCGCCGCAGCGGCGAGCGAAGCCTGCACCGTGGCCCGGGGCGAGGAGAACGGTGGCACCGATGAGTGAGCACACAGAGACCGATCGGCCGATCTCGGTCTCGGTCGTCATCCCCGTCTACAACGGCGAGGCGACTCTGAGACGGCTGATCGACGAGATCTCGAGCCTGACCACGGTCCAACGCACGCCGGGCGGTCTGGCGTACGTCGTGGACTCCGTCGTGCTCGCGTGGGACCACGGCGCCGACGCGAGCGACGAGCTCATCCGAGAGCTCGCGGCGACGCACTCGTGGGTGCGTCCGGTCTGGCTCTCCCGCAACTTCGGTCAGCATCCAGCGACGTGCGCAGGCATTCTCGCCACCGGGTCGGACTGGGTCGTCACGATGGACGAGGACGGCCAGCACGATCCTGCCTACATCGCGGCGATGCTCGACCGGGCGTACGAGACGCGATCCCAGCTCGTCTACGCCAATCCCTCCAACCAGCCGCCGCACGGGTTCGTCCGCAACCTGGCGTCGCGACTGGCCAAGCGGGTCTTCACCTGGCTGGTCGGCAACGCGGCGGTGGGCGCGGACTTCCACAGCTTCCGGCTCATGGCGGGCGGCGTCGGCCGCGTCGTCGCGGCGTCGATCGGACCTGGCGTCTACCTCGATGTGGCCCTCGCCTGGGTGGTGCCCACGGTGACGAGTGCGCCCGTCCCCATGCGGACAGAAGGTCGGGCGGCCACGAGCTACACGCCGAGACGCCTCGCATCCCACTTCTGGCGGCTGGTGCTCTCCTCCGGGACCAAGCCGTTGCGGGTCATCTCGGGCATCGGCGTGATGTCGGCGTTCCTGGGCTTCGGCCTCGGCGTCTTCTACGTCGTACGGAAGGCCACGGGGGGTGTGCAGGTCGATGGGTGGACGACCGTGATGGTCGGGGGCCTGGTCGGTGGAGGGCTCATCCTGCTCTCCCTCGGTGTCATCGCCGAGTACATCGGCATGATCGCGGCCCGCTCCATGGGCCGGACGAGCTATCTGGTCGTCAGCGACCCCAAGACGGTGTTCCCCGGCGCGCTCGACCCGCCGAGCGAATAGATGACGGTCAGGACCTGGGTCGTGGGCGCAGGGGGGCTCGTCGGCTCAGCGGTGGCCCGCACCCCGGGGTTGCGGGCGTTCCCCTCGGCGAAGATCCCGTGGGGGACCGACCACGCCCCGGAGGTTCTCGGCGAGGAGCTCGAGCGTTTCGCCGACTGGATCGGCGATGACGACTGGGGAATCGTCTGGGCCGCCGGGGCCGGCATGATGCTGACGACCCAGGCTGACCTCGACCTCGAGCTGAGCGTGTTCGAGTCGTTCTGCGCACGGCTGCCGGGCAGGCTGCCGCAGGGTCGGGGTGGGCTCTACCTGGTCTCATCGGCCGGTGGTGTGTACGCGGGATCAGCCCATCCGCCGTTCGACTCCGCGACACCGCCGAGGCCGCTCAATGCGTACGGGCGGATGAAGCTCGCACAGGAGGAGCTGGCCGTCGAGACCCTGGCGTCCCGGATTCCGGTGTCGATCGGTCGGTTGTCCAACGTGTACGGGCCGGGGCAGGACGTCTTCAAGCAACAGGGACTGGTCACGCAGCTCGCCCTGAGCGCGCTGCTGAACCGGCCGGCGACGATCTTCGCTCCGCTCCCGACCCTGCGTGACTACATCTACGTGGACGACGCGGCCAGGTTGGTGGTGTCGGACATCGGCCGTATGACCCGGCTGGATGAGCCCCGGGTGACCCGCCGCGTCGTGAGCTCAGGGCGCGCGGCAAGCATCGCCGAGCTCATCGCGATCGTCGGGCGGATCAGTGGGCGGACCTTCCCGGTCATTCACCGGCTGGCGGACGGGCCGTACTTCCTGGACCTCCGGCTGCAGGCGTCCGACCAGGTGAGCAGCGGGCAGGTCACACCGCTCGAGGCCGGTGTGGGCCTCGTGGTCCAGGACCTCGTGCGGCAGCTGGCGGACGGTCGGCTGGCGGAGCTGGTGTGATCCGCCTCCGCGTCATCGGCGCCGATCTGCCCCACTAGGCTGGCGCCCATGGATCCCGTCGAGATCAAGCAGATGGCTGTCATCGAGGAAAGCCACTGGTGGTTTCGCGAAAGGCGGGCACTGATCGCTCGTGAGCTGAGGCGGATGACGCCCGGACGCGCCATCGACATCGGCGCCGCAGCAGGCCGCAACACGAGCGTGCTCGAGGATCTGGGCTGGCAGGCGATCGCTCTCGAGTACGACTCGTCCGGCGCCGAGATGGCCAAGGACCGCGGGATCAATGTCGTACGCGGCGATGCGACGCAGCTCCCCATCCCGGATGCACAGTTCGACCTCGCGATGTCGTACGACGTGCTCGAGCACATCAAGGACGACGCCGGCGTGGTCAACGAGATGATGCGGGTCCTCAAGCCGGGGGGATGCGTGCTGATCGCCGTACCGGCGGATCCCAAGCTCTGGAGCGAGCATGACGACGCCGTGAGCCACCTGCGTCGTTACACCCGTGAGTCGCTGACGACGCTGTTCGAGGATGCCGGGTTCACGATCGAGAAGGTCAGGTCCTGGAACGTGATCCTTCGACCCGCGATCACCTGGAAGCGCGGTCGCAAGTCGAACGCCGGGAGCGACATCGAGGCCGTGTCGGCTCCGCTCAATCGTGTGCTCCACGCGATCGTGGGCATGGAGCGATACCTGCCGACCGGCAAGCTGCCGGGTGTCTCGTTGATGCTGCGAGCCCGCAAGCCCTAAGTCACCGGCCTCACGCCGGAGGGTCAGTCGACGAGCTCGACGTCCAGGAGCACGCGGTCACCGGGGGCGACGCCCTCGGCCGTGCGGACCGGCTTCTTGACCGGCAGCAGGTACTCCGACCGCCTCGAAGCGGACGTGCACGCTCAGATCCTGACGACGCCGCCAGGGGTGGTGAACTCGGCGGCGAGGATGCCGGGGGTGCCGTGCGGTGCGACCCAGCGAACCTCGATCTCCTCGAGCGCCTCGACGGCCGGCTCGCCGAGGTAGTCGGCGAGGCGCTTGGAGTCGCCGGCGATCTCGAGCGCCGTGAGCGCGATCTCGGAGTCGGCCATCTGCGACGGGTGCTGGGCCGGGTCCTTCTCCCACTTGATGACGAACGGCAGCTGCGGGTCGGCCTTCATGCCGCTCGTGCCGATCTGGCGCCACTCCAGGTTGTAGCCGTCGGGACGTCGCCGGTTGCCGGGCACGGCGTGGCGGCCCATGCGGTGCTCGACCTCGGTCATGTCCTCGACCGAGACGCACCAGCCCAGCCAGCCGCCACCGGCGTCACGGCGGGCACGGACGGCCTGGCCGAACGCGGCCTTGTCGGCAGCCGGATGATCGAGCACCTCGACGACCTCGAGGTACTGACGGTTCTTGAGCGGCAGGATCATGTTGCGGGTGCCGAACCGGGGGTGGGCACCGCCATCGATGAACTTGGCATCCAGCAGCCGGCCGAGCTCTGCAGTCGTACCGGCGAGGCCGTCGGGGCCGACGGCGAACGAGACGTGATCGAGGTGCATACGGCATTGTTGCCTGACCGCGACTCACCGTGGTGCAGGGGGTCAGCGGTGCGGGTCGGCCGGGTGTGGTGTATTGGTCCCGCCGGCCTCGTGCTCCCTGCAATAGCGGGCCAGCTCGGCATATCCGGCCTCGCCCATGAGCTCGGTCAGCTCGTCGCGGTTGGTGACATAGACCGGCTCCAGGCCGACGTGCGCCTCGGTGTTGGAGGAGCAGTACCAGTCGAGGTCCGCGCCGCCCGGTCCCCAGCCCGCGCGGGTGTACTCGCCGATCTGCGTCTCGGTGTACGTCGTGCCGTCGCCCCGGTCGACCTCGCGGAACTGCCGACGCAGCGGCAGCTGCCAGCACACGTCGGGCTTCGTCGTGTGCGGCTTGAGGCCCTGGTCGAGCGCGTAGCCGTGCAGGGCGCACCCGTAGCCGCCCTCGAAGCCGCGCGAGTTGTGGAAGATGCAGGCGCCTTCGAACGCGCGGGTCTTGAGCTCGCCCTCGTCGTCCTTCTCGGTCCAGCCGCCGCGGCGCCCCTCGTCGTGCCGCTCCCAGTGCGCCGGCGTCAGCTTGTCGACGACGGCGCTGACTCGCTGCGCGTCCTCGTCGTCGGCGAAGTGCGCGCCGAGCGTGCAGCAGCCGGCTTCGGGACTCGACTCGTAGATGCCGGGGCAGCCGGCTCCGAAGATGCAGGTCCACCGCGAGGTGAGCCAGGTCAGGTCGCAGCGAAAGACCTCGGCGTGGTCCGCGGGATTGGCGAACTCCACGTACGTACGCGGGAATCCGAGCTCGACTTCGGGCATTCCTCTCATGGTAGTCCGCAGGTGCACGGCCCCCGCGACGCCAGTGAGAGGATGGACGTATGCGCATGGGCGTCCTCGACATCGGCTCCAACACGGGTCACCTGCTCGTGATCGACGCATTCCGCGGCGGTCCACCCCTACCGGCCCACAGCTACAAGGAGCCGTTGCGCCTCGCCGAGCACCTCGACGCCGACCAGGCCGTGACCGAGGAGGGCGTGTCCCGGCTCGTCAAGTACGTCGTGGACGCGCGCGCCGAGGCCGAGGACAAGGGCTGCACCACGATCCTCGCGTTCGCCACGTCCGCCGTGCGTGACGCGGTCAACGCCGACGACGTCATCGCCCGGGTCAACGCGGCGAGCGGACTCGACCTGCAGGTCCTGGCCGGCGACGACGAGGCCCGCCTGACGTTCCTGGCCGTACGCCGCTGGTTCGGCTGGTCCGCCGGCCGCCTCGGCGTCTTCGACATCGGCGGCGGGTCACTCGAGATCGCCGTCGGCCGCGACGAGACTCCTGACGTCGCCCAGTCCATGGCGCTCGGCGCCGGCCGGCTGACCCGTGAGTGGCTCGACGCCGGTCGTACGCACGCCGAGCTGCGGCTGCACGTCCGCTCGACGATCGCCGACGAGGCCGGGGCGGTGCTGCGCGGTGGCGCGTTCGACCGCGCCGTCGCCACCAGCAAGACGTTCCGGTCCCTGGCCCGCATCTGCGGTGCCGCGGCGGCGAGCGAGGGCCAGTACGTACGCCGCGTGCTGCGCAAGCAGGACCTCTCCCCACTCGTCGAGCAGCTCGCCACGATGTCGGCCGAGGACATCGCCGGCCTGCCCGGAGTCTCGCCGGACCGCGCCCACCAGATCAGGGCCGGCGCGATCGTGGCCGAGGCGACGATCGACCTGTTCGACCTCACCGAGCTGGAGATCTGCCCCTGGGCGCTGCGCGAAGGCGTCCTGCTGGAGCATCTGGACGCCCTCTAGTCCCCCCGGACTAGCCTTGGGCACGTGCCTGAACCCATCCGCGTCTCGCTGTCGACCTCCTCGGTCTACCCGGGGTCGACGGCAAGCGGTTTCGAGTCGGCGGCCCG
>NZ_JAKFCB010000066.1:0-11348 GCF_036676885.1 Aeromicrobium sp.
CCTCGAGCTCGTCGTACGTCCGCTGGAGGCGCAGCGCCTTCTTCTGGTTGCGGGTCGTGGAGTCCGCGCGCGTCAGGATGTGCAGGCGTTCGAGCTGGTCGCCGGCGTCGCGAACGTAACGGCGTACGGCCGAGTCGGTCCACTCGCCGGAGCCGTAGCCGTGGAACCGCAGGTGCAGCTCGACGAGCTTCGCGACCTGATCGATCAGGTCGTTGCTGTAGCGCAGGGCGCGCATCCGCTTGCGGGTGAGCTTGGCCCCGACGACGTCGTGGTGGTGGAACGTCACGGTGCCGCCCTCGACGAACCGCCGGGTCTTGGGCTTGCCGATGTCGTGCAGCAGCGCGGCGAGCCGGATCACCAGGTCCGGCGGCGACTCGAGCCGGTCCTCGAGGGCGATCGCCTGCTCGAGCACCGTCAGCGAGTGCTCGTAGACGTCCTTGTGCCGGTGGTGCTCGTCGCGCTCGAGGATCAGCGCGGGCAGCTCGGGGAGCATCTGCGCGGCCAGGCCGGTCTCGACCAGGACCCGCAGTCCGGCGACGGGGTGGGCGCCGAGGATCAGTTTGTTGAGCTCGTCGCGGATTCGCTCCGCCGAGACGATCTCGAGCCGGTCCGCCATGTCGGTCATCGCGGCCACGACGTCCGGCGCGGCACTGAACCCCAGCTGCGACACGAATCGCGCAGCTCGCATCATCCGGAGCGGGTCGTCGCTGAAGGACTGCTCGGGTGTCACCGGCGTACGCAGCAACCGGTCGTCGAGATCGTCCTGGCCGCCGAAGAGGTCGACGAACTCGGCCGACGGCAGGCGGATCGCCATCGCGTTGACCGCGAAGTCGCGGCGGGACAGGTCGCCCTCGAGCGTGTCGCCGAACTGCACCTCCGGCTTGCGGGAGGCGGTGTCGTACGCATCGCTGCGGTACGTCGTGATCTCGAGGTCGTGCTGACCCTTGCGCAGCCCGATCGTGCCGAACTCGCGGCCGACGTCCCACATCGCGTCGGCCCACGAACCGGCGATCCGCTCGATGTCGGAGGGCCGCGCCGAGGTCGAGAAGTCCCAGTCGTTGCCCGGCCGCCCGAGGACCGCGTCGCGTACGGGACCGCCGACGATGGCCAGCTCATGACCCGCGGCCTCGAACAGCGCGCCGAGCTCGGCCAGGAACGGGTTGGCGTCGAGGGACGCCTCGATCCTGGCCCGGCGATCCGGGTTCAGCGTGGACGTGGGCACGAGGACATACTCTATCGGCCCCCACTGGCCTCGGGATTCGCCGCCGCGGCGCCTGTTCGGCAGTCTCGGGGACCGCACGCCCTAGCATGTTCGGGTGAGCAGCCGTCGTCTTCCCGTCATTGTCGCGCTGCTCGTGACAATCCTCGGCGGCCTGTTGTCGCCGGGAGCACCGGCGCAGGCGGCGGACAAGAACCCCGATCTCACGGTCAGCATCCAGTCACTCACCCCCAGCCGGCTCGGACCCGACGCCACCGTCACGATGACCGGCACCGTCACGAACCACGACGCGCACGCGTGGACCAAGGTGCAGGCCTACCTGGTGATCCCGACGGTCCCGTTCACGACGCGAGCGCAGGTCGACGACGCGATCGACAACGGTGCGGCCTACACCGGCGCACGGGTCATCGACCCCGGCACGTTCGACGACATGGGCGACCTCGCACCCAAGGAGAGCCGGCAGTTCAGGATCCGGGTCCCGCACGCCAGCCTCGGCATCAGCGGCGCCGAGGGCGTCTATCCCGTCGGCGTGCAGATCCTCGGCACCGACACCGACGGCGAGCGCAGCGGGGACGCGATCGCACGGGCCACGACGTTCCTGCCGCTCGTCGCTGCCGGCCACCAACGCATCCCCGCCTCGGTCGTCTGGCCGTTCCTCATGCCCGATCGCCGGGGGTTCGACGGTGACTACGCCGACTCGACGGGCCTGCTCACGGCCGTCTCCGCCGGGGGCCGCCTGCGCAACCTGCTCGACCTGGCGGCCAGCACCGATCCCAACACCTCGACGGCCCTGATCGACCCGGCCCTGCTCGTCGGCGTCGACAACATCTCGCGCGGTCGCCGCCTGCCCAAGGGCGTGGAGTTCACCGAGCAGCAGCGGGCCGAGGCCCGTCGATTCCTCGACGACCTGCTGGCGTTCGCCCGGAGGCAAGGCACCTGGGTCCTGGGATTCGACCGGCCCGACGTGCTCGCGCTGAGCCGGAACGCTGATCTCGCGGGTCCCTTGAAGGAGGCCGTCAATCGCGCCACCGACTCCGCGCTGACGACGTTCCAGCTCTTCGGCCGCAAGACCTCGTGGCCCAGCAGGCAGGGCGTCACGACGCGACTGCTCCGCGACCTGCGCGGGTCCGGCGACAGCCCGGTGATCGTCACTTCGGGCGCGCTCCCGGACTGGGACCGGCGCCAGGGCTCGATCGTGCAGTACGCGACGCCGGCCGGCCCGATGCCTCTCCTCGTCACCGACGTCCTCGACGCCGGGGTGCCCGGCCAGGACTCCGTGGTGACACTGCGCCAACGCATCCTCAGCGAGGCCGCCCTGGCGACCCTGCAGCGCGAGATCGATCCCAAGTCGCGCGCAGATGCCATAACTATGGTCGACCCGAGATGGAACCCAGGGACGCAATGGGCCGCGGGAGACCTCTCCGCGGCGTTCGAGGCGCCGTTCACGTCCGGTACCAGCCTCGAGTCGGTCCTGACCCGCCCCTTGACGACGTACGACGGCAAGGTCGCGGTCGCGCGGGATCGCCCCCTCGGCCGGGCCCAGCTCCAGGCGGCGGCCAACATCGTCGCCAGGGGCAGCGCACTGAGCTCGGTCATCCCGCAGAGCGACGCGGTCGACGACTCCCTCGCCCAGGACGTCGCGAGCGTGCTCGGCATCCGCTGGCGCACGAATCCCGGCACCGGCACCGCGATCGCCGAGCGGCTGGCGAAGGACGCCGGCGCCGAGCTCCGCAAGATCACGATCGAGGGACCACCATCAGTCACCCTCTCGAGCTCCAAGGGTGGCTTCCCCATCACGATCCGCAACGGCACCGACGAGGCGATCCGGGTCGGCGTCTCCCTGGACTCCAGCAATCCGGCGCTCAGCATTCCCGACGTCAAGCCCATCGACATCGGCGCCGGCGAGCGCCGCACCCTCACGGTCGACGTCGACCTTGGACGGCAGAAGACGACGTCCGTCACGGCGCGCCTGAAGTCGACCGACGGCAAGGCGATCGGTCAGCCCGCCGAGTTCAACGTCCGCTCCAGCAAGATCGGCGCCGTGCTGTGGGTCGCCATGGGGCTCGCCGCCCTGCTGGTGCTCGCCGCCCTCGTACGCCGATTCAGTCGACGCCGCTTCCGTACGCGGGTCGCACCCGAACGGCTGGCCGACGACGATGACTGACCAGACGATCGCACGCGCCAGCGCCTGGATGGCGCTCGGCACGATCGTCTCGCGGGTCACGGGATTCCTCAGGGCAGCCCTGCTGGCCATCGTGATCGGCACCTCGCTCAACGCCGACCTGTTCGACATCGCCAACACGATCCCCAACTCGCTTTACATCCTGCTCGCTGGCGGCGTCTTCAACGTCGTGCTCGTCCCGCAGCTCGTGCGCGCCATGAAGAACGACGAGGACGGCGGCACGGCGTACGCCAACCGGATCATCACCCTCGGCCTGCTGGTCCTCGGGGTGGGCACGCTGGTGCTCGTCGCCCTCGCGCCCTATCTGCTGCACGTCGTGTTCGACCCGAGCCTCTTCGAGCCGGCCCTGGAGCATCAGCGTGAGTCGGCGCAGCTGCTGATGCTGCTGTGCCTGCCGCAGGTCTTCTTCTACGGCGCGTTCGTCCTGGCGGGACAGGTGCTCAACGCCCGGGGGCGGTTCGGCCCGATGATGTGGGCGCCGATCGTCAACAATGTCGTCGCCTGCCTGGTCGTCCTGACGTACGCGTTCGTGTTCGGCGCCAGCAACGCCGTCGACGGCTTCTCGACGTCGGAGGCGTTGGTGCTCGGCCTCGGCTCCACCGCGGCGATCGTCCTGCAGGCACTCGTGCTGGTGCCCTATCTCCGCAAGGCCGGCTTCCACTACCGGCCGCGGTTCGACTTCCGCGGTGTCGGCCTCGGCAAGACGCTCAAGCTCGGCGCCTGGACGCTGGCGTTCATCATCGCCAACCAGGTCGCGTTCATCACGATCAACAAGATCGCCACCAGCGCGACGATCGACGGCGCGATCGACGGCAAGTCGGCGGCCGGCTCCACGGTGTACGGCCTCGGTTTCCTCATCAGCCAGCTTCCGCACGGTGTCATCACGGTCTCCCTCGCCACCGCCGTGATCCCCACCCTCGCCGCGCTGGCGGCGGACCGGCACTACCGTCGCTTCCGCATCGAGCTCGGTCGCACCGTGCGCATCGCCCTGTCGATCGTCGCCCCGGTCGCGGTCGCGCTGCTGTGTCTCGGCCAGCCGGCGACCGCGATCGCCGGTGGCGTGGGATCGCTCGGCGGGCAGACCGTCGCGATCGGCCACACGATCCAGGCGTTCTCGCTCGCGATGGTGACCTTCACGGTGCACTACCTGATGCTGCGCGGCTTCTACGCCAACGAGGACAACCGCACGCCGTTCTTCATCCAGGTCGTGATCGCGACCTTGAACATCGGTCTGGCCTACAAGCTCGCGTTCAGCGTCGAGCCGGATCGTGTCGCGATGATGCTCGCGCTGTCCTTCGGCATCGCGTACCTCGTCGGCTCGATCCTCTCGGCGTCCTTGCTGGCGTTCGCGGTGGGTAATGTCTTCGATTGGGAGATGCTGGTGTTCGTCGTCCGGCTCGTCGCGGCGTGCGCCCTCGCCGCGTTCGTCACCCTCGGCTTCGCCCACGGCCTCGACACCGCGGGCATCGAGCCCGCCCGTGCCGTCGGCGGTGCGATCACCACGGTCGTAGCCGGTCTCGCCGGCGCCGTCACGTACGTCACGGCGGCCCGTGTGTTCGGCATGGAGCAGCTGACGTACGTCGTCGACACCCTGCGACGCCGCAGCTGATTCGCCTGTCTCCTATCCGCTCGCGGACTAGCATGGAAAGTAGTAAGAGAAGGGGTGTCGATGAGCGTGAGGCGGCTGCTGGCCTCCGGTGATGTGCTCGCGCACCGCTACGAACTCCAGGACCTCGTCAGCGAGAAGCTCGGGTCCACGACGTGGCGCGCGCACGACCAGGTGCTCAACCGCAACGTCGGCATCGAGATGCTGTCGAGCTCCGATCCCCGCGCCGACCACTTCCTGCAGGCGGCCCGCGAGTCGACGAGTGTCACCGACCCCCGCTTCCTCAGGGTCCTCGACCTGATCGAGGACGAGCAGCACCACCACCTCGTCGTCCGTGAATGGGCCCGCGCCTTCCCACTCGACCAGCTGCTGGCCCAGTCACCCCTGCCCAACCGCCGCGCGGCGACGGTCGTGGCCGAGGTCGCCGAGGCGCTCTCACACGCCCACGAGCACGGCGTCTACCACCGCAGGCTGACGCCCCACCAGGTGCTGCTCAAGCAGTCCGGTGCCGTACGCGTCGTCGGCCTCGGTGTCGCGACCGCGCTGGCGCCGGTCGGCCGGCAGGACTCCCTCGCCGACCTCCAGGGCTACGAGCAGCTCGATGTCCAGGCGATCGGCAAGCTCCTCTACGCCTGCCTGACGAGTCGTTGGCCCGGGGCACACGTCGACGGCCTCAACGCCGCGCCGACCGAGCACGGCCGGCTGCTCCGGCCCCGCCAGGTCCGTGCCGGGGTCTCGCGCGACGTCGACACGACGTGCGATCGCATCCTCGGCACCCCGCCGCGCAACCACGCGACACCGTTGCGCAAGGCCGCCGACATCGCCCGTACGCTCCGGCTCTCCGGTGAGGACGACGACCTGCACGACGACCAGCCCAGCCTCGCGAGCATGTCATCGCCCGACCTGCTGCGGCTCGACCCGGTGATCGTGCCGGAGGGACCTCCACCCGGGCTCGAGCCGCCACGCCGTCGCCCCAAGGCGTACGAACCGGCGCCCCCGACGACGCTCGAGCGCGGCAAGGAACGGGCACGACGGGCGGCCAGGGGCGACCGTGGCCTGGTCCTGCTCGGCATCATCGGCGCTCTCGTGATCCTCACGGTGCTGGCGTTCCTCGTCGGCCGGTCGACCAACGACAGCGCCGATCCGATCGAGCGCACCAGTCCCCTGCGGGTCCTGCCGATCCAGCGGGCCGGCGACTTCGACCCCCAGGGCGACGACACCGGCGAGAACCCCGAGCAGGCGCGACGGGCGATCGACGACGACCTGTCGACGGGTTGGCGGACCTCGACCTATCTCGGCTCGGCCGAGCTGGGCGGGCTCAAGGACGGCGTCGGCATCGTGCTCGACCTCGGCGGGGCGCGCGAGGTCGACTCGTTGCGCGTACGTATGGCCGACGCGCCGACGAGCTTCTCGATCTACGCTTCGTCGTCCACGACGACGCGTGTTCCCGCAACGCTTCGCGGCCTGCGTCGCGTCGCAGTCCTCAACGACGCCGGCACCGATGCGACGGTGTCGTTGGAGTCCGGCATCCTCACGCGTTACGTCGTCGTCTGGCTGCGCTCTGTGCCCGAGGTCGAGGACGACCGCTTCCGCGGTGAGATTCGCGAGGTCGTCATCCGCGGCCGGTCCTGACGCGCCGGGACGGTGTCCGGCGCGGGAATGCCCAACACCTAGTATTCGTTGATACCCGTACCACGATCAGAAGGCATTTTTCATGAGCGACTCAGTCCGCAATCTCATCATCATCGGTTCGGGGCCGTCGGGTTACACCGCGGCGCTGTACGCCGCGCGCGCCAATCTGGAGCCGCTGGTCTTCGAGGGGTCGGTGACCGCCGGTGGTGCGCTGATGACCACGACCGATGTGGAGAACTTCCCCGGCTTCCCCGACGGCATCATGGGTCCGGAGCTGATGGACAAGCTGCGTGCCCAGGCCGAGCGTTTCGGCGCCGAGCTGGTCGCCGATGACGTCACTGCGGTGGACCTGACCGGTGACGTCAAGACCGTGTCGCTGGCCGATGGCACGACCTACAAGGCGCTGGCTGTGGTGCTGGCGATGGGTTCGGGTTACCGCAAGCTCGACATCGAGGGTGAGGACCGGCTGTCCGGTCACGGGGTGTCGTGGTGTGCGACGTGTGACGGGTTCTTCTTCCGCGAGCAGAACATCGTCGTCGTCGGTGGCGGTGACTCCGCGCTGGAGGAGGCGACGTTCCTGACCCGGTTCGCGTCCAAGGTCACCATGGTGCACCGCCGTGACCAGTTCCGTGGGTCCAAGATCATGCAGGACCGGGCCTTCGCCAACGACAAGATCGCGGTCGAGTGGAACTCCGAGGTCGCCGAGCTGCACGGCACCGACCAGCTCGAGGGCATCACGTTGCGCGACACGGTCACCGGCGAGCTGCGCCGGATCGACGCGACCGGGCTGTTCATCGCGATCGGCCACGACCCGCGCTCGGAGCTCCTCAAGGGACAGGTCGAGCTCGACGACGAGGGCTACGTGCTGGTCGAGCCCGGCTCCACGGCGACCAACCTGCCCGGGGTGTTCGCCGCCGGCGACCTGGTCGACCACACCTACCGACAGGCCGTGACCGCCGCCGGCACCGGCTGTGCCGCGTCCCTGGACGCCGAGCGTTACCTCGCCGACCTCGAGCACGCCGGCGCACCCAGCCCCACCGCCGCCCTCGTGGAATAACCACCGCGCGCAGACGTTGAACTGACAACAGACCTGAAGGAGAACCATGGCAGACATCACCCCCGTCACCGACGCGGACTTCGACGAGAAGGTCCTGAAGGCCGACGGCCCCGTGCTCGTCGACTTCTGGGCCAGCTGGTGCGGCCCGTGCCGCCAGCTCGCTCCGATCCTCGAGGAGATCGCCAAGGAGAAGGGCGAGAAGCTGACCATCGTCAAGATGGACGCCGACGCCAACCCGGTCACACCGGCGCAGTACCGCGTCACCGGACTGCCGACCATGAACCTCTACTACAAGGGTGAGGTCGTCCGGTCGATCGTGGGCGTTCGTCCCAAGAGCGCGATCCTCAGCGAGCTCGAGGAGCACGCCAGCTGATCAGCTGCAGCAGCACGAAGGAAGCCCCGGTGATGTTCTCACCGGGGCTTCTTCTTTGCGTCGTCTATTGCTTTATCTATTTGTCGACTTGTTGCTTTAGCTCTTCTTCGGGTCCATCATCTCGACGATCCGCTCGAGGTCCTCGAGCGTCGCGAACTCCACCGTGACCTTGCCCTTGGACCGGCCCAGGTCGACCTTGACGCGGGTGTCGTAGCGCTCCGAGAGCCGGGCCGCCAGGTCCGCCAGGCGAGGAGCCGACATCTTCGGCGACTGGCGTACGGCCGGGCGCTTGGTCGACTCGGGACCGACCGTCACGATCTCCTCGAGGGCTCGGACCGACAGTCCTTCGGCGACGACCCGGGTCGCGAGTCGGTCCTGGATCTCGGGGTTGGCGACACTGACCAGGGCGCGCGCATGGCCGGCCGAGAGGACCCCCGCGGCCACTCGCCGCTGGACCGCTGGCGACAGCTTCAGGAGCCGGAGCGTGTTGCTGATCTGGGGGCGCGACCGACCGATCCGGTCAGCCAGCTCCTCGTGCGTGCAGCCGAAGTCCTCGAGCAGCTGCTGATAGGCCGACGCCTCTTCCAGCGGGTTGAGGTTGGACCGGTGCAGGTTCTCCAGCAGTGCATCGCGCAGCAGGTCCTCGTCGGACGTGTCGCGGACGATCGCACCGATCGTATCGAGGCCGGCCTTGCCGCTCGCGCGCCAGCGCCGCTCCCCCATGATGAGCTCGTAGCGGTCCTTGCCGACCTCACGAACCACGATGGGCTGGAGCAGGCCGACCTCCTTGATGGAGTGGACCAGCTCGCCCATGTGGTCCTCATCGAAGACCTGCCGGGGCTGCCGGGGGTTGGCAACGATCTGGTCGAGCGGGATCTCGGCGAACCGCACGCCGTCGATCTCCTGAAGACCCGAAGCCTTCGCCTCGGCCGGGCCCGACGGGATGAGCGACTCGAGCCCACGTCCCAGACCGCGTCGTGTGCTCATGCCGTCACCTCCAGGAAGAACCCAGCCTTGATGACTCGTTCGCTGCGCTCACTCATGCTGTCGCCTCCTGCTGGCCGGCCATCGCGATCTCGCGCGCGGCCTCGAAATAGGACAGCGCACCGGAGGACGCGCCGTCGTACGTGATGACGGACTGCTGATAGCTCGGTGCCTCGGAGATCCGGACCGATCGCGGTATCGCGGTCTTGAGGACCTTCTCATCGAAGTGCTTGCGTACTTCGCCGGCCACGCCTGCGGAGAGCCGGGTACGGGCGTCGTACATCGTCAGCAGGATCGTCGAGATCTCGAGCTTCGGGTTGAGGTGGGAGCGGATCAGCTCGATGTTGCGGACCAGCTGCCCGAGACCTTCCAGGGCGTAGTACTCGCACTGGATCGGGATCAGCACCTCACGGCCGGCGACCATCGCGTTGACCGTCAGCAGGCCGAGCGACGGCGGGCAGTCGATCAGGACGTAGTCGATACGGTCCCCCGCGTCGGCGCAGTCGGCCAGGTACGTCTGCAGGGCGCGGTCGAGTCGCGATTCACGTGCCACGAGCGAGACCAGCTCGATCTCGGCGCCGGCGAGGTCGATCGAGGCCGGCAGCACGGTCAGACCCTCGATGTCGGGGCACGGCTTGATCAGCTCATCGAGGTCGGTGCCATCGACGATCGCTTCGTACACGCCGGGGGTCCCCTCGGAGTGCGGCACGTTGAGCGCCGTCGACGCGTTGCCCTGCGGATCGAGATCGATCACCAGGACACGCAGTCCCTTGATCGCCAGCGCAGCCGCGACGTTGACGGTCGTGGTGGTCTTGCCGACGCCACCCTTCTGGTTGGCGACCACGAACACCCGGGTCTGGGCCGGCGGGTCGAACCGCGGCGTCGCTGAGGCGCGCTGGATGAGGGCGATGTGCTCCTCGACCTCAGAGGCCAGTGGCGTCGAGTCGTCGTGCGACGGCACGGGCACCCGGTAGGTCGACGCGGTGGTGGGGCCTGGCTGGCGCTCGCTCATGGATTCCCCTCGTTGGTTTCACGTGAAACATGCGGTTGGTGGGGCGTCGGGTCGTTCACTTGCTGACCTCCACCACAGTCGTCGGCACCTCGCCGTTGGCGTACGTCGCCACCACGATAGTCGTCGCGCCGAGCCGGTGGAGGGTCGCCGTGGCGGCGGTGACCTCGTCCTGCGCCGTTCGGCCCTTGAGGGCCAGCAGCACGCCGCCCTTCTTCACGAGCGGCAGACACCACCGCCCCAGCTTGTCGAGCGCGGCGACGGCCCGAGCGGTCACCACGTCGTACGTCTCGTGTACGTCCTCAGCCCGCGAGCGGAGCACCGTGACGTTGTCCAGGCCGAGCTCGCTGACGGCCTCCTCGAGGAACCGGGTGCGGCGCAGCAGCGGCTCGACCAGGGTCACCGCCAGATCGGGCCGAGCGATCGCCCAGACCAGTCCGGGCAGACCGGCACCGGTGCCGATGTCAGCCACCGAGGCGCCGTGGGGCACACGTGGCACGACGACCGCCGAGTTCATGATGTGCCGATCCCAGATGCGGGGGACCTCGCGCGGACCGATCAGCCCCTTCACGACGCCATCGGTCGCCAGGATGTGCGCGTACTGCTCGGCGATCGGCAGCCGGGAAGCGAACACCCCCGCCGCGTGCGACGGGGGTGTTTCACGTGAAACATCCGGGCGGTCGGCGCCACCTGGATCGGAAGTGGGTCCTGTCATCGGCGCACCCTACTCGGCCGAGGTGGACTCGGCCGACGTGTGGACGACGACATAGCGATGCGGCTCCGTGCCCTCGGACGAGCTCGTGAGCCCGTTGTCCGCGACAGCATCGTGAACGACCTTGCGCTCGAAAGGCGTCATCGGGTCGAGCGCCACGGACGGCTCTCCGGCCCGGACCTTGTCGATCGCCTCCTGGGCGATCGCCACCAGCTCGGTACGCCGGGCGGCACGGAAGCCCGCGACGTCGAGCATCAGCCGGCTGCGCTCGCCGGTCTCGCGGTAGACCGCCAGACGGGTGAGCTCCTGCAGAGCGTCCAGCACCTCGCCGTCCCGGCCCACCAGGTGGTCCAGGTTGCCACCGACGATCTCGACCGCGGCACGATCGCCGTCGACGTCCATGTCGATGTCACCATCCAGATCGGCGATGTCGAGCAGACCCTCGAGGAAGTCCGCGGCGATGTCGCCTTCCTTCTCCAACTTCTTCGCCAGGTCGCTCACTTGGTGCCGTCCTTGTCCGTCTCGTCGTTCTTGCTCGTGATGTCGGGCTTTCGCTTCGGCGGGCCGGCGGGCT
>NZ_JAKFCB010000067.1:0-11346 GCF_036676885.1 Aeromicrobium sp.
AACATCGGCAGCTGGCCGGAGAACGGGCAGCAACTACTCGGCTACTGGGTCGGACGCGAGTTCTGGGGCCGCGGCGTCGCGACACGGGCGCTCGCCCTGTTGGTGGACGAAGTGTCGATCCGGCCGCTGTACGCCCATGTCGTGATGCACAACGTGGGCTCGATCCGCGTCCTGGAAAAGTGTGGGTTTCGACGCGATCGCGTGGAGGAGGCTAAGGCGCCTGCGCCCGACGATGGCATCGAGGAGTTCATCTACGTGCTGAACGCCTAGGGTCTGCGCTCCCTATTGGTTCCCGAGGGCGGCCTTGTCGGTCGCGGCCAGCATGTCGGTGAAAGTCGCGGTCAGCATCTTGTCGATCAATGGGCCGGTCAATCGGCCGAGCGGGCCGCCCCTGGGCATGTACCGGTAGTCGAACGTGGCCAACGTCCCGTCGTCGTCTGGCTCCAGCGTGAGCTTGGACCTGGCGTGTTTGAACGGCACCGACGCGCTTGGCTGATTCTGCGTGTCGATCCTGCGACCCTCATCCCAGGTGGTCACGGTCTCATCCATGCTGCCGATGGGCTTCAGCTGAACGCGGCGGCGAGCGCCCACGCCACTGGTCTGGTCGCCGAGGGCGCTCGTCGACCGCAGGCCACTCCAATGGCTCGCGAGATTCGGAAAGTCGGCGAAGAGGGCCCACACGGAGCCCGTGGACGCGGACATGTGGCGTTGCACCGTGATGTGACGTTCAGGCATGAGGATCGCTCCGGTCATCCGTCTCGCTGCAGGCCATCGGGCCGTCCACATCCCATGATCGCGCCAGCAGCTACAGTCAGCAATCCGCCGAGCCTGACCCATCGGCAGATCCGCAACCGCGCACTGCTGGCGGCGGTACGACACGCGCAATGCCGACGGAACAGGAGGCGGCACTGCTCAAGCTTCGGCGGCTGGTACGACCCCCGCTGGGCGAGTAGCGTGTTAAGCGACCGAGCGGCGCCGCCGCGGCGCTGCAGCCGCACCCGGGTGGAAGCGCCACGGGGCTGAGTGAGAACCCTGACGACGGCGCATGGGTCAAGGAACCCGACGTCACCGTCCCGGTATCGGCAGCGGATAGGACGACGGGAGATCGCGATGCCCACCCGGGTCGAGTTCGACTTCCACACCCGCGCCACGCCCGATGAAGTGGTCGAACTGCTCACAGACTTCTCGCCAGCCAGACCGAAGCGGTGGCCGGCGCTGTCCGAGCGCTGGTACGAGGTGTACGACGTGGGCGTCTCCACGGCCGACGTACGCGAGGGACAGGAGAAGCCGACGCTGTGGGCGCGCGAGACCTATGACTGGTCGACGCCCGGAACGGTGACCTGGACGGTGACGGACAGCAGCGACCTCGCGCCGGGCAGCTTCGTCACGCTCGTCGCCACCACGTCGCCGGACGGAGGCAGTGATGTCCACGGCACGTGGGAGCGCAGTGCGAAGACAGTCAAGGCCAAGGCGATCCTGATGATGATGTCCGTGGCCGGCCGCAAGATGCTCAGAGACTACTTCCGCAAGGTGTACGACGACCTGGCTGACCAGCAGCGTTGACACGGCAGTCCGATCGCGGCGGTATGACTCAAGCTCCCTAACTGGCACACGCCGGCTGGACGCAAGCGGGCTTCGCATCTATCTCCGAATTGTCGTCGGAGTCCATTGGCGATCGGGGCCGAACTCGCGCCATGCGTCATCGAGCTGGGCGCCAGTTAGCCATCGCACCTCGTAGGTAATGTCCGGGCCTGACTCGATTCGCACATCCGGGTAGGCGTACCTGCCCTCCGCCAAGTCGGCAATCCAACGAGCATTGGATTCTTCGCCTGGGAACCACCATGGGTCGTCCCAATCGGGCAGCGGCGAATTGGAAGTCAGTCGTGTGACGGTTAAGGAGAGAAACTCTTCAACCCGCCAAGAACGCCACCAGAACCAACCGCCGACCCTCTCAGCGATCTGGCTCACTTCCGTGGCAATATGACCAACGACCCGACCGTTGAGGACGAGTTGCCCAACGGCTCGCCTGAATGGGTCGAGTTGGGGTTCCGCGGGAGCTGATGTGAAATCAGGGTGCCATGCCATGGAGGCCATGTTCCCACTAGATGCATTGGGAGCTAGTGGGCCGTGAAGCGGCGGTATGACGCTGCGGCGGCTGAACGAGGCGAAGCGGGCTTGGCAGAGCCAAAGCCTGAAGCAAGGGGCCCGCACGAGCAAGGACAACTGGTCCGCAAGTCTCAGTCCGCGCTCAGTTCTTGTTGAGCTCCTCCGCGAGCATCACGATGATGCCGCTTGGGCCGCGGACGTAGGTGAGCTTGTATATGTCTTGGTACGTGGCCACGCCGCGCAGCGGGTGACAGCCGTGCCGTGCGGCGATCTCGAGTGCCTCGTCGATGTCATCGACCGAGAATGCGACGCGGTGCATGCCGATCTCGTTGGGTTGAGTGGGCTCGGTCTCGATCGCGTCGGGATGGATGTACTCGAACAGCTCGAGGCGGCCGTTGCCGTCTGGGGTCTGGAGCATGGCGATGTTGGCGTGGTTGCCATCGAGCCCTACGGCCGTGTCGGTCCAACTACCACTGACTGTGTCGCGGCCGAGGACGGTGAGCCCGAGGTCGGTGAAGAACGCGATCGTCGCTTCGAGGTCGCGGACGGCGATGCCGACATTCTCGAGTTTGATGGACATGCGTGGCACACTACCCAGTCGGCTGGAACTGTTCCGGTCACGACTGACCGGCAGGACTCGATGACACGAGGAGCAGGCACGTGAGCACCCTGATCCTGCTGCGGCACGGCAAGTCGGACTGGTCGGGCGGCGAACCCGACCACCTGCGACCGCTGTCGCGACGGGGACGGCGTCAGGTTCCCCTAGCTGGCCGATGGCTCGCGGACAACGTTGGCGTCATCGAGCTGGCTGTGATCTCGCCCGCCGAACGCGCCCGTGAGACCTGGCGACTCGCGGCCGCCGAGCTCGCGGTCCCTCCGCCGGTCCGAGAAGACGATCGCGTGTACGCCGGCTCCGCACGCTCGCTCCTCGGTATCTTGCGGGAGCTGCCCGGGGAGCTGGCGACTGTCGTCCTGGTTGGCCATAACCCCGGTCTCGAGGACCTGGTGGCAAGCCTGACTGGTCGCAGCGTCCCGCTGCCGACGTCCGCGCTGGCCGTCATCGACCTCCCGGGTCCCTGGTCTGCCGCGGCTAACACTGCCGCTGAGCTGCGAACACATGGACGCCCGCCCGCGGGCTGAGAGTGGCGTCCGCTGACTCGCCCTCCTACCGGTCTCAGAACGGATGCGCTCGTCGGCGGATCCGGTCACATCAAGCGCCGACATGCGGCGGAGTGACGCAGGGGCCGGTCGGGGGCGGCAGATGGTGGGTGAACACAAGACTGGCCGAGCCGGGCGTGGTCTCAATCATCGTGTGTTACCAAGCCGATCATTCTGCCGGAGACCCATCAAGACGACCCAACCTATGCCGACGATCATGCATCCCACCATCGTTCCGATGATCCCTGGCCAGGAGAACTCACGCTGCAAAGCGTCGTAAGTCAGGCGTCCGGCCAACCCGCCAACTAGACCAAGAATCGCACCCTGAAGTGCGAGTCTCCCCGAAGTTCGCGGCTCGTCATAGTCCAGCCTCAGCCATTCTCGAATGGCGCCTCTTCGGTTCATTATCGAAGCCTAGGACCACGGCGTGGGACGACCACAGTGGCAAAGGGCCAGGCCTCGCGGCGGATTGACGCGGGCTCCGGGGGCGGGTGAATACAGGCGGGCTCGCCTGCGTTCGTTGTGTTGATCGCTTAGTAGAACTTGTCGGGATCGCTTGGCCATCGATCAAGCTCCGGGTACGGATGCACATCGCATTTGTCGAGCATCTTCGACTCAACGTCGTAGTAGGCAACGGTCTGCGGACTGTAGTCACCTTCGTCGATCGGCAACCGCGCCTCGCTGTCTTGGTCAAGCGCCCCATCAACGATCAGGCTGAGCCATGTGTCGTTGAGCTCAGAGTGGTAGAGCAGATCACCAACGCAGGTGATGTCGGACTTGTCCGTGACGAACTCAGCCTCGTAGGCGGCGTGGCCCAGCGCATCGGCTGATGGTCGGTCGTCCGAATATTGCTTGTCACAGGCCGTCAGCATGCCAATGCTGAGCATTGTGGCGACCATCCCTAGGCCGATTCTGGTTGACCGCATGGGCAGATACTAGGTGTACCCGAACGGGTGCTTTGGGAGTTCGCCGTCACGGCGCACGGTGCTCGCTTGTCGATCCAACCTGCGGGCAAAAGGGGGCTCGACGTCGCTGCGCTGTCCGCTGGCACCCCAGAGACTGCAGTCCGTAGTCCATCCAAAGGTGCCATTGACACGCAACCTGTGGGAGAGGTGAATGGTTGCAGGGGATTCGTATCTCAAACGCCGCAGAAGGGACGGGAAACCATGCCTAAAGCGTCGAAGACAAGCGCTTCGGAAACCGTTGAGGTGGAGGGCTATGAGGGGCACCTGGAGGGCTTCGAAGGGGGCTACACGGTGGCCTTCGAGAAGTACACCGCCGACGCCGACCTCGCAGAGTTCTTCAAGGGCTTGCCGGACGACCGGTGCCAGGCGGCTCATTGGGGGTACGTTCTTGCCGGCAAAGTGACGTTCAAGACCGCCTCTGGCGAGGAGTCGTTCGAGACCGGCGATGCCTATTACGTCCCGCCCGGTCACACCCCGGTGCTCTACGCCGGTACCGAGATCGTCGAGTTCAGCCCGACTGAGCAGCTGCAGCAGACCCTCGAGGTCGTCACGAAGAACATGGAAGCCGCCGGCTGAGACTCCTTGGCTCCTCGGACGTCGTCAAGCGGGCTGGCTTCGAGGGAGGTCGGGATCGGGGTGGTCGGTCGCGAACTGTTGTGCCGCACTGTCGTCTTCGAAGACGGCTGCACGGACCGCTTTGGAAAGCCGATAGAGCATTGGGGGCCGAGAATCTCAGGCTCGCCGATTTGAGTCAGAGCACGACGCGAACCAAGTCGTGCTCGCCCGGTTGGCATCGGATCCAACGCCACCTGTCACCTACGAAGTCATTCGCCTTCCCCGCGGAGTTGAATTCGTTGGCTTCGCGGCGACATGGGACAGGCGCGGCGACGACTGACAGAGCTCGACCACCCGCCCGCAAATGACCGGTTCGGGTTAGTCAGGCATGACTATTGCCGCCTCGGATCACGGGTGCGACGCTGCACATATCGAGACCAGAGGGAGGTCTGCCGTGTCCGATGCATCCACGACACCCACCACCGGGGCCCCGACAACGACGCCTGCGTCGCCCGCGTTCGTCCCGGACGAGTTCGCCGTATTTCAGACGACGATGGCCCATGTCCTGGGACATCCACGACTTCGCGAGATCGCCGCTGTGATGATGCAAGAGGGCGAGCACGATCCCCGGCAAGTCTTCGTTGATCACGGCGTTGCCCTGCCAAGCAACGCGACAGTCAGCTTCTCCGGTGCCGAGTCAGACTCGCCGGATTTCATCATCTGTGTCTCGAGCCCTGAGCACACTCATTGCATGAGCATCACCCTGCCGCACATCCATTTCTAGTACTGACCAGAGGGAGGGTCTGCCGTGTCCGATGCGCCCACGACACCCACATCCACCGGGACCACGCCGAGCACGCCTACGACGCCTGCGACCGGCCCGGATGAGTTCACCAGCTTCCAGCTGACGATGGCCCATGTGATGGGGCATCCACGACTTCGCGAGATCGCCGCGACGTTGAATGAGGAGGCCGAATACGATCCCCGGCAAGTCTTCATCGATCACGGTGTGGCCCTTCCGAGCGACGCGACAGTCAGCGTCTCCAGCGCCGAGTCGGACAGTCCGGGCGAGTACTCCATCTGCGTCGGCAGCACGCACGCTCATTGCATCTTCTTCACCCTGCCGGACATCCACTTCACGCACCACTGACGTCCTGACTGGCGCGCGGAGCGGAATGAGCAACGCTTTGCTGAACTCCTGCACTGCGCTCATCACCGCCCAGGGGGGTAACTCGCGTGCAGACGCCTTGTAGCGATTTCGATCGCGTCGAAGCTGCCTCACATGGATCTAGAGCTCAACCGTCCCGCTGATGCCGACGACGGTCTCGCCGCCGATCCAGATGTCTTCGCCGACCTGGTCGACGTGGATGCGGCCGCGGCGGCCGATGACGGTGCCCTGCGCGGCGACGTAGGACGAGGGTGCGCGGCCGGTGCCGATGAGCCACTGGGCGATCGAGGCGTTGAGGCTGCCGGTGACGGGGTCCTCGCCGCCGGGGCTGGAGGTGAAGGCGCGGATCTCGAACGCCGTGTCGGAGCCTGCGGGGTGAGGGCCGACGACGCCGACGTGGTCGTTCTCGCCGAACAGCGACTGATCGGGCACGAGGTCCAGCACGGTCTGGGCGCTGTCGAGCAGCACGGCGACCCAGCCGGGACCGTTGTCGGCCCACTTGGCGTCGACGACGCGAGCGGGGTCGACGCCGAGCCCGTCGATGACCTGCTTGAGGTCCGCATCGTCGACAGCACCATCGCGGATGAGTGGGGGAGCGGCGAACGCGAGCCGCAAGCCGTCCTGGCGGATGCGGATGTTGCCGGCGCCGCACTCCTGCACGATCTCGCCGGGCGTCCGGGGCGTACCGCCCGCCTCGAGCCAGGCGCGCGCCGACCCGAGCGTGGGGTGGCCGGCGAAGGGGAGCTCGCGCTGCGTGTTGAAGATGCGTACGCGGTAGTCCGCGTCGGGGTTCGTCGTCTGCAGGAGGAAGGTCGTCTCCGCGAGGTTGGTCCACCGCGCGAACGCCGCCATCTGCTCGTCGGTGAGCTCATCGGCGTCATGGACGACGGCGAGGGGATTGCCCTCGGTGATGGCGGAGGCGAACACGTCGATCTGGCTGAACTGATGCATGCAGCCATCTTTCACGACGACCGAAGCGTTTCAGCTCAGGGCCGGACGTGCCTGGCCGGTCGGCGTGGCTGATTCATGGGCGGCACGGGCTTGCACGACGCGGCTCGCGGCGTACGTCCAGGCGAACGTGATCGGCAGGATGATGTTGCCCATCGAGGTGATCTCGGTGATCAGCAGGACGCACGGGATGAAGGCGACCAGGGCGATCCCGAGGATCCGCGGACGGTAGCCGCGCTTGAGCAGGAGTACGCCGAGCGTGGTCGAGCCAAGCGCGGTCAGCGCCAGGCCGGGCATTCCCAGCACGATGAAGGACGCTTCGGTCCACGGCGTGAAGTAGTCACCCACGACCGACACCGTGGTGAGCGTGTAGCCGGCCAGCGTGATCCGCCAGACCCAGCGCTCGAAGCCGGCGGGCCGACGGTGACGGTGGACGACGACGGCGCACAGGGTCATCGCGACGAAGATGGGAAGCCAGATCTTGCCGTAGTTCCAGTACACGAAGTCCGGGTCGCCCCAGTCGAGCAGCGGCCGGACTGCCCTGGCCGCGGGCACCGCCCAGGCCCGGGTCAGTGGCAGCTCGAGATCGGACTTGCCGTCCTCGGTCTCGAAGCGGGAGAGGGCATGCAGCTGCCCGAGGACCAGACCGGCGGATGCGGCGATCCAGCCGAACGTGACGATGCGCTTTTCCTGGGTGTGTGTGAGGTTCATGTGTCGAGCGTGGCCGCGCGGACGGCGTACGTCGTCAACTCGTGGGGCGATGTCGTCTCCACCCCTGGTTTGACTCCCTGACCACCCCGCGCGGCGTAGCCTCAACACGTGCTCAGGCGACCGGCTGGACCGCTGGCGGACTGGATGGTTCCGGTCCTGCTGGCGGTGCTGTGCCTGGTCGAGGTCGTTGCCCTGCGGCCGGATTCGTGGCAGGCAGCCGCCGCGGTCGAGATTGCATCGTGCCTCGCCCTGGCCTGGCGGCGACGCTGGCCCATGGTGGCCTGCGTTGCAGCCGGACTCACCACTCTCAGCCTGCCGTGGTTCGGGCCTCAGCTGGACGAGCTCGCAGCGCCGATCCTCGTCATGGTCGTCGCGTCGTACTCCCTGGCCCGGTGGATTGGCAGCTACCGTGGACTGATCGGCCTGGGGGTCATCCTGCTCGCCTTTGCCGGCGACTACGTCCTGGCAGACGAGCGGACGCACGACATCACCGACATCTTCTTCGTCAGTGCGCTGATGATTCCGCCGTACGTCTTCGGGCGGCTGGCGCGGGCGTTCGCGGAGCAGGCCGCCGAGCTCGAGCGGCAGCAGGAGGTGATCCGCCGCGAGGCCATCCGCGGCGAGCGGGACCGGATCGCCCGCGAGCTGCACGACGTGATCGCACACTCGGTCAGCGCGATGGTGGTGCAGACCGCTGCCACCCAGGACCTGGTCCGCACCGACCCCGATCGGGCAGCCGAGATGCTCGAGTCCATCGCCGACACCGGCCGGCATGCCCTTGCCGAGACCGGGCGGCTGTTGCACCTGATCCGGGACGACGCCGACGAGCTCGGGTTGAGTCCCGCACCGGGCCTCGCGGACCTGGACACGCTGCTCGAGACGTTCCGCGCCGGGGGCCTCGACGTCGAGGCGTCGATCCAGCTGCCGGCTGAGCCGCTGGCGGGTGGCGTCGACGTGTCGGCGTACCGGGTGGTCCAGGAGGCGCTGACCAACGCCTTGAAGTACGGCGATGACCACGCGGCCGCGCTGAGCGTCAACGGCTCGCCCACGGGTCTGCACATCCGGGCCACCAACCGGGTGGGGCGCGGCGTGCCGTCCGGCAGCGGACTCGGGCTCCTCGGCATGGCCGAGCGGGTGGCGCTGCTCGGCGGCCGGATCAGCCACGAGACCAGGGACGGCGAGTTCGTCCTCGACGTCGTCCTCCCATGTGCAATCGGCGGTGAGCCGCGATGACGACGGTCGTGATCGCGGACGACCAGGAGCTCGTGCGCTCTGGGCTCCAGCTGGTCCTCGAGGCACGTGGCTGCGAGGTGGTCGGCTCCGCGGGCGACGGGCGAGCTGCCGTCGAGGTCGTGCACCGCACCCAGCCGGACGTCGTGCTGATGGACATCCGGATGCCGGTGATGGACGGGATCGCCGCGACTCGCGAGCTGACCCGGGCCGGTGTGGAGAGCCGGGTGCTGGTGCTGACGACGTACGACCTGGACCGCTATGTCTACGAGGCGCTGAAGGCTGGGGCGGCGGGCTTCCTGCTCAAGGCGACCCCGCCGGATCGGCTGGTCGCAGGGGTCGAGACCGTTGCCGCCGGCGAGTCACTGCTGGCACCCGCGCTGACCCGCCGACTGATCGAGGAGCACCTGCGCAGGCCCCCGCCGTACGACGGCGTGCCTGACGAGCTCGCGGCGCTCACCGAACGTGAGCGAGAGGTGCTGGTGCTGATGGCGCACGCGTTCTCCAACGACGAGATCGCGAAGGAGCTGTTCGTCGCGCCGGCGACGGTCAAGACGCATGTGAACCGGGTGCTGGCCAAGCTCGGTGTCGCCTCCAGGGTGCAGGCCGTGGTGCTGGCCTACGAGTCCGGACTGGTGACTCCCGGCGCCACCCCGCGGACCTCCTGAGCGATCCGCGTCAGCTCTTGTTGCCGGCGAAGAGCAGGCCGCCGCCGAGGCCGATCATCATGCTTCCGCCGGTCGCGTTCATCTGCGACATCCTGCGGGGCGAGCGGGCGAACCAGGCGCGTGCGGTCCCGGCGACGACGGCCCAGACGGAGTCGCACGCGAAGGCGATCACGGTGAAGATCAGCCCGAGGATCAGGATCTGACCCGGGATGCCGCCCCGGTCGGGGTCGACGAACTGGGGGAGGACAGCGACGAAGAAGACGATCGTCTTGGGGTTCGTCGCGCCGACGACGAAGCCCTGCCACAGCAGGCGCGCCCCGGATGTGGGGGTGCTGGTCGGTTCGTCGACCGGAGCGCGGCGATGCCGGATCGCCTGGAGGCCCAGATACATGAGGTACGCGCCGCCGGCGATCTTGACCGCCGTGAAGGCGACGATCGATTCGGAGACGAGCGCGCCGATGCCGAGGGCCACGGCGGCGATCGGCACCAGCCCGCCGAGCTCGTTGCCGGCCACGCTGAGCAGGCCACCGCGCCGGCCGAGAGAGAGTGAGCGACCGACCACGAAGAGCACGCTCGGGCCGGGGAGCACGATGAGCAGCAACGATGCGACCGCGAAGGTGAGCGCGGACTCCGGGGAAAGCATGGAGGTGATTCTAAGCCGCGCAGGTCGGGCCGTCGTCGTGCTTGACGCCAAGAAGGGCCGGGCGCAGCATCGAAGGAGATCGAATCGGGTGAGAGCCATGAGTCCCAACGGCCTTGGAGCAGACCCAGGACCCCACCGTCACAGGGTCGCGCACCCGGAGCCCATACGGGTCTACGAGTCACATCCTGAACGTGAGTCGGACACCCACATCGTGGTCGGCTTCGACGAAGAGCCGCAGAGTCAGGTGGCGCTCGTCTTCGCGATCGATCTCGCCCGCCGGCTTGGTGCCCACCTCGATGTCGTCCACGTCGTCGACCTGCGCGACTACCCGGTCGATCCGGACGGTGATGACTGGGAGTCAGCCTCCAGCACGAACCTGACCCGGACGGCGGAGCACGTACGCGCTGTCGTCGACGACCACACCCAGGGCTGGACCTACTACGCCTGGCGTGGCGATCCGGTGCACCTGCTCGCCACGGTGGCCGAGGAGAACGGGGCCCTGATGATCGTGGTCGGCACCCACGGCGCGGGCTTCGCCGCGACATTCCACCGGATGACGAGCGGCTCGGTGTCCCGGGGACTCGTCGGGCACAGCCACATACCGGTTCTCGTCGTGCCGCCCCACGGTGACTGATCGTCTAGCCAGAGGTTGCCTTGCGGATGGCCTTGGTGAACTCGTCGGCGAGTGTCCTGGCGAAGGTCGCCGTGAAGTGGACCTTGTCGCGGTAGACCACGACGTTGCCGACGACCGGGTGGCAGGTGCCGTCGGGGCACACCGTCGCGTTGGCCTCGACGAGCTCGACATCAGGCATCGCCCGCACCGTCGTCTGCATGATCGAGACCTGCCGGTTGGCGCGGAACGTGCACTCCCGGGAGTCCCGCTCCTTGGCGAGGCATGAGGTGGGCATGAAGGGCGCCCGGTTGGGCGAGTCCGCGAGGACGACGGCGACGCCGGCATCGTGCAGGCGGTCGATCGTACGTTTCATGCCCTTCGTGGACCGGGCGACCGCCTCGCTGCCCGTGACGCGTTCGTCGTCGACCGCGACGCTGCCGCCTGACCCACGGCTCATCGCGATCACGACGGCGTCGGGCTTGCGCCGCTCGGCCTCGCGCAGCACGGAGTCGCGGAACGCATCGCAGGCCCCGTACGGCCCGCCGAGGTCGCGGTCGTACCGGGTGATGTCGGACATGGGG
>NZ_JAKFCB010000068.1:0-2568 GCF_036676885.1 Aeromicrobium sp.
GGCCTCGGTCACCCTCGGCGGCAACGGCGAGCGCTGGTCGGCGGTGTTCTCGGCCAGCTACTACGAGCAGAAGGCGATCAGCTCGGCGGTGTGGGAGCAGTCGGCGTTCCCGATTCCCGGCGGCGGTCTGGCCTACGGCAGCTCCGGCACCCCGCAGGGCCGCTTCACGTTCTGCGACCCGGCGCGCCCGGTCGGCACCTACGGTTCGTGCACGGCCAGCCAGGAGTTCTTCTACGACGTCACGTTGAACGACGGCACGACCAACCCGGTATGGAACCCGGCCGATCCGTCGTCGGGCACGTACAACGACTTCGACGGTGGCGACCGCTTCAACTTCGCGCCGTTCAACCTGCTGCTGACGCCGAGCAAGCGCAAGGCGCTGTTCACCAGCCTGTCGTACGACATCACCGACAACACCCGCCTGCACGTCAAGGCGCTGTACAACAACCGCACCTCGACCAACCAGGCCGCGCCCGAGCCGATCTTCGTCGGTCCGTACGCCGGCACCGGCGGGATCGCCGACACGGTGATCATCCACGAGGACAACCCGTTCAACCCGTTCGGCATCCGCCTCGATCCGGCGACCAATTTCGGCTGGGTCACCCGCCGCCCGGTCGAAGTCGGTCCGCGCCGCTTCGAGCAGGACGTCGACACGACGTACTTCAACATCGGCCTCGACGGGCTGATCGCCGACGGCCGCTTCGCGTGGGATTTCAATTACGCGCATTCGGAGAACAAGGCCGAGCAGCGCTTCACCAACGGCTACAACGTCGCCAAGATAAAGCTGGCGCTTGGTGACCCGGCGGTGTGCGCGGCGGTGCCGGGCTGCACGCCGCTCGACCTGTTCGGCGGCCAGGGCCGGCCGATGACCCAGCAGCAGATCGACTGGATCCGCACCACCCAGAACGACTCGAGCAAGCAGGTCCTCGACCTGTTCACCGCCAACCTGACCGGCGACCTGTTCGACATCGGCGACCGTTCGGCCGGCTTCGCGGTCGGCGCCGAGCACCGCCGCTACCGCGGCGAGTTCAACCCCGACCCGCTGCGCCAGACCGGCGAATCGCAGGATTCGTTCGCCGCGCCGGTGTCGGCGAGCTACGACGTCGACGAGCTCTACGGCGAGATCAACATCCCGGTGCTGGCGACGTTGAACCTCACCGCGGCGCTGCGCTACTCGGACTACTCGACGTTCGGCGACGCCACCACCGGCAAGCTCGGCTTCCGCTGGCAGCCCATCGAGGACCTCGTCGTCCGCGGTACGTACTCGCAGGGCTTCCGCGCTCCGAACCTCGGCGAGCTGTACGGCCTGACCCAGTTCGGCGCGACGCTGGTCGACCCGTGCGGCCCGACCAACGTGGTCGTGGTCAACGACGCCGACGGCCTCAACACCACGCCGCTGGAGACCGCCTGCCGCGCGCAGGGCGTGCCGAACGGCTTCGAGCAGGCCAACACGCAGATCACCACCTTCACCGGCGGCAACCCGAACCTGCAGCCGGAAGAGTCCGATAGCTACACGTTCGGCGTGGTCTACAGCCCAGGCTGGTCGGAGAACCTGTCGTGGTCGCGTCGCATCGACTTCGAGCTGGGCTACTACCACCACGAGATCGAGGGCGCCGTGCAGGCGCGCGACATCCAGCAGCTGCTGATCGACTGCCTGGCCGCCGGCGGCACCGACGCGGCGCTGTGCTCGCCGTTCACCCGCGGCGCGGGCGGCAACCTCAACCCGCCGAACAACTTCCTGTCCAACCTCGGCCAGATCGAGACCGACGGCGTCGACCTGAAGGTCAACTGGCTGAGCCCGGAGTGGAGCTGGGGCACGCTCAACGCCTCGCTGCAGACGACCTACATCAACGACTACGAGGCCGTCGACGCCGACGGCAACGTGTCGTCGCGCCAGGTCGGCATCGAGGTCGGCGACAGCGCGATCCCGGAGTGGCAGAGCAACGTGCAGGTCGGCTGGAACCTCGGCAACTTCGACGCCAACTGGAACGTGCGCTACATCAGCGACGTCAAGGAAAGCTGCGTGGGCCTGGAAGGCCTGCCGGGCTGCTCGGGAGTGGAGTTCAACAAGCTCGGTTCGGTCACGTACCACGACGTGCAGGCCGGCTGGAAGAACGCCTTCGTCGAGGGCCTGAAGCTGTCGGTCGGCGTCAACAACCTGTTCGGCAAGGAGCCGCCGGTGTGCCTGACCTGCTCGCTCAACGGCTACGACGCCGGCACGTACGACCTGCCGGGTGCGTTCTGGTACGTCAGCGCCGACTACCGGTTCTGATTCCCGCCAACGTGTGAAAAAGACGAACGGCCGGTGGTTCGCCACCGGCCGTTCCTTTTTTGCCTGCCGGTGGTCGACGTCGCGCGCAAGCCGCGCGCCGGAACGCCGACGCGCTCCGCTACTGCAGCGCGGCGTCGGGCACGTCGAGCTGCAGCGACAGCGCCAGGTGGTCCGACAGCGCGGCCGGCATCGCCTTCATCTCCGAGCAGCGCAGGCCGTCGCCGATCAGGATGTGGTCGATCGCGCGCTGCGGGCGCCAGCTCGGGAACGTCGGCACCACGTGCGACGGCGGCTGC
>NZ_JAKFCB010000069.1:0-2917 GCF_036676885.1 Aeromicrobium sp.
GCATGCGTCGGCATGAGCTCGAGGCGGGCACCGTTGTCCAGCACGCCGTCAAGCAGCGCGTTCATGTCGAACACGACGCTCGACTTCTCCGGCACGAGACCGGGAAGACGCTCGACCGCACCGGGGTTGGCCGGCACGGGGCTGTGCCGCTTCTGCGGGCCGCCCTTGTGCGTCGGCAGGAACGACAGGAGCAGGCGTGTCGCGTGGAACGCCTCCTCCTCGCTGTCGACCTCGAGGTGCGCGACCCCGCTGACCTTGGTGTGCAGCGCCGATCCGCCGATGTCCTCGGCGGACGCGTCCTCGCCCGTGGCGGCCTTGACGATCTCCGGGCCGGTCAGGAACATCTGGCCCTGCTCCTTGACCATGATGGTCCAGTCCGTCAGGGCCGGAGAGTATGCCGCCGCGCCCGCACACGGGCCGAGGATCAGCGAGATCTGCGGGATCCGCTGCTGCGCCTCGATGTTGTTGGCGAAGATGCCTCCACAGCCGTGCAGCGCGAAGATGCCGTCGTGGATGCGCGCTCCGCCCGAGTCGTTGATGTAGACGATGGGGTAGCCCTTGTCGAGCGCGAAGCGCTGGGCCTTCATGATCGCCTCGGCCATGACCGCACCGATCGCACCGGAGGCCACAGCTGCATCGTGCGAAACGACGACAACCGCGTGACCGTCGGTCGTACCCCATCCGGCGACGACGCCGCTGCCGGCGCCTCCGCCCGCCGTGCGCAACGGCGTCATCTCGACGAAGGAGCCGTCGTCGACGAGCATCTCGGCCCGCTCGCGGGCCGTGAAGACACGCTTGCCCTTGGGTTCGATCCGGGCAAAGCGATCGTTGCGGCGCTGCGTGAGCGCCGTGCGGTGATCGGCCTGGTCCGGCGCTGAAACCACCGAGGGGGTGTCGAGCTGCGTCACAAGGACTCCTAAAACATGAGGTTTTCCTCAACTATACACAAACATGAGGAATCCCTCGCCTTCAGCGACGTCAATTTCGGTGGTGATCTCGCACACGCGGGGCTCGTGCGATAACGTGCGGGAGGAATCAACTAAGCAAGCGCTTAGGCGCCAGTCGAAGGAGCATCTCGTGACCGAACCCCGCACCGCGATCGTCACCGGAGCCGCACGCGGCATCGGCGCTGCCGTCTCGCAGCGACTCGCTGCCGACGGCTTCCAGGTCGCCGTCGTCGACCTCGACGAGGCCTCGTGCGCCGGCACCGTCGACGCCGTCACCGCTGCCGGGGGCAAGGCCCTCGCCGTGGGCGCGGACGTCAGCAACGAGGCACAGGTCGCCGCCGCGTTCGAGCGCATCACCAGCGAGCTCGGCGCCCCGACCGTGCTCGTCAACAACGCCGGCATCATCCGCGACAACATGCTGTACAAGATGACGGTCGACGACTGGGACGCCGTCATGAACGTGCACCTGCGCGGCGCCTTCCTGATGACGAAGGCCGCCCAGAAGTACATGACCGAGGCCCAGTTCGGCCGCATCGTCAACCTGTCGAGCACCTCGGCGCTCGGCAACCGCGGCCAGGCCAACTACTCGGCCGCGAAGGCCGGCATGCAGGGCTTCACCAAGACCCTGGCGATCGAGCTCGGCAAGTTCGGCATCACCGCCAACGCCATCGCGCCGGGCTTCATCCAGACCGACATGACGGCATCGACGGCCGAGCGCCTGAAGGTGCCGTTCGACGACTTCATCAAGTTCAACGCCGAGCAGATCCCGGTCGCGCGCGTGGGCCAGCCCGAGGACATCGCCCACACGGTCTCGTTCCTCGTCAGCGAGGGTGCCGGGTTCGTGTCGGGCCAGGTCATCTACGTCGCCGGCGGACCCAGGGACTGACATGACGAACGATCCCAAGGGCCTCGACCTCGCCGCGCTGCAGAACTGGCTCGAGCGCGAGCGTCCCGAGCTGGTGACCGGACCGCTGTCGGCGAGCCTCATCACGGGCGGCAAGTCCAACCTGACGTACACGCTGAGCGCCGGTGCTCGCGACTACGTCGTACGCCGCCCGCCCTTGGGCCACGTCCTCGCCACGGCTCACGACATGGGGCGCGAGTACCGCGTCATGGCCGCGCTGGCGCCGACGAACGTACCCGTGCCGCAGATGATCGCCCACTGCGAGGACACCGAGGTCATCGGTGCGCCGTTCTACGTGATGGAGAAGGTCACCGGCACGCCGTACGGCCGCGCGGCCCAGCTCGAGGTCCTCGGACCTGAGCGCACGCGCGCCATCACCGAACGCATGGTCGACACCCTCGTCGCGCTCCACGCCGTCGACTACGCCGCGGTGGGCCTCGGCGACTTCGGCCGGCCGGACGGCTACCTGGGACGCCAGGTGGCGCGCTGGAAGAAGCAGCTCGTGTCGTCGACCAGCCGCGAGCTGCCCGGCATGGACGAGCTCGTCGAGCACCTCGAGTCGAACATCCCGGCCAACGGCGACGGCACGATCGTGCACGGCGACTTCCGCCTCGACAACCTGCTGGTCGATGACCGCGACCAGGTCACGGCGGTGCTCGACTGGGAGATGAGCACGCTCGGCGATCCGCTGACCGACGTCGCGGTCCTGCTGGCGTACCAGCAGCTCGCCGAGGTCGCTCCCCCGTCGCGCGACGGCGCCGCGATGATCACCGATGCTCCCGTTGCGGCCGGCTACCTCAGCCGTGACGAGGTGCTCGCCCGGTACGCCGAGCGGTCCGGCCGCGACGTCAGCGACATCGGCTTTCACCTGGCGCTGGCGTTCTTCAAGCTCGCGGTGATCCTGGAGGGCATCCACTACCGACACTCGCACGGGCAGACCGTCGGGGCGGGCTTCGACGGGATCGGCGACATGATCGTTCCACTGATCGCCGCGGGGCGCGCCGCTTCAAGATAGGGTTGCGCCCGTGACGGCCGAGATCCTCGAACCCCGGCGCCGCCCGACGCA
>NZ_JAKFCB010000070.1:0-9834 GCF_036676885.1 Aeromicrobium sp.
CACACGCGTACGGTCGATCTCGCGCGCGCGGGTGAGGCGTACGTCGCCACGGTCATCGCGTCGGGCTTCGACTCCAAGGTCAATGAGCGCGCCAACGCGATGACGTGGCCGCGCGGCAACATGCGCTACAACATCGCGATCCTGGCCGAGCTCCGCGAGTTCGAGCCACTGGCGTTCACCCTGACGCTGGACGGCCGGACCATCGAGCGCGAGGCGATGCTCGTCGCGGTGGGCAACGGCCCGTCGTTCGGGGGCGGCCTCCGCATCTGCGAGGGCGCCTCACTGGTCGACGGCCTGCTCGACGTCGTGGTCATCAACCCGGTCAGCAAGGCCAAGCTGATCCGGGTGTTCCCCAAGCTCTACAAGGGCACGCACATCACGATGCCGGAGTTCGAGCGCCACCTGGTGCGTGAGGTGACGCTGTCGTCGCCGGGCATCGTGGCGTACGGGGACGGCGAACGCCTCGGTCCCCTCCCCATGACGACGACGGTGCACCCGGCCGCGTTGCGAGTCTTCGCACCGCCCGCGCCGTGACCGGGAGATCACCCGGTCACGCGTAATGTGGAGGCATGACCTCCCCGGCCGAGAAGTACTCGAATTCCCGCGCCGCCCGGGCCTATCCGCACCTGGCTGCGTTTCGCGGCCACTACGCTTTCGAGCTCGACGACTTCCAGGTCCGGGCCTGCAAGGTGGTCGAGGACGGCCACGGTGTCCTGGTGGCCGCCCCCACCGGCTCCGGCAAGACGATCGTCGGGGAGTTCGCCGTGCACCTCGCCCTCGAGACCGGGCGCAAGTGCTTCTACACAACTCCCATCAAGGCGCTGTCCAACCAGAAGTACGCCGACCTGGTCGCCCGCCACGGGGCCGAGAACGTCGGGCTGCTGACCGGGGACAACACGATCAACGGTGAGGCACCCGTCGTCGTCATGACGACCGAGGTCCTGCGCAACATGCTCTACGCCGGCTCGCGCACGCTCGACACGCTCGGCTACGTCGTCATGGACGAGGTTCACTACCTCGCCGACCGCATGCGCGGCGCGGTGTGGGAGGAAGTCATCATCCACCTGCCCGAATCGGTGTCGGTCATCTCGCTGTCGGCCACCGTGTCCAATGCCGAGGAGTTCGGCGACTGGCTCACCGAGGTCCGCGGCGACACCGTCACGATCGTCGAGGAGCGCCGCCCCATACCCCTGCACCAGCACGTGCTGGTCGGCCGCAAGATGTTCCCCCTGTTCGAGTCGAGTGCCGACGACCAAGGTGTCGAGGTCAACCAGGCGCTGACCCGCATCGCACGTGACGACTGGCAGTTCAGCCGTATGCAGAAGGGCCGGCCCGGCAAGGGCGGCAGGCGCCCGCGCAGCCGTCACCGGACCGCGAGCCGGGTCGAGGTCGTCGAGCGGCTCGACGGCGAGGGGCTGCTGCCCGCGATCTGCTTCATCTTCAGCCGAGCGGGCTGCGATGCCGCGGTCAAGCAGTGCCTCGACGCGCGCCTGACGCTGACCACGCCGGAGGAACAGGCCGAGATCGGCGCGGTCGTGGACGCGACCTGCTCGCACCTGCCGGAGGACGACCTGCACGTCCTCGGCTACTACGAGTTCCGCGACGCACTCGTGCGCGGCATCGCCTCGCACCACGCCGGCATGCTGCCGACGTTCAAGGAGTGCGTCGAGGTGCTGTTCAGCGACGGGCTGGTCAAGATCATCTTCGCCACCGAGACGCTGGCACTCGGCATCAACATGCCGGCCCGCTCGGTCGTCATCGAGAAGCTGTCGAAGTGGAACGGCGAGACCCACGCCAACATCACGCCGGGGGAGTACACCCAGCTGACGGGTCGTGCCGGGCGCCGCGGCATCGACGTCGAGGGGCACGGCGTCGTGCTGTGGCAGCCCGGACTCGACCCCAAACAGGTCGCCGGGCTCGCCAGCACGCGAACATACCCGCTCAACTCCTCGTTCCAGCCGTCCTACAACATGGCGGTCAACCTGGTGGGCCAGGTCGGCCGCACGATCGCCCGCGAACTGCTCGAGCAGTCGTTCGCGCAGTTCCAGGCCGACCGCGCCGTGGTGGGCCTCGCCACGCAGATCCGCAGGGCCGACGAGGCGCTCCAGGGCTACCGCGAGAACGTCGAGTGCCACCTGGGCGACTTCATGGAGTACGCCGGCCTGCGCCGTGAGCTCAGCGACATCGAGGCGTCCGGGTCCAAGGCCCGGCGTGCCGCCGACCGCCAGGACGTCGTCGAGTCACTCGTCAGGCTCAAGCCCGGTGACGTCATCAACGTGCCGGTCGGCCGTTGGGCCGGCATCGCCGTCGTGCTCGACCCCGGACGTACGACCGACAGCGACGGGCCGCGGCCCATGGTGCTGACGGCCAACCGGCATGCCCGCCGGCTCGCGATGGTCGACTTCAACACCCCGGTGGCGCCCATCACGACGATGCGCATCCCCAAGTCGTTCAACGCCCGCAACCCGCAGGCGCGCCGCGACCTGGCCTCACAGCTGCGCAACCGAGCGGAAGGGGTTGCCTGGCGGCAGGACAAGCCATACCGCGAGCACGCCCCCCGCGAGGACCCCCGCATCGCCGCGATCAGGGACAAGCTGCGCAACCATCCGTGCCACGGTTGCCCTGATCGTGAGAAGCACGCACGCTGGGCCGAACGCTACTTCAAGCTCGAGCGCGACACCGCGAACCAGCGCGGCCGCATCGAGTCACGTACGAACACCGTCGCGCGGCAGTTCGATCGGGTCTGCGAGGTGCTCGACGTGCTCGGCTACCTCGACGGCGACAAGGTCACCGATGACGGGAAGCGGCTGCAGCGCCTCTACAGCGAGCTCGACCTGCTCGTCAGCGAGTGCCTGCGCGGGGACGTGTGGGACGGCCTCGAGGCGGCGGAGTTCGCCGCGGTGGTGAGTGGGCTGACGTTCGAGTCCCGCAACGCCGACGACGCACCCGCGCCGCGGTTTCCCACCGAGGCGGTGCGCACGGTCGCCGACACCATGACCACCTTGTGCACCGATCTCCAGCGCCTCGAGCGCGAGCACCGGCTCAGGTTCCTGCACCAGCCGGACTTCGGCTTCGCCCACGCGGTGTGGCAATGGAGCATGGGAGCCTCGCTCGACGACGTGCTCGGCCAGATGGACCTGGCCGCGGGAGACTTCGTCCGCGCCATGAAGCAGCTGATCGACGTCGTGGCGCAGATCGCCGATGCGGCGGGTCCCGGATCGCTGCGGGACACCGCTCGCGAGTCCCTCGACCTGCTCCGCCGCGGCGTCGTCGCCTACACCAGCGTCACCAGCTGATCCTTCGCTCGCAGAGCTCGCTCCCGGTCGGCCGCGGGCGGCCTCCCTAGGAACCGAAGCTTCGAGATCACCTCACTCTGCGGCGAGCGCTTTCAGGGCCCGGTCGGTGACGCCGCCGAGGCCCCAGGTCTCGCCGAAGGTGCGGAACGCCTCTTCCTGCACGGGCGCGGTGAGCACCTCGACGTCGCAGGCGTCTCGCTTGACCGCCACGACCGTGCGAGCGGCGTCGATGTAGTCGACCGAGCTGAGCAGCGACTGGCGTACGCGTGGCTTGATCGACGACCAGCGGTCCTGGGCCGCCTCGAGGATGCCGTCGATGTCGCTGAACTCCCGGAGCAGCAGGGCTGCGGTCTTGTCGCCGATCCCCGCGACGCCCGGCAGGCCGTCCGAGGCGTCGCCGCGCATCACCGCGAAGTCGACGTACTGCGACGCGTCGATGCCGTACTTGGTGCGGATCCACGCGTTGTCGACGACATCGTGCTTGGAGACGCCGCGCGCCACGTAGAGGACGCGTACGCCCCGGGCATCGTCGACGAGCTGGAACAGGTCACGGTCGCCCGTGACGATGTCGACGGGACCGTCCCAGGTCGTGGCGAACGTGCCGATGATGTCGTCCGCCTCGGCGTCAGCGGCGCCGACGACGGGGATGCCCAGCAGCGCGAACGCCTCGGCGATCAGGGGCACCTGGGGTCCGAGCAGGCCGCCGGTCGTGTCGGCCTCACCGCCCTCGTCGCCGACCCGCTGAGTCTTGTAGGACGGGAGCAGATCGACACGCCACTGCGGCCGCCAGTCGTCGTCCCAGCAGGCGACGATCGCCTCGGGGCCGTACTGCGTGGTCAGCGTCGACGTGAAGTCGAGGATGCCCCGCAGCGCGTTGACGACCGTCCCGTCAGGGGACTTCAGGGAGTCGGGAACGCCGAAGAACGCCCGGAAGTACAGACTCGCGCTGTCGAGGAGCAGCAGTCGACCGTGTGCCATGGAGCCGAGCCTAGTGTGAGGCGCCGCTCAGCTGGCGGTGCTGTCGCCCTCTTCGAGCTCACGCCGCGACTTCTCCTCGAGCTCGCGCCGCTGCTCGCGGTACGCCCGGCGTTGCTCCTCAGCGCGCTCGCGCAGACCGCGCAGGAATGCCTCGTCGTCCTCGGGATTCGCCGCGACCGCACGCCCGGGACGCTCGTACTCCGGGAACGACGACGGGTGGCCATGATTGCCCTTGTAGGGCATCGAGGAGGTCGCATCCGACTGCGGTCGGCCCGCGACGAGCCAGGCGATCGAGCCGATCAGCGGGAAGAACAGCACGATCACGACCCACATGACCTTGCTCAGGTTGCGGCAGGCGTACTCGCTGGTCGAGATGACGTCGAGCAGGCAGAAGATCCACAGCCCCAGGACGATGAGTCCCAGCACTCCGTCGAGCAGCAGCACGGCGTCTTCCTCCCACGTTCAGCGATCGCCACATCATGGCAGCCAGCAGGCATGGCCCGAGGCAGAACGCAGAGATCGGCGCCACCATCCCGAGGAGTGGTGGCGCCGATCGGTCGAGCGGCTCAGCGTAGGAGCTGCGATCCCCGGCTGGGTGCCTTGGACCGGCTGTCGTTCCCCTTGAGGCTGCCGTCGGGGAACAGGCCAGTCTTCGACAGCGTCAGCACGCCTGTCGCGTGCGCCGCGGCATCGCCGAGCTCGTGCAGGGCGGAGGCGTTGAGGTTGGAGATGTCGTCGCACGCCGCGTGGTAGCACGCGTCGTACGGCTCACCGGCCGTACCGCCGTAGACGACCGCCTGCTCTGCGGTCTTGACGCCCTCGGCACCGCTGAACAGTCCGCCCGCCGGGATTCCGGCGTCGATGAACGGCCCATAGTCGGAACGACCGTCGAACGCCGTCGGCTCGGACGCCAGGCCCTGCGCATCGAAGTAGTCGGTGAAGACGTCCTCGATCGCGTCCGAACCGGCCGGGCCCGCGTCGCCCCCGGCCGAGCCGTCACCGTCGTAGACGAACCGGACGTAGTTGGGGGAGCCGAGCATGTCGAAGTTGAGGTTGGCGTAGATCCTCGCCAGCTCGGCGTCCGACAGCTCCGCGACATAGTGCTCCGAGCCCACCAGACCCGACTCCTCGGCGCCCCAGAATGCGAAGCGCACGGGACGTCTGAGGTCCTTGGTGAGCTTGAGCGCCGACATCTGCTCAGCGATCTCGAGGATCGCCGCCGAGCCGGAGCCGTTGTCGTTGATGCCCGCGCCGGCGGCCACGCTGTCGAGGTGGGCACCGACCACGACGACCTCGTCCTGGTTGGCGTCCTTGGCGGCCTTCGCCGGAAGATCGGCGATGACGTTCTCGGTCTCACGGTTGAGGTCCGTCTCGGTCTTGGTGGTCACCCGGGCGGTGACGCCGGGCTCGGCCAGCGCTGCGCCGTCCTCGTAGGAGACCCCCACGGCCGGGATGTCGACGGGGTTGCCCAGTGTCCCGGTCAGCAGACCGTCACGCCCTGGCTGGCCCTCGTTGAACATGATGACGGCGTCGTAACCGGCCGCCGCGGCGTTGTTGGCCTTGGCCTCGAACGTGCACGTGCCGCGTTGGACCAGTGCTATCGCCGGTTCGGCCGGAGCAGCGGCGAAGTCTGACGCTTCGCAACCCGATGTGCTGCTCGGCTCGTCGGCCGGGGGGATCATGACGTCGTTCGTCGGAATGACCGGCCCGGTCACGTCTCCTGACCCCGAGTAGTCCATCGTGTGGGTCTCGACCTCGCGCTCGGTCGGCGTCAGCTGGGTCAGCGTCGCCGGCTCCAGCTCGCGGGTGAACGGGAAGGTGAACTTCTGGCGAGTGACGACGTAGCCGGCATCCTCCAGCTTGTCGGCCACATAGTCGGCGGACTCGGTGTGCCCGGGCAGCCCGGACGCCCGGGTGCCCTCATTGCGGTCGGCGATGCGCTGCAGCACCCGCATGTGCTGCATCAGGCCGCTGACCGTGACGGCCTGGGTGAGCGTGCTGGTGTCGGCGGGCTTCGGCGGTTGGCTTTTGGCCGTGGCCGGTCCGGCGACGAGAAGGCTGGCCGTCATGGTGACGGCAGCGATCGATGGCAGGATTCTGCGCATGTGTGATCCCCCGATCGTGTGTTGGTCGTCTCACCCTAGGTCGGGTCAGAGAGCCTGTCACGTGTCGTTTGGGCTACGGCGCGTATCGCCATGGGAGCCGCAGGTATCGTCATCTCGTGAGCAGATGGCGCAAGGCACAGCAACTGGCCGCATCGCAGGGCATCGACACCCTCCTCATCACGCCGGGAGCGGACCTCCGCTACCTGACCGGCTACGTGGCGCTCCCGCTCGAGCGGTTGACCTGTCTGGTGCTGCCTTCAGCCGGTGATCCGACCCTCGTCGTGCCGACGCTCGAGAAGCCTGCCGCCATCGCCTCGGGCGTCGACGTACGCGTTGAGTCGTGGAACGAGACCGACGACCCCTACGCCTTGGTCGCCTCGATCGTCGGTGACGCCGCCACGGTCGCCGTCGACGACCACATGTGGGCCTCGCGCGTGTTTGCGCTGAGGGAGGCGCTTCCTGACGCCCGCCAGGTCCTCGGCGGCGAGCTCGTCCAGCGGCTGCGCATGCGCAAGGACGCCGACGAGATCGGCGCCCTGCGCGAGGCCGGCCTGGCGATCGACCGCGTGCACTCGCGCATGGGCGAATGGCTGCGTCCCGGCCGCACCGAGCGCGAGGTCGGCGCCGACATCGCCCGCGCGATCATCGACGAAGGCCACGAGACCGTGGATTTCGTCATCGTCGGCTCCGGCCCCAACGGCGCATCGCCCCACCACGAGCTCTCCGACCGCGTGATCCAGGAGGGTGATCCGGTCGTCGTCGACATCGGCGGCACCAACGCGGCCGGCTACTGCTCCGACTCGACCCGCAACTACCTCGCCGGCGGCACCGTCCCGCCTGCGTACGCCGAGGCGTACGCCGTGCTTGAGGCCGCCCAGCAGGCCCAGCGAGAGCACGCGCGGCCCGGCGTGACTGCAGAGTCCGTCGACGCCGTCGGAAGGGCGCTGATCGCCGATGCGGGCTTCGGCGACCTGTTCATCCACCGCACGGGCCACGGGATCGGCCAGGAGACGCACGAGGAGCCCTACATCGTCGAGGGCAACGACCTGGTTCTCGAAGAAGGCATGGCGTTCTCGATCGAGCCCGGGATCTACTTCGACGGGCGCTTCGGCGCCCGCATCGAGGACATCGCCGTGTGCACCGCCGACGGTCTCGAGGTGCTCAACAACACGCCACGTGAGCTCGTCGTCCTGTGACGCCTGGCTGGGTGATCCCGAGGCGTACGGGTGACATGAGCGGCTCATCCGCGACCGTCTCCGCACGGCTCCTGACTCCCGGCATCGGCGGCCGCATCGCCTGGCCTGCCGCCATCGTGATGGGCGTCCTCTCGTCCCTCAACTTCGACCCGGTCAACCTGCCGTTCGCCATGGTCGTGGCCATGGCCGGCCTGATCTGGCTCGCTCACGCCCTGCGGGACGCCCGCAAACGTACGGTCATGCTCACCGGCGCGCTGTACGGGTTGTCGTTCATGGGGCCACTGATCTGGTGGATGAACGCGGTCAGCACAGCCGCCTACATCGGGCTGGTCCTGGCGGAGACGCTGTTCTTCATCCCCATCATGCTGGCGCTGCGTGCCTCGGCCAGGCTGCGTTGGTGGCCAGTCTGGGGGGCCGCAGTGTGGGTGCTCGGCGAATGGGCTCGGGGAGGCTTCCCGTTCACGGGCTTCCCGTGGGGAAGGCTCGCGCACACCTCGATCGACACGCCGTTCGAGGCCTACGCACGACTCATCGCGATGCCGGCCACGAGCGCCGTGCTGTTCGTCGTCGCAAGCCTGCTGGTCGTGCTCGTGACGTCAGCCGCCTGGCGCACGAGGGCGCTGTCCATGGCAGCCGTCCTGGCGCTCGCCGGAGTCGGAGCGGTGCTGCCGACCGGCATCGCCGGCGCCGACGGCACCCGGCAGGTGGCACTCGTGCAAGGTGATGTGCCGGGGGTCTTCCTGACCTGGCCCATCGGCGAGATCTTCAAGCTGCACGCCGCCGAGACCGACAAGCTCGCGGCGCGGATCGAGGCCGGCGAGGTCCCCAAGCCCGACATGGTGCTGTGGCCCGAGAACGCCACCGACACCGATCCTTACCACGACACGGCGGTCAGGCAGCGCATCCAGGCGCTCTCGGCCCGCATCGGCGCACCGATCCTGGTCGGCGGCATCTTCGACGGGCCGACGACCACGACGGCGTACAACCAGGGGGTCGTCTGGACCGCGGACGGGCCGGGGGAGCGCTACGTCAAGCTCAAGCCCGTCCCGTTCGGCGAGTACGTGCCGTGGCGCAAGCAGGCAGGGTTCTTCGTCACCCGGCTCGCCCGCGACATCCCGCGCGACATGCTGGCCGGCGACGAACCCGGCGCCCTGCGCATCGGCGACACCCTGATCGGCGACACGATCTGCTACGACATCGCATACGACAGCGTGACCCGTCGCGCGGTCGACGGCGGGGCGCAGATGATCGTCGTGCAGACCAGCAACGCGGCCTTCACCAACACGTCGCAGCCCGAGCAGCAGTGGGACATCTCCCGGCTGCGAGCGATCGAGACCGGTCGATGGGTCGTCGTGCCGTCGACCAACGGGATCAGCGGCGTGGTCGACCCGCATGGGCGCAGCGTCGAACGCGCGCCGATGCACCAACCGGCGACTCTCAGTGCCGAGGTCACGCTGGCCGCCGGCAAGACCCCGGCACTGGTCATCGGTGCGCCGCTGGAGTACCTGCTGGTGATCCTTGGTCTGGGAGCATGGTGGTTCGGCACCCGACAGAAGGACAGCTGACGGCACAATGACACGCACCCTGGTCGTCGTCCCGACCTACAACGAGGCCGCCAACGTCGCCTGGATCGTCGAGCAGCTCCACCTCGCCCAGCCCGACGTCGACGTGCTGATCGCCGACGACGGCTCTCCTGACGGCACCGGCGACATCGCCGACCGGCTCGCAGCCGCCGACCCGCACGTCAACGTCCTGCACCGGCCCAGCAAGCAAGGTCTCGGCTCGGCATACCGCGCCGGGTTCGCCTGGGGCATCGAGCGCGGCTACGACGTGCTGGTCGAGATGGACGCCGACGGCTCGCATCGCCCCGAGGACCTTGGCAGGCTGCTCGATGCCAGTGCTGCCGGAGCCGATCTCGTGCTGGGCTCACGGTGGGTCGATGGCGGTGGCGTCGTCAACTGGCCGTGGCACCGGCGGTTCATCTCCCGCGGCGGTACGTTCTACGCCCGCCTCATGCTCGGCATCCCGATCAAGGACGCGACCGGGGGATTCCGGGCCTTCCGCCGCGAGACCCTCGAGCGGCTGCCGCTCGACGAGGTGGCTTCGCAGGGCTACTGCTTCCAGATCGACATGGCACGGCGGGTGCTCGCCGCCGGCATGACGATCGTCGAGGTGCCGATCACGTTCGTCGAACGCGAGCGCGGTGAGTCCAAGATGAGCGGCGGGATCGTCCGCGAGGCCCTGTGGCGAGTCACGGTG
>NZ_JAKFCB010000071.1:0-2351 GCF_036676885.1 Aeromicrobium sp.
CTCCTGCCGTTCGACCTGTGGAACAACCCGCCGAGCGACTGGAAGGACACCCCGAGCGACATCATGATCTGGGTGACCAACCTCGTCATGGCTGCGGCGCTCGCGATCACGCTCAGCACCGCCGTCCACTACGTCCGCGACGCCCGGACGATGCGACGCGAGTCCAAGGCCGCGGCGGGCCAGTGACCCTGGCCGCCGACGTCGTCGACGCGCTGAGAGCGGCGAACGCGACGGTGGCCACGGCGGAGTCGCTCACCGGTGGCCTGCTCTGCGCGACCCTGGTCAGCGTCAGTGGCGCCTCCGACGTCGTCCGGGGCGGCGTCGTCGCGTATGCGCCCGAGCTCAAGACCGAGCTCCTCGGTGTCGATGCGGACCTCATCGCCGAGCAGGGGACCGTGACGCCCGACGTGGCGATCCTGATGGCACAGGGCGTCCGCGATCGCCTCGGTGCGACATACGGGCTGTCGACGACCGGAGTTGCCGGACCAGGGCCGGCCGAGGGCAAGCCGGCGGGCACGGTGCACATCGCGGCGGCGGGGCCCGACGGCACCTGGACGACCCGGCTCGAGCTCGCCGGCAACCGCGACACGATCCGAAGTCAGACCGTCGATGCGCTGTTGTCATGGCTGGTCGCTAGGCTGGGGGAAGAATCCCGTTCCCATCGGGGTTGAACCACACATGGCAGGCCAGGACGGAGGGACCCGATGACCGCGATGCGTCAGCTCGTCGGTGAGGTGCTCCGCGCGCGGCGCATGTCCCAGGGACTCACCTTGCGCGACGTCTCGGGCAAGGCCCGGGTCAGCCTGGGCTACATCTCCGAGGTCGAGCGCGGCCAGAAGGAAGCGAGCTCCGAGCTGCTCGCGGCTCTCGCCGCAGCGCTCGAGGTGCCGCTCTCCAAGGTCCTGCTCGACGTCAGCTCGCTCCTCGAGGTCGAGGAAGCCGCCGAGGCGCAGATCGCGAGCATCTCGTCGATCGCCTCCACTGATTCCCTGGGTGACGTCTCCGCGTCGGCCGCCTGACGTTGAAGCACAGCGAGTTCTGGCTCCGGATGGAGCAGCAGTTCGGCCGTGGCTATGCGCGGGTGTGGGCCGAGAGCCACGTGATGCGTGAGCTCGACGGGCGTACGGCAACCGAGGCCCTCGAGGCGGGCGAGAGCCCCAAGACCGTGTGGCGAGCCGTGCACGCCAACCTCCAGCTCCCCGCCTCGGAGCGCTGAACGCGCAGTTCGCACGATTCAATATGTGAACTCGAACAACAAATATGGGAACGCTCCCAAAATTTCGTTGACTTCCGACTGTGACCTGCCTCATACTCCCATGGAAGCGCTCCCACCGAGGGAGCCGGAGGAAGGTACGACGTGAATCGCACACAGCGCATCGCCGCCGCCGCGGCCTCAGCCCTCGTGGTGGGCGCAGTCGCCGCCGGCTGCGGAGGATCCGACGACAAAGGCTCGGGGAACGAGAACGTGACCCTGCGGGTGAACCTGTTCGGTCAGTTCGGCTACAAGGACCTCTACAAGAAGTTCGAGGCTGACCACCCGGGCGTCAAGATCGTGGAGACCGCAGAGGGCGACCTGGGCAAGTACAACACCAAGCTCAGCCAGCAGATCGCGGCCAACGCATCGGCCGGCGACGTCGTGGCGATCGAGGAGGGCCAGACGGTCAACTTCCTGCAGACCGCTGACAAGTTCGTCAACCTCCAGGATCACGGTTACGACCAGCTCAAGGACGCCTACCTGCCGTACGTGGCCAACGCGGCGACCAGCGCAGACGGCAAGACCACGATCGGCCTCGGCACGGACGTCGGCGGGCTCGCGATGTGCTACCGCCGCGACCTGTTCGAGAAGGCCGGCCTGCCGAGCGACCGCGAAGAGGTCGGCAAGCTGTGGCCCACGTGGGACGAGTTCATCGCCACGGGTGAGAAGTTCGACGACGGGATCAAGGACGACAAGATCCACTTCATCGACGCTGCGACCAACGTCTACAACTCGATCCTGATGCAGGGCGGTGACGAGACGTACTTCAACCGCGACAACGAGCTGATCGTCGACTCCAACCCCGCGGTCAAGAATGCGTGGGACTACGCCAACCAGATGATCGAGGCGAAGCTCACCGCCAAGCTCCAGGCCTTCTCCGAGGAGTGGAACGCCGGCTTCAAGAACGGCTCGTTCGCGACCATCGCGTGCCCCGCCTGGATGACCGGCTACATCAAGGGTCAGGCCGGCGACACCTTCACCGGCAAGTGGGACATCGCCACGGTGCCCGGTGGTGGCGGCAACTGGGGCGGATCGTGGCTCGCGGTGCCCAAGTCCAGCAAGCACCAGGACGTGGCCATCGAGCTGATCAAGTTCC
>NZ_JAKFCB010000072.1:0-2888 GCF_036676885.1 Aeromicrobium sp.
CATCGTCCCCTGCCGGTTGCGCGAGATCAGTCCGGCCTGCTCGAGCACCTTGAGGTGCTTGGAGATGGCCGGCTGCGACATCGTGAAGAGCGCCGTGAGGTCACCCACGTTGGCGTCCTCCTGTGCGAGCCGGGCCAGGATGGCGCGGCGCGTCCGGTCGGCGAGTGCGCCGAACACGAGGTCGAGCTGATCGTCACTCATTCGATAACCATTCCTTTATGTAACTTGATGGTTATAGATAACCACGAGGTGATGCAGCCGTCAACCCCTGCGCGGAGGAGCGGTGAGCTGGCGTCCACCGTGCTGCTGGAGCGGTGAGCTGGCGTCCACTTCGTGATGCCTAGTGGACGCTGAGTCACCGCCCGAGCCAACGCGTGGACGCTGAGTCACCGCCCCAGCCAACGCGTGGACGCTAAGTCACCGCCAGCGGGTCAGGCGTCGGCGGCGTAGGCGTCGATCTCGGTGAGGATCGCGGCCTTGGTCGCATCGTCGGCGAACGACGCGCGCACGGATGCCCGGGCGAGGTCGGCGACGCCCTGGTCGTCGAGGCCCAGCAGCTCGGCGGCGACCTCGTACTCCTGGTTGAGCGTCGTCGAGAACATCGGCGGGTCGTCGGAGTTGATCGTGACGGGTACGCCCGCGGCCACCAGCGTCGGGAGCGGGTGCTCGGCCAGCGACGGCACCGACCGGGTGCGTACGTTGGACGTCGGGCAGACCTCGAGCGTGATGCCGTGCTCGGCGAGGTGGGCCATGAGCGCCGGGTCCTGCGCAGCGGCGATGCCGTGACCGATGCGCTCGGCGCCGAGGTGGTTGACCGAGTCCCAGATCGACTCCGGGCCGGTCGACTCGCCGGCGTGCGGGACGCTGTGCAGCCCGGCCGCGATGGCCTGCTGGAAGTGCGGCGCGAACTGCTGGCGCGGCACGCCGATCTCGGGACCGCCGAGCCCGAAGCTCACCAGCCCGTCGGGCTGCAGGCGCAACGCCGTGTCGAGGGTGACGTCCGCCGACGGGATCCCCGACTCCCCGGGGATGTCGAAGCACCAGCGCATCGTCAGGCCGAAGTCGGCCTCGGCGCGACGGCGCGCATCCTCGAGCGCCTCGCAATAGGCCTCGGCGCTGATGCCGACCGCGATCGACGTGTAGGGCGTGCAGGTCAGCTCGACATAGCGGACGTTCTGCCCGGCCAGGTCACGCGCGACGTCGTACGTCAGGGTCCAGAGGTCCTCGGGCGTACGCAGCAGGTCGACGACCGAGAGATAGACCTCGATGAAGTGGGCGAAGTCGGTGAACGTGAAGAACTCGGCCAGGGCCTCGGGATCGGTCGGTACGGAGGTGGTGCCGGCGTGGCGCTCGGCCAGCTCGGCGACCGTACGCAACGTGGCCGAACCGACGTGGTGGACGTGGAGCTCTGCCTTGGGCAGCCCGGAGACGAACGACATGCAGCGACCCTACCGAGCCGGGTCAGCGCAGATCGAGCGAGTCAGGCGCCGGCGGACTGCTGCCGCTCGACGACGCTGCCGCGCTGCTCGAACTCGACGTCGATCGTCAGCAGGACCTCGTCGTTGATCGAGAACTCGACCCGGTTCTCCTCGGCCGTCAGGTTGCCGGCCGTGCCCTCGTCGAGCCAGGTGATCGAACCGATGACACTGACCAGCGCCACCTTCGCGCCGTTGTCGGTCTGGCCGCGGAACACGACCGGGCCGGGACCGGCGTCACGGATCACCAGAGCCGTACGGCTCACGGCGGGGTTGTCGACGGCGACGGTGAGGTCATCCCCGCCGGCTCGTCCAAAGGTCCACTTGGCATCGCCATCCAGCGCAACCTCACCGGTCTCGCCCTCGGCGGTCTTCCACATCACGGTGATCACTGCTCTTACCTCTCGATACGCCTCACTCCCAATTTCAGAGTAGGTCTTTCCCAGGTAAGAGACGATCGAACGAACGATTTATGACTCGAAAGGACCAGTCGATCTGATCGCGGATTTTTCAGGTGCCGGGAACGATCGCCGAGATGATCGTGCCGTCGGCGCGACGACGGCCGGGAACCGGCGACGGCTCACCCTCGATGCGGGGTCCCTGACCGTCGAGCGGGACCGACACCGGGTCACCCGGGAGCACCGTGACCTCCTCGCCGCGGACCACGAGGGTCGCCTCCTTGCCCTCCTCGACGCTGAGCTCGACGCTGTCCGGCATGACCATGACGCGTACGCGGGTGCCGCGCAGCGTCACCCGGAAGATCAGCGAGTCCCACGACTCCGGAAGCCGGGGGTCGAGGGTGAAGACGCCCTGGTAGTCGCGGAAGCCGCCGAACCCGTTGACGAGCGCACCCCACACGCCGCCGGTCGACGCCACGTGGACGCCGTCGGAGGTGTTGTGGTGCCGGTCCGCGAGGTCGACGAACAACCCTGACAGGAAGTAGCGCAGCGCCAGGTCGTGATAGCCGACCTCGGCCGCGATGATCGACTGCACGACCGCGGACAGCGTCGAGTCGCCCGTCGTGATCGGGTCGTAGTACTCGAAGTCGGCGCGCTTCTCCTCGGGCCCGAACTGGTCGCCCTGCAGGAACAGCGCCAGCACGACGTCGGCCTGCTTGAGCACCTGGAACCGGTAGATCACCAGCGGGTGGTAGTGCAGCAGCAGCGGCCGCTTGTCCATCGGCGTGTTGGCCAGGTCCCACACCTCGCGCTCGAGGAAGTGCTGGTCCTGCGGGTGCACGCCGAGGTGCTCGTCGTAGGGGATCGCCATGTCGTCGGCGGCGCGCTCCCAGTCGGCGACCTCGCGCTCGTCGAGCTCGAGGCGATTGACCACCCGGTCGTACTCGATGCCGTCACGGATCGCCAGGTCGCGTACGGCCTCGGCGGCGCGGCGCAGGTTGAAGCGCGCCATGAC
>NZ_JAKFCB010000073.1:0-3804 GCF_036676885.1 Aeromicrobium sp.
TTCTCCTCGGCGGGCGCCGCCCCCACCCTGCTCAACCCCAGCCCCGGCGCCTCGGTGCTGGGCAACGGGGCGCTCTTCACCTGGGAGTCGTCCTCGACGACCGCACCGGTGGCGTCGTACCGGCTGAACCTGACCGCGCCGCCGGGCAAGACCTCGCCGGCTGCGGTGACCACCTCCGCCCGGGCCTACGCCTGGCCGGCGCTGCTCGCGGACGGCACCTGGACCTGGACGGTCACCGCGCTGGACGGCTCGGGAGCCTCGCTCGGCACCAGTGCGGCGCGCTCCTTCATCGTGTCCTACCCGTCCCTGGTCAAGGTCACCTCACCGTCGTTCACCGGGACCCGCACGGTCGGCAGCACGCTGACGGCCTCCCCGGGAAGCTTCGGATCGAGTGCCGCGGGCCCCGCGGTCGCGGCGACGTACAAGTACCAGTGGCTGCGCGGGGGCGGTGCGATCAGCGGCGCGACCGGCAAGACCTACAAGCTGGTCGCCGCTGATGCGGCGCGCAGCATCAGCGTCCGGGTCACCGCGACCGCGGCCGGGTACGCGCCCGGCTCGGCCAACTCGGCGGCGGGGGTGGTCGCGAAGCTGCGCTCCACCACGGCCGTCCGGCTCAAGGCGACGAGGATCAAGCGAGGCACCCGCGGCACGCTCTACGTGACCGTCACCGCGGCGCTGCCGAAGACCGGAGCCATCCGGGTCTACGACGGATCGCGGCTGATCAAGACGATGACGCTGGTCGCGAGCAACGGCGGGAAGAAGACGTTCCTGCTCCCGGTGCTGACTCTGGGCCGGCACTCGCTCCAGGCCAGGTACGCCGGGAACGCCCAGATCGCGGCGTCGAACTCGCCACGGATCGTGCTGTACGTCGTGCGCTGACAAACAGCTTCACCCACGAGGCACTCCCCACCCGGGGAGTGCCTCGTGTCGTTTCTGTGCTGTTTCATCCCGGTTCGTCCTGTCCGCAGTGGTCGGCATCTCAGCAGAGAACGCAGAATGAACTTGCGGAGTTGATATATCGGTGCGATAGGTTGCTGCGATACCACCGTTCGACATATCAAGTTGAACGGACCGACCGGAAGCAGGATCGATGCCGAGCAAGGGCGCGACTCTCGAGCTCGCCGTGCTGGGACTCCTCCAGGAGTCCCCGCTGCACGGCTACGAGCTGCGGAAGCGTCTGAACCTCCTGCTCGGCTGGACCCGGTTGCTCTCCTACGGCTCGTTGTACCCCGCGCTCAAGCGGATGCTCCGGGCCGGATGGATCACCGAGGTCGTCGCGACCAGCACCCCGGTGTCCCGGCGCGCCCGGATCGTCTACCAGATCACCCCGGCGGGCATCGAGTACTTCGCCTCCGAGATCACCGACGCCGGACCGGCCGCGTGGGAGGACGAGAACTTCAACATGCGGTTCGCGTTCTTCTCCCGCACCGACGACGCCGTCCGGCTGCGGATCCTCGAAGGCCGGCGCTCGCGGCTCCAGGAGCGGCTCGACCGGGCCCGCGCCCTGAGCAGCGGCTCCGACCGCTACCAGACCGAGCTCCGGCGGCACGCCACCGAGTCGGTCGAGCGCGAGGTCCGCTGGCTCACCGACCTGATCGAGGCCGAGCGCGCCAGCCAGGACCGCAGCGGCCCCAAGCTTCCACCCCGTACGACGACCACACCCCCGGTCGTACCCACCACAGACCTCAGCACCGAAATCAGTTGAGTGAGAAAGCAGGAGGATCAGCCATGGCGAAAGTTCGCGTAGGCATCGTGGGAGTCGGCAACTGCGCCAGCTCCCTGGTTCAAGGCGTCGAGTACTACAAGAACGCCGACCCGAACGGCACCGTGCCCGGCCTGATGCACGTCATGTTCGGGGACTACCACGTCAACGACGTGGAGTTCGTCGCGGCGTTCGACGTTGACGCGAAGAAGGTCGGCTTCGACCTCTCCGACGCGATCAACAACTCGGAGAACAACACCATCCGCATCGCCGACGTCCCGCCGACCGGCGTGACCGTGTCGCGCGGTGTCACCAACGACGGTCTCGGCAAGTACTACCGCGAGACCATCGAGGAGTCCGACGCCGAGCCGGTCGACGTCGTCCAGACCCTCAAGGACGCGAAGGTCGACGTGCTCGTCTCCTACCTGCCGGTGGGTTCCGAGATCGCCGACAAGTACTACGCGCAGTGCGCGATCGACGCGGGCGTGGCCTTCGTCAACGCCCTGCCCGTCTTCATCGCCTCCGACCCCGAGTGGGCCAAGAAGTTCGAGGACGCCGGCGTCCCGATCATCGGTGACGACATCAAGAGCCAGGTCGGCGCGACCATCACCCACCGCGTGATGGCCAAGCTGTTCGAGGACCGCGGCGTGGTGCTGGACCGCACCTACCAGCTCAACGTCGGCGGCAACATGGACTTCAAGAACATGCTCGAGCGCGAGCGCCTGGAGTCCAAGAAGATCTCCAAGACGCAGGCCGTGACGTCGAACCTGACCGGTCCGCTCGGTGGCAAGACCGCCGACGACCGCAACGTCCACATCGGTCCGTCGGACTACGTGGCCTGGCTCGACGACCGCAAGTGGGCCTACGTCCGCCTCGAGGGTCGCGCCTTCGGTGACGTCCCGCTCAACCTCGAGTACAAGCTCGAGGTCTGGGACTCGCCCAACTCCGCCGGCATCATCATCGACGCGATCCGTGCGGCGAAGATCGCCAAGGACCGTGGCATCGGCGGCGCCCTGCTGTCGGCCTCGTCCTACCTGATGAAGTCGCCCCCGGAGCAGCGTCCCGACGACCTCGGTCGCGAGATGCTCGAGAAGTACATCGCTGGAGAAGTCGAGCGCTGAGCAGCACCCGTACGTCGGAGGGCCGGTCCTGTGGGGCCGGCCCTTCGTCATGCCCCGAGCAGGCGGGCGTACGTGTCGCGCATGATCGCTGTGCCGGCGTCGACGTCGAGGCCCAGGTCGTCGCGGGCGAAGGACCAGGTCATGCCGCTCGCCGCGGCCATGAGGGCGATGCACAACGCACCGTCCACACCACCCGCCGCCGAAAGCTCGGCCGGGAACGTCTCGAGCAGGTCTCGGCGAAGGCGCTCGATCAGCTCGCGCCGCGCTGCGGCCAGAGCCGGCGAGAACGGCTCGCCCAGCACCGCTGACCGTGCAGCCGGTGCCAGGTGCTCCAGCCGGAGGGCGCGCTGGCGGCAGAACTGGTCGATCCGCGCGGCCAGCGGGAGCGACGCATCGATCGGTGTGCGGAGCACGGCATCGGCGTCGAGCCAGTACGCCGTGGTCGCCTCGAGCAATGTCTCGAGGTCCTTGAAGTTGATCCACAGGGTGCGCGGCGAGATGCCGGCCCGCTCCGCGATGGCCTTCGCGGTCGGCTTCAGCACGCCCTCACGCAAGAGCTCGGCGTGCGCCTCGACGATCGCCTCACGCGTACGCTCCCCGCGCGCGATCCGGCCGTCGCTGTGACGCTCGGTGCTGCTCTCGGACATCAGCTGCGGGCGTTCCAGAAGGCCTTGAGGGCTTCCGTGGCGTCGGCCTCGCTCAGCGGCCCGCGATCCATCCGCAGGTCGAGCAGGAACTGGTAGGCCTCGCCGACCTCCGGTCCGGGCGGGATGCCGAGGATCTCCATGATCTGCGCGCCGTCGAGGTCGGGGCGGATCGAGCTGAGCTCCTCCTGCTCGGCCAGCACCGCGATCCGCTCCTCGAGCTCGTCGTACGTCCGCTGGAGGCGCAGCGCCTTCTTCTGGTTGCGGGTCGTGGAGTCCGCGCGCGTCAGGATGTGCAGGCGTTCGAGCTGGTCGCCGGCGTCGCGAACGTAACGGC
>NZ_JAKFCB010000074.1:0-5447 GCF_036676885.1 Aeromicrobium sp.
CCCTCCAGGTCGGCGAGCACCTCGGGGCTGGCCGCCTCCTCGGGCGTGAGCCAGGTCAGCTCGAGGGCGTCCTGGCGCGGGTTGCACTCACCGCTGACCGGCACGACGTACGCGAGGGAGACCGCGTGCTGCCGCGGGTCGTAGAGCGTCGACACCCCAGGAAGGGGGAAGTACTCGGCGACGGAGAACGGCACGGTCGACGCCGGCAGCTGCGGGAACGCCGTGGGGCCGAGGTCCTTGGCGAGGTTGCGCAGCAGCGCCTCGCGTACGGACTCGCCGTGCATGACCCGGCCGGACACCAGGGTGCGGGTCATCACGCCGGTCGTCGACGAGCCGCGCAGGAGGATGCCGATCGACTCGACCTCGCCCAACGCGTTGATGCGCACCGGCACTGCCTCGACGTACAGGATCGGGACGCGTGCCCGCGTCTCGTCGAGGGCGAAGTCCGGGAGCCAACCCGGATTGGGATCAGGTGTGCGCACGGACATGCGGACATTGTGTCGTACGCCCGATGACGACGGGTCAGTTCGACCCGGATGCGCTCGCCGCGGTGGCCGCGAGGATGCCCGCGGTGACGGCCGATTGCGCCGCCTGGATCGCCTTGCGGACGCCCTCGCTGGCCCAGTCGCCCTCCGCGATGACCTTGGCCCGCGCCTTGGCCCGCTTGCGGTCGGGCTTGTCGACCAGCAGCTTGGTCAGGTCGGCGGCTGCCAGCAGGCCGATGAGCGGCCCGGTCTCGGCATCGGCGGGCTGGTCGTGCAGCAGGCTCGCGCGGACCCGGTTGACGAGGTCGTGGCGCCGCGCCGTGTCGATGACCTCGTGGCGGCTCGCCGGGAAGATCCCCATGACCTTGGTCGGCCGGACGCGCATCTGCCCCTTCGCGACGAGGGAGGCATACACGTGCTTGCGGGCCTGCTTGCCGAGCCGGGTGACGGTGTTCCGCGGGGTCTGGCGACCGCGATTGCGTACGCGGGAGAAGGCCTGCTCGAGGAGCGGATCGCTGACGGGAGCATGGCTGACCACGATGACCTGCGCCTTGCGGCGTTCGCCGTCGAGCGCCAGGTGGCCAGCGGCGACGAGGTCGAGCAGGTGCGCTCCGCCGAGCACGGGATCGGCCTTCATGGCGTCGAGCTGCGGCTTCCCGGTCAGGGGATCGGTGACGATCAACAGCAGGTCCTCCGCAGTGGTCATGCCACCACGCTATCCGGGCGTGGTGCGAGCATGGATAGCGTGATCAACGGCGGCGTCTCGTTCTGGTGGCAGCAGGTCGGCGTCCCGGAGCCGCGACCGGGGCTGGGCGGCGACCTCGACTGCGACGTCTGCATCGTCGGCGGCGGGCTCACGGGATTGTGGACGGCGTACTACCTGTCGGCCCTCGACCCTGCCCTCGACATCGTGGTGCTCGAGGCTGAGTTCGCGGGATTCGGCGCCTCGGGTCGCAACGGCGGCTGGCTGTCGGCGGAGCTGTCCGGCAGCAAGGAGAGGTATGCCGCCACGCACGGCCGCGAGGGCGTCCAGGCGCTGGTGTCGTCGATGGAGGCGGCGGTCGACGAGGTCATCGAGGTGTGTCGCACCGAGGGCATCGACGCCGACATCGTCAAGCACGGCGTGTTGTACGTCGCCCGGTCCGCGGCCCAGCTGAAACGCATGCACGAGGGTCTCGTCAGCGACCGGGCCTGGGGGATCGGCGAGCATCACCAACGCGAGCTGACCCGGGCAGAGCTCGAGGAGCGGCTGCACGTCGAGGGCGCACTCGGCGCGACGTTCAGCCCGCACTGTGCCCGTGTGCAACCGGCGAGGCTCGTCGCAGGGGTCGCGGCGGCGGTCGAGCGTCGCGGCGTGCGCATCCTCGAGCAGACCCGTGCCACCACGATCGAGCCCGGCATGGTCACGACCGAACGCGGCGTCGTCAGGGCGGGCCGCATCCTGCGCTGCCTCGAGGGCTACACCGCGGGCATCCGTGGACAGCGGCGCACCTGGCTGCCGATGAACTCGGCGATGATCGTCACCGAGCCGCTGCCGGAAGAGGTGTGGCACGCGATCGGCTGGCGGGGCGCCGAGCTGCTCGGCGACAACGCGAACGCGTACTGCTATGCCCAGCGCACCGCCGACGGCCGCATCGCGTTGGGCGGCCGCGGCATCCCCTACCGCTTCGGCTCCCGCACCGACGTCGACGGTCAGACGCAGGACTGGACCATCGAGTCGCTCACGGGGATCCTGCACGGGATGTTCCCGGCGACCCGTGGTTCGCGCATCGAGCACGCGTGGTGCGGTGTGCTCGGAGTCCCGCGCGACTGGTGCGCGAGCGTCACGTTCGACCCGTCGACGGGACTCGGCTGGGCCGGCGGCTATGTCGGCAGCGGGCTCACGACGACCAACCTCGCGGGGCAGACCCTCGCCGATCTGGTCCTGCGTCGCGACTCCGACCTCGTACGCCTGCCGTGGGTCAACCGCGGCGTACGCCGTTGGGAGCCTGAGCCGCTGCGCTGGCTGGGCGTACGCGCGATGTACGGGCTGTATCGCGAGGCGGATCGCCGTGAGGACAGGGGCCTTGCCCGGCCCAGCCGGCTGGCGAGGATCGGTGACAAGCTCACCGGAAGGTGACCCGCTCGCCGGTCGAGTAGCCGACCGAGCTCTGCGAGGGAGGCGTATCGAGACCAGCACACGTACGCTCGAATCATGACCGAAGAACTCGATCCACGCCTCGTCGAGCTCGCGCACCGGATGTTCGACCTGGCCCGTCAGGGTGGCACCGAGCGACTCGGGGCGTACGTCGACAAGGGCGTGCCGGTCGACATGACGGATGCCTCCGGCAACACCCTGCTGATGCTCGCCGCCTACCACGGGCACAGCGACACGGTCGCTGCGCTGGTGGAGCGCGGGGCGGACGTCAACCGGCTCAACGATCGCCAGCAGAGCCCACTGGCCGGCGCGATCTTCAAGGACGAACCAGAGGTCGTGCGCATGCTGATCGACGCCGGCGCCGACCTCGACGCAGGCTCCCCTTCGGCCCGGACCACAGCCGAGATGTTCGAACGAAGCCACCTGCTCGAAGGGTCGTGACTAGCGGTACAGTCGAACTACCAAGACAGGGGAGCGCCACGCAGAGGGCGCTGAGAGTGCGGATCAGCCGCAGACCCTTGAACCTGCACCGGTTAGTACCGGCGAAGGGAGTCACGATGAGTTCTGCAACCACGTCCAAGACCGGGTTCAATCTGCATTACCGCACGATTGATCTCGTCACCATCACCACGCTCGCAGTCGCGTGCGGCGTCATCTTCTGGGGCTGGGGCAAGATCTACGAGCCGCTCAGCTTCGGCTCGATCACGGCCTACCCGCCGATGGCCGGCCTGTTCGGTGGACCATGGCTGATCGCCGGCGTCCTCGGCGGGCTGATCGTCCGCAGGCCCGGAGCCGCCTTGGCCACCGAGATGCTGGCCGCGCTGGTCGAGATGCTGTTCCCGGGCGGTACGCAGTGGGGCTCCGGCGTCCTGGCGTCCGGCTTCTGGCAGGGCCTCGGCGTCGAGCTGGTCCTCGCGGTGTTCCTCTACACCCGCTTCAACATCGCGGTCGCGGCGATCGCCGGCGCGGCTGCCGGTGCCATCGAGTCGGCCGCGTACGAGTGGCACACCTACTACCCGGACTGGGAGATCGGCTACCGCCTGGCACACCTGGGACTGTTCGCCGTGTCGGGTGCGCTGATCGCCGGTGTCGGGGGTTGGGCCCTGACGAGAGCGTTGGCGCGAGCCGGCGTGCTCGACGCGTTCCCGGCCGGGCGCGAACAGGTCTCCGAGGTCTAGGTGTCCTTGGGTGGAGCCCGCTTCAGGGGCTTCACGTGGCGCCCCCTCGGCCGACGCAGTCCCGTCGTCGCCGGGCTGGATCTCACGATCGAGCCCGGCGAGCGGGTGCTGCTGGTCGGCCCGAGCGGCGCCGGCAAGTCGACGCTGCTGTACGGCCTGGCCGGTGCGCTCGGCACCACGATCGCGGGTGACCTGAGCGGCACCGCCGAGGTCGACGGGCGGCTCGGACTGCTGCTGCAGAATCCGGCCGACGCGATCGTCGCCGAGCGCATGGGCCGCGATGTCGCGTTCGGTCCCGAGAACGCCGGCATGTCCCGCGACGAGATCTGGTCCCGGGTCGACGAGGCCTTGGCATCGGTCGGACTGACGTATGGCCGCGACCACTTCAGTGCGGCCCTGTCCGGCGGCGAGCAGCAACGGCTCGTGCTCGCCGGGGTCCTGGCGATGCGCCCCGACCTGCTGCTGCTCGACGAGCCGACCTCGATGCTCGACGCCGGCACCGCCGCCGGTGTGCGCGACGCGATCCTGTCGGCCGCCGCCGGTCGTACGCTCCTGGTCGTCGAGCACCGCATCGAGCCATGGCTCGACCACGTCGACCGGGTCGTCGTCCTCTCGGCCGACGGCGCTGTGGTCAGCGACGGCACCGTGCGGGCGTTCCTCGACGGGCCGCCGCCGGCCGGGGTCTGGATGCCCGGCATGCCGACCCCGGCGCCGTTGGACGTACCGGCTGAGCTGGTTCGTCCCGACGTCGGCGCGCTGTCGATCGCCGCGTCCGACGTGTCGGTCGAGCTCGTCACCCGTACGCTTCGCGGCACGCAACGCACGCAGGCGCTGACCGGGCTGACCGCCTCGATCACGCCGTCGAGTACGACCGCCTTCACCGGGCCCAGCGGCGCCGGGAAGTCGACGGCCCTCGCCGTGCTCGGCGGGCTGCTCAAGCCGGGCAGCGGCACCGTCACGCCGGAGCTGCGCAGGTGGCGATCGCCGAGGCTCGCCGGAGCGGTGGGCTGGGTGCCGCAGAATCCCGAGCACGGCTTCCTCACGTCGACGGTCGGCGACGAGGTCCGCCACACCGCCCACAGGCTCGGCCGGGCCGTCGACGTCGAGCGCGTGCTCGAGGTGTTCGGGCTGGCCCGCTTCGCGGAGTCCAATCCGTACCGGTTGTCCGGCGGCGAGCAGCGGCGGCTCGCCCTGGCGGCGGCCCTCGCGCACCGGCCGGGCGTCGTCCTGCTCGACGAGCCGACGGTCGGCCAGGACCCCGGCACCTGGGCCGCGGTCGTCGGTTGGATCGACGCCGCCCGATCGGCCGGCGCGACGGTCGCGCTGTCGACCCACGACGCCGACCTCCCGGTCGACACCGAGCACCGGATGCGCGACGGGGTGCTGCGATGAGTGAGCGCCAGCTGGGGGCACCCTCATGAGGTCCTACGTCCTGCGGATCAACCCGCTCGTGCAACTGTCGGTCGGCCTGTTCTCCCTGCTCGGCTCGCTCTGGATCCGCAGCCTGCCGGTCGCGCTGATCGCCGTCGGGGCGTACGTCATCGCGGGCCTGTTGCTCCTCCCGGGCTGGCGCTTCCCGCTCGTCTGCCTGGGCTTCACGGCGATCGCCGCGGTCACGATCGTCTACTCGACGTGGCGGCTCGGCGG
>NZ_JAKFCB010000075.1:0-2770 GCF_036676885.1 Aeromicrobium sp.
GCGTCGTTCATGCACTCCGGACAGATCAGCCGCTCACAGCGCTGGCACGAGATGTAGGCCTCGCGGTCAGGATGCCGGTAGCAGCGATAGTCCGAAGCCGGGAGGTTCACGCCTCGCGTCGCTCAATCGTCAGCTTCTCGATGACAACCGGCTCGATCGGGCGATCGAATCCGTCGGTCGGCGCCGAGCCGATGGCATCGACGACGGCCTTGCTGTCGGCGTCGACGACCTCACCGAAGATCGTGTGCTTGCGGTTGAGCCAGTCCGTCGGCACGAGGGTGATGAAGAACTGCGAGCCGTTGGTGCCGGGCCCGGCGTTGGCCATCGCGAGCAGGTAGGGCTTGTTGAACTTCAGGTCCGGGTGGAACTCGTCCTCGAACTCGTAGCCGGGGCCGCCGGTGCCGGTGCCCAGCGGGTCGCCGCCCTGCAGCATGAAGTTGGCGATGATGCGGTGGAACCCGAGGCCGTCGTAGAACGGCTTGTTCGAGATCTGGCCGGTGGCCGGGTCGATCCAGTCCTTGGTGCCCTCGGCGAGGCCGACGAAGTTGTCGACGGTCTTGGGGGCGTGGTTGGGGAAGAGCTCCACGACGATGGCGCCGTGGTTGGTCGTGAAGGTCGCGATGAGCTGCGAGGCCACAGGGGGATTCCTTTCGGTTGCTGCGCCCATCTTTTCATGGGACGCCAAGACCGCCCGGCGGCGGGCAGGGGTGCGATCCTGGCCGCCTGAGGTCTATCGTGACCCGCATGTCGAAGTCGGAGAAGAGACATCCCGTCCGGAAGTTTTTCCTGTTCGCGCTGATCGCTGGCGCCGTCGTGGCGGTCCGCAACGCGGTCGCGGACAAGGGGGGTTCGTACGACCCCGACGAGGCCGACCTGCGCTGATGCCGGTCACGGTCGAACGTGCCGGTGACATCGCCGTCCTGACGTTCAGCGCTCCACCTGTCAACCTCTACTCACTCGAGCTGCACGACGAGCTCGACCGCGCGCTCGACGAGGTCGAAGCGTTGTCGCCGCGTGCCCTCCTGATCCGCGCCGAGGGCAAGGTCGTGTCCGGCGGGGTCGACGTCTCGCAGTTCCACGCGCGCAAGACCAAGGCCGACACCAAGCGGCTGTACGACCGGATGATCGAGCTGCCCAACCGCGTCGACGCGCTGCCGTTCCCGGCGGTCTTCGCCGCACATGCGCTGACGCTGACCTGGGCGTTCGAGGTGGCCCTCGCGTGCGACCTCATCCTGGCCTCGGAGAAGGCGAAGTTCGGCCTCGTCGAACGCGTCATCGGGCTGACCCCGACGATGGGTGGCACGCAGCGACTCGCCGCCCGCGCGGGAGTCGGCCGGGCCAAGGAGCTCGTGTTCACCGGCGAGCTCTACGACGCCGCCACGCTTGAACGGTGGAACGTCGTCAACCGGGTGCTGCCGCCCGAGGGCTTCGACGACGCCGTGCTGGCCTTCGTCGAGCACCTCGCGAGCGGACCGACCCGGGCATTCGGTGCGGCCAAGAACGTCCTGCGCCGCTTCGAGGCCGGGGGAGTCCCCGAGGCGAACGCCCATGTCACGGCGATCGCCGCCGAGCTGTTCGACACCCGCGACCTGCAGGACGGCATGGCGTCGTTCCTGCGAGACGGCCCCGGCAAGGCCACCTTCACCGGCATGTAGTCGGCCGCTGCGGTTTACCAGGAGAACCTGGTAAAGCGCCAGTTCACCGGGCAAATTTGCCCGGAGGAGTGATGGTTTACCAGGTTCTCCTGGTAAACCATCAGACCGGGGCGGACTCCGCAGCGCGTACGGCGGCGGTCGCGCGGTGCTCGGCCCAGAAGCTCACGAACGGGATCGTCGCGAACAGCATCGTGGTCACGATGAACGCCGGCTTCCACCGGTGCCGCCTGGCCAGCACGGCGATCAGCACCAGCAGGGCCATGAACAGGTAGCCGTGAATCATGTCGACGATCCCGATGGCACCAGAGTTCCGGTTCCACCACGACGAGTCATCCGTGCTCAGCTGCGCGATCCACGCACCGATCACGAAGATCAGGTTGATGCCGACGACGTAGGCGACGACTCGATAGGCCTTGGCTACTCCACTCACGGCGTCAGGCTACCTTCGGCCTCGAAGCGGCCACGCTCTCGGTCGACATCCGCCACCACATGAACAGCGCGAACAGGCCGAACACCCACCACTGCACGGCGTACGCCAGGTTGCGCAGGCCCACGGTCCACGACACGTCGCCGGGTTCCGGCGGTGGCACGAGGTCCAGCCCGCCGGCGGCCGATGCGCTGGTGCTCACGGCAAAGCCGGAGTAGAGGTCGTACGGAAGCTCATTCGTCAGCGCCGGGATGCGCACCGAGCCGATCTCGCGCCGGTCCGGGTCGTACGCTGCCTCACCCGCCTCGCCGGGTTGGAGCACGGCATCGATCGTGACCTCGCCCGGGGGCACTGCGGGGAAGTCGGTGGCCGCCGGCGCCCACCCGCGTACGACCAGCAGCGCGTGGTCGTCACCGTCGACGAGCAAGGGGGCGAGCAGCCAGGCGCCGGTACGTCCGCCCTGCTCCTTGCCCGTCACCCACACCTGCTCGGTCGCCGGGGCGAACGTGCCCGTCGCCGTCACCGGGCGGTGGTTGAGCCGGGCCTCGAACGGCTGGTCGGGACCCCACAGCCCGGACAGGGCGACGCGGGGGACCTGCTGCTTGTCGGCGCGCTCGTGCTCCTGGCGCGAGTCGTAGGCCCCGAGCTGCCACAGCCCCATGAAGATGCAGAAGCCGACCGCGACGAC
>NZ_JAKFCB010000076.1:0-11283 GCF_036676885.1 Aeromicrobium sp.
TCTTCTCGATGGGGGTCTCGGCGTTGCGGACTTCCAGACGCAGCATCTTGCGTCCCTCAGGAGCGATAGTCACCGTGCCAGCCTACGCCCGTGCCCCAGCCGTCACGCCGAGGACCGGCACGCTGGGATGTTCGTCATGCTCGAGGTCGGCTGAGGGCTCGTACGGCTGCCAGTCGAGCAGCTCGCGCAGGTGCGGGGCCACCGCCTCCGCGGCTTCCGAGACGCCGATGGGTCGCCCGAGCTCAGAGGCCAGGCTTGTCACTCCGGCGTCAGCGATGCCGCACGGCACGAAGCGGTCGTAGAAGCCCAGGTCGACGTCCGCGTTGAGCGAGAAGCCGTGCATCGTGACCCCGCGCGACACCCGGATGCCGATCGCGCCGACCTTGCGCTCGATGCGTCCCTGACCGGCGGCGAGCCACACGCCGGAACGGCCCTGGACGCGTCCGGTCGTGACGCCGAGGTCGGCGCACGCGCGGATCATGGCTTCCTCGACCCGGCGGACGTAGTCGACGACGAGGACGTGGGACGGCAGCTTCGTGATGGGGTAGCCGACGAGCTGGCCGGGCCCGTGGAACGTGATCTTGCCGCCCCGGTCGACGTCGACCACAGGCGTGCCGTCGAGCGGACGCTCGTGCGGCTCGGTGCGGCGCCCGGCGGTGTAGACCGGCGGGTGCTCGAGGAACAGCGCGGTGTCGGTGATCTCGTCGGCGACGCGCTGGGCGTGCAGCTCGCGTTGGAGCTCCCACGCGTCGACGTAGTCGATCGCGCGTTCGCCGTACCACTCGTCCAGGATCTGCAGCGTCACGTCCTCCAGACTAGCCGCCCTGTGGATGGCGCTGAGCGCGCCGGTGCCGTCGGCGGCACAGTGTCCGCATGGACTGGTTGTGGGTGCTGATCGCTGCCGTGCGAGCAGTCTCTCCTGCGCCCGAGGACCAGTGGGCCACGACGCTGACCGAGCTGGACCAGATCCGTGCCGAGGCATTCGCGACGACGGAGACGGGCCTGCTCGACCGCGTGTACGTCCGGGGGAGCCGCGCCTTGGCGGCGGATGCCGGGACGATCGCGGACTACGAGGCGCGCGGTGGCCGGGTCGTCGGCGCCGAGCTTCGGGTCATCTCCTGCCGGGTGCTGGCTGCGTCGTCCTCGCGCGCCCGGCTGGACGTCGTCGACCGGCTGGGGCCGGCGCGGATCGTGTGGGCCGACGGTTCTGCCACGGAGCTGCCACGCGACGAGCCCTCGCGCCGGGTGATCACCCTCGTACGTACGACAGACGGCTGGCGCATCGCGGGGGTCAGGCTCAGGTGACCCAGAACCAGGTGCCGGCCGCGCCGGCCAGGGCCAGCGCCGCGAGATACGCGAGCACGAGCCGGGTGTCGCGAAGCACGCAGCGCGAACGCTCGAGGCCGCCGCGCCACGCCTTCCAGTAGCCGGCGAACCCCAGCGCGGCGAACCCGAGCAGGGCGACAGGCCCCAGCAGCCAGCCCAGCAGGGCGATCGTCGCGAACACGCACAGCCGCAGCGGATCGTACGTCGTGGTCTCGGGCTCGGTTGTGTGGGTCATGGCAGCGTCTCCAGGAGGTTGGGCCGGCCCGTGGCGGTCGACAGCCGGGTGCGTGACAGCGGCGCCCACGCCTGCACGGCACAGAACGGCGCGCACTGATGGGCGGACGTCTCGGCGTTGACGGTCGCGACGTGCACGCAGCACTGCATGAGTCGCTCCTCGATCATCGTCGACATGTCCATGAACGGCTTGACCGTGACGCGCACGACCCGCTCGCCGAGCATCTTGCGCAGTCGCCTCTTCTGCCCGGGCAGCGCCGAGGAGGCCAGCGTCGTGAGGGTGCCGATGCCGAGGTCGCAGTTGTCGCAGATGTCCTTCCAGATGTTGCCGATGTCGGGATGCGACAGCGAGGACTGCTCGCTGAGCAGGTCGAGCAGCGAGTCCTTGACGACCCGCTTCATGGTCGCCGGGATCGAGTCGTCGGCGATCCGGTTGGCGAGCATCTCGGGGTCGAGGTCGAGCCACTGCTTGAGCTTGTCGTGGCCGATCAACGACGTGAGCGACCGCCACGTGCCGGAGTCGTCGCGCAGCAGGTAGCCGACCGAGCAGCAGTGCGGATGCGAGCAGGGGAGTGCCGTGAGGTCCCGCCAGGTGACCTGTCCGGCGGTCTGCTCGTCGAGCCGGGCCAGGACACCCGTGTGGGTCAGCCGGTTCATGGGATCGATCCCGGCGGACCGTCCCGAGCCGAACACCGGCTGGATCGTGACACCACCGACGTACGGGGTGTCGAGCCCACGCTTGACGACGTAGCCGATCTCGTCGTCGTTGACCCCGAGCGCCGCGGTCATGGTGAGCGTCGTGAAGATCCCGGCAGCGGAGAGGCGGTCGAGCGCGCGGTCCTTGAACCTCCGGATGTCCGCGCCGCGGTGGTGCGTCGACGCCTCGGCCGACTCGCCGTCGAACTGCAGGTAGACCTCGACGCGCTCGCGGTGCCGCGTCAGCAGGGCGAGCAGCTCGTCGTCCTGGGCGATGCGCAGGCCGTTGGTGTTGACGAGCACCCGGACGATCGGCCGCACGGCCACGGCGTCGAGCAGCTCGGCGAGCTGCGGGTAGAGCGTCGGCTCCCCGCCCGACAGCATCAGCACGTCGATGCGGCCGTTCTCGCGCGACAGCCGGGTGTCGATCGACGCGAGGACCTGGTCCAGCGGCGCGACCGACGACATCGCCGGCGCCGACTCGGCGAAGCACGTGGGACACCGCAGGTTGCAGTGGTCGGTGATGTCGGCCAGCAGGATGCAGGTGTGCTGGGTCTGCATCTCGGGCAGGCCGTCGGCGTACGCGGAGGGCACCGGCTGGAAGTTGCCGGCCACGTCCGGCTCGTGCACCTTGGTGGGGGCGGTCCACTCCTCGAGGTACGAGAGGATCTCCGGCGACTCGTCATACAGCGTCGTCACGAGACCGTGGTCAGGACACCCGCGCTCGAGCCATACACGATCGTCACGGACCGCGAGCCAGCCGGACAGGCGACGGACCTCGGCGAGCGGCCGGTCCGGACGCTCGTCGTGGCACCGGGGGCAGAAGGCGTTGACGTAGCGGTGGACGCGGTGGTCGCGCAGCGGCATGCCGGTGCTCACAACGACCCGTTCAGGCTCGCGATGATGGCGACGCAGGAGCCGCCGACGACGATCAGGGCCACCGCCCAGCCGATCAGGATGCCCAGGCCCCAGGGCCGGGACCCCGTGCTGAACAGCAGCCCGATTCCGACGATCGGCACGAGGACGAGGCTCGCGAAGAACCCGACGAAACCGTTGTCGAAGCCTGAGGCGATGGCGAGGCCGAGCAAGGGCACCAGGATGGCGGCGATGCCGCCGACCACGACTCCGCCGAAGATCTCCCAGCCGCGGCCTCGAGGAGGTTGGGAGCCCGGAGGTGGATAGTGGCCCCACGGCGGCGGTCCGGTCGGTGGCTGGGTCATCGTGCCTCCACTGGCTCGAGTCGGTAGACGCCCCTTCGTGCCTGCACGACGACGCGCGCAAGCACGAGGGGCACGGTGAGGAGCAGGAACAGCTGGGGCCGGGTCAGGCCCTGCCAGGCGACGTCGTTGCCGCGCGTGAACTCGACCAGGAACCGGAAGGCCCCGTAGCCGAGCAGGTAGAACGTCAGCGTCTCGCCCGGCGACACCAGGCGATGCCGCAGCCAGAACCAGATCACGACGAAAGCCGCCGCCTGGAACGCGATCTCGTACGCGAACGAGGGATGCAGGGGTACGCCGGCGGGTGCGCCGAGTCGGGCGGCGTCCTCGGCGTCGAGCCGGATGCCGTACGAGGTGCCGGTCGGCGTTCCGGGGAGCTCGGTGAAGAAGCAGCCCAGCCGGCCGATCGCCATGCCCAGAGCCACAGCCGGTGCGAAGAGATCGCCCGTACGAGCCCGGTAGCCCACCAGCCGCTTGGCGACGTGGACCCCGAGCCAGGCGCCGAACAGCCCGCCCAGGATGCTGCGGTTGCCGTAGAGCCACTGCTCGGGGAGTGAAGCGTTGTCGCGCAGGTCGAGGTGCTGGAACCACGGCCCGAGGCGCATGAAGATCGCACCGCCGACCAGCGCACCCAGCACGACGTACCAGATCCGGTCGTCGGTCTGGCCGCGTCGCCGTGCCTCGACGACGAAGACCGCCGCGGCCGCGAACACGCCGAGAGCCACGAACAGGCTGTGCGTCGGGATCGGCACCCCGAGCACGTCGATCGTCGGCAGCACGGAGTCAGCATGTCAGCGCCGGACGGCATCCGTACACCGATTCCACGGGGTGTCGGGTGCGAAGTTGATCAGTTGTCGCCGGTCGTCCCGTCGATCAGCTCACGCACGATGTCGAGGTGACCCAGGTGCCGGGCGTACTCCTGCATGACGTGGAACAGGATCGCGATGAGGGTCGGCGTCGGCTCGCCGTCGGGGAACCGGCCGCCGGATGCGGCGTGGTCGAGGAGGTCGTGGGTCGAGACGATCTCGGACGTACGTCTGCCGCCCTCGGCCAGGGCGGTGAGCAGGTCGTCGAGCGTACGGTCGGTCGACCAGCGCCCCGATGCGATGCCGTCCACGTTGTCGCCCCAGGGATCGACGACCTGCTCGCCGAGGAACCCCCACACGAACCACCGGCGCTCCATGTGGACCAGGTGGGAGATCATCTGGAGCGGCGTCCAGCCGGACGGCAGCAGGCTCTCCCGCAGCGTGCGATCGTCGAGCCCGACGACCTTGCGCCGTGCTGCGTCGCGGAAGAAGTCGAGGTAGGCGATGAACGCCTGCGCCGGGTCGGACGTCGCGGTGTGCGGCGACGGCTGTGACGGCGTGGCGCTCATCGCAGCGCGGCCTCGAGGGCCGACCGGAGATCGGGCTCGGAGAACGTGAAGCCTGCGTCGGCCAGCGCCGCGGGGGAGACCCGCATCGATCCCAGCAGGTCGTCGGCCATGCTGGCCAGCGCGGCCCTGATGGCGAATCGCGGAGCAACGAGGAATGTCGGCCGGTGCACGACGTCGCCGAGGGTGTCCGTGAACTCGGCGTTGGTGACGGGGACCGGTGCGCTGAAGTTGAACGGGCCGCTGAGATCGGGCGACTCGATGAGGAACTCGGCGGCGCGTACCCAGTCGTTGAGCGAGATGTAGGACATGTACTGACGTCCGTGGCCCAGCCGGGCGCCGAGGCCGAGCCTCCAGAACGGCAGCATGAACCGGAGCAGGCCCTCGTCTGCCTTGAGGGCCAGGGTCGTACGGGTGAAGCAGACCCGCGCTCCGGCCTCGATCGCCGGAGTCGCCGCCGCCTCCCACGCCTGGACGACGCTGGGGAGGAAACCCGAATCAGCGGCGCCGGTGCGCTCGGTGAGCACCTCGTCGCCGCAGTCGATGCCGTAGTAGGACATGCCCGAGGCCGAGATCAGCGCCGGAGGGTTGGCGGAGGCGGCCACTGCCCTGGCCAGCGTGCCGGTGGCCGAGGTGCGGGACTCCAGGATCAGCTTGCGCCGCTTCGCGGTGCGCGGCCAATGCGCCACCGACGCGCCCGAGAGGTTGACCACGGCGTCGGCACGGTCGATCACGATCTGGTCGATGCGACCCGTGTGGGGGTCCCAGAGCGACGCGTCGTCGGCGGGGTCAGCGGTGCGGACCAGTCGGGTGACCTGGTGACCGCGCTGGCGCAGGTGCTGCGTCAGCGCGATCCCGAGGAAACCAGAGGCGCCACCGATGACGACCTGCACGGGTCAGGACCCGAGCTCAGCCTCGAACGACGCGCCTTCGAGCCGCTGCTTGACGGCCGTGAGGTAGCGGCCGGCGTCAGCGCCATCGATGATCCGGTGGTCGTACGTCAGCGCCAGGTACGCCATGCTGCGCACCGAGATGCTGTCGCTGCCCTGGGAGTCAGTGACCACGACGGGACGCTTGACGACAGCACCGACACCGAGGATGGCGACCTGCGGCTGGTTGATGATCGGCGTGTCGAACAGAGCACCGTTGCTGCCGAGGTTGGTGATCGTGAACGTCGCACCGGACAGCTCGTCGGGCGTGATCTTGTTGGTGCGGGTGCGCTCGGCTGCATCTGCGATCTTGCGTGCCAGGCCGGCGATCGAGAGGTCGCCGGCGTCCCGGATCGTCGGGACGAGCAGACCGCGCTCGCTGTCGACCGCGATCCCCAGGTGCTCACCGTCGGGGTAGGTGACGGTGCCTTCCTCGAGGTTCAGGGCCGAGTTGAGCTGCGGGTAGGACTTGAGAGCCTCGATGGCTGCCTTCGCGAAGAAGGGCAGGTAGGTCAGCTTGACGCCCTCGCGCTCGAGGAAGGCGGCCTTGTGACGCGCGCGAAGCCGCGCGACCTCGGTGACGTCGACCTCGTGGACCTGGGTCAGCTGGGCCGACACCTGGAGCGACTGGACCATGCGCTCGGCGATGACCTTGCGCAGGCGGGTCACCTTCTCGGTCTTGCCGCGCAGCGGCGACGGCTCTGCTGCCGCGGCCGGGGCCGCAGCGGGTGCGCCGGCGGCCGGTGCTTCCGGAGCGGCGGCGGGCTTCTCGGCCGCGTCGAGCACGTCCTGCTTGCGGATGCGTCCGCCGACGCCGGTGCCGGTCACGCTCGTGAGGTCGACGTCGTGCTGCTTGGCGAGCTTGCGGACGATCGGCGTGACGTAGGTGTCGCCGCTCGCGCTCGGCGATGCTGCCGGCACCGGAGCGGGCTCGGGCGCAGGCACGGGTGCCGTCGCCGGAGCCGGAGCGGGCGCCTCGGCAGGCGGCGACGCCTCGGCCGGGTTGGCCTGCGACGCGGGGTCAGCAGCGTCGGGAGCCGACGCAGCCGCGGGCTCAGGAGCCGGCGGTGCCTGGGGCGCCGGCGCGGCCGGTGGTGCCGGCGGTGCCGCGGCCTCGGGCGCCGGGGCGGCCGGTGCCTCGGCAGCAGGCGCTGCGTCGGCCGAGCCGATGATCGCGAGCTCGGCGCCGACCTCGACGGTCTCGTCCTCGGCGACCTTGATCTCGAGGAGCTTGCCGGCGACCGGCGACGGGATCTCGGTGTCGACCTTGTCGGTGGAGATCTCGAGCAGCGGCTCGTCGACGGCGACGTCGTCGCCGACCTGCTTGAGCCACTGGGTCACGGTGCCCTCGGTGACGCTCTCGCCGAGGGCGGGGAGGGTCACCGCGGTGCCGCCGCCCGAAGTGGGCGTGGTCTCGGCCTGCGGCGCAGGGGCGTTCTCAGCTGCGGCCTGCTGGGCGTCGGCGCTGCCGGCGGGGGCGGGGGACCGCTCCTGCGAGGCGCTCTCGGCGACGGGCTGCTCGGCCGGGGCCTCGGGTGCAGCAGGCGCCTCAGCGGCGGGTGCTGCTGCAGCAGGTGCGTCAGCCGGGGGTGCCTCGGCAGCAGGTGCCTCGGCAGCAGGTGCCTCAGCGGCCGGTGCCTCAGCGGCCGGTGCGGCGTCGCCGCCGGCACTCTCGCCCTCCTCGCCGATGACCGCGAGCACGGCGCCGACCTCGACGGTGTCGTCCTCGTTGGCCTTGATCTCGAGCAGCACGCCCGCGACTGGTGAGGGGATCTCGGTGTCGACCTTGTCGGTGGAGATCTCGAGCAGCGGCTCATCGACCGCGACTGAGTCGCCGACCTGCTTGAGCCATTGGGTGACTGTGCCCTCGGTGACGCTTTCGCCGAGAGCGGGAAGGGTGACAGACGTAGCCATGATGTCCTCTGGTTCTCCGGGTCAGGCGTGTGAGTGGAGCGGTTTGCCGGCGAGCGCGAGTGCGGCCTCGCCAAGTGCTTCGTTCTGCGTGGGGTGGGCGTGGATGAACTGCGCCACGTCCTCGGGGTAAGCCTCCCAGTTGACCATCAGGGAGGCCTCGCCGACCTGCTCGCCGTAGCGGGCACCGATCATGTGGACCCCCACGATGGGGCCGTCCTTCTCGCGTACGAGCTTGACGCTGCCGGCCGTGCCGAGGATCTGCGACTTGCCGTTGCCGCCCAGGTTGTAGTCCTGGATCTCGACCTTGTCGTCGCCGTACTTCTCGCGGGCCTGGGGCTCGGTGAGTCCGACCGAGGCGACCTCGGGGTCGCAGTAGGTCACGCGGGGGATGCCCGAGTCGATGACCGGCTGCGGGTTGAGCCCCGCGATCTCCTCGGCGACGAAGATGCCGTGCGCGAAGCCGCGGTGCGCGAGCTGCAGGCCGGGGACGAGGTCGCCGACCGCGAAGACGCCGTCGACGTTGGTCGCGAGACGCTCGTTGGTGGGCACCCAGCCACGGTCGACCGTGATGCCGGCTTCTTCGTAGCCCATGCCGGCGGAGTTGGGTCCGCGGCCGACCGCGACGAGGACCAGGTCGGTCTCGATCGTCGTGCCGTCCTCGAGGGACACCGTCACGCCGGACTCGGTCTGCTCGACGCTGCTGAACTTGACGCCGGTCTTGAAGTTGATCTTGCGCTTGCGGAACGCGCGCTCGAGCTGCTTGGACAGCGACGGGTCCTCGAGCGGGATCAGCGTCGGCAGGCCCTCGATGATCGTGACGTCGGCGCCGAACGACTTCCATACGGACGCGAACTCGACGCCGATGACGCTGCCGCCGATGATGACGACCCTCTCGGGGACCTCGCTCATCGTGAGCGCCTCGGAGCTCGTGATGACCCGGCCGCCGATGTCGAGACCCAGCGTGCGGGAGACCGAGCCGGTCGCCAGCACGACGTTGGTGCCGACGTAGCGCTCGCCGTTGACCTCGACCGTGTTCTTGTCGACGAGCTTGCCCTCGCCCTCGACGACCGTGATGCCGCCGGACTTGATGAGCCCCTGCAGGCCCTTGTAGAGGCGGTCGACCACGCCGTCCTTGTAGGTGTTGACCGCCGGCATGTCGATGCCCTCGAACGTGGCCTTGACGCCGAAGTTCTCGCTCTCGCGGCTGGCATCTGCCACCTCCGCGGAGTGGAGCAGCGCCTTGGTCGGGATGCAGCCCGTATGCAGGCAGGTCCCGCCCAGCTTGGCCTTCTCGACCAGCGCGACGGTCTTGCCGAGCTGGACCGCGCGCAGCGCGCAGGCGTAACCGCCACTGCCGCCGCCGAGAATCACGATGTCGAAGTTGTTGCCGGCGACGTCCGCCACGGTGTCCTCCCAAGGATGTCGTTCGTCATCATCTTGTCACTTGCGGCAACGACGCTGCCACCGGGGTTGATCAGGGTATGCCGCACGATCGGGCACACTTGTGCCATGGGAATCTTCCGGCGTAAGGCGAGGACGGATGGCGGCGCCGTGGTCTCAGACCGCAACGCGAGCCGTGCGGACCTCGACGCGTTGCGCGCCTTCGTCGAGTCACGCAAGGGCGTCGAGGCATACGTCGAGCCCAAGACGTCGGTCACCCAGACGACACTCCTCCTGGTGGCGTCCGACGGTGAGTCGATCCGTCGCCGCGTCGCGTCGGCCCAGGCCGCGTACGAGTTCGCACGCAAGAAGCTCAACGTCCCGGTCTACGACGCCAACCTGGTCGGCATCCCGTCGCGCAAGCGCGACTACGACCTCCGCAAGGCCAAGGGTGCGCCGACGCCCCCGTCGAGCCCGGGCACGCCGCAGCCGGCGAAGCAGACCCCCAAGGAGCTCGCCGCGATCATGACGCTCGAGTCGATCGCCGGGGTCGACCCGTTGCCGACCAACCCGTCGTTCGACGAGCTGATGCGGGTCTACCGCAAGGCCCGCAAGCAGGCGCACCCCGACCGGCTCGGCGGTGAGCGCACCAAGTGGGACAGCGTGGAGGACGCCGCAAGGGCGCTCGGACTGCCCGACTGACGTGCCAGACTGACCGTCATGGCAGAGCGTTTCGACACCGTCGACGAGTACATCGCGTCGTTCCCGGCCGAGGTGCAGGCCATCCTCGAGGACGTACGGGCGACCATCAAGGCCGCCGTGCCGGGGTCGGGTGAGACGATCCGCTACCAGATGCCGTGCGTCATGCTGGGGGACCGCTACCTGGTGCACTACGCAGGGTGGTCGAAGCACATCGGCCTCTACCCCGTCCCGGTCGCGGGCGCGGACCTCGAGCCCGCGATCGCGCCGCTGCGGTCCGACAAGGACACCGTCAAGCTCATGTACGACCGGCCGGTGCCGCACGACCTGCTGCGCAGGATCGCGCAGTTCATCGCCGCGCAGCACGCCTGAGCGGCCGGGACATGGCGCTAGTGCCAGCCGGCCTCGTCGACGCCGCCGGGGATCGTCGCTTCGGGATCGTAGGGGGTGCGGGTGAAGACGAATGACGCGATCACCAGACGCATCGCGCGGCCGGACGCATCGCGATCGACGGTCAACGGCTCACCGGTGTAGTAGCCGTCGAGACCGGTCCACCCGTCGCCCTCGGGCCTGAACCGCGCGCCGCGGCCCTCGCCCGGAGTGCCGAGCCGGAGCTGGCCGTCGGGGGCCAGCGTGAGCCTGAACTCGTACGTCCCCCAGAACCACGGGCCGACCAGGTCGAGGGTCGCCGCCTGCGAGGAGTCGGCGGTCCAGGACTTCGGCGGGGTCGGCTCCTTCTCGACGAACAGGTCGAGCAGCTCGGAGGTGACCGGGCCGAGGCCGCTCGTGGCGTTGGTCATCACGACGACGCCGTCGCCACTCTCGATGTCGACGCGGAGGGTTGCGAGGAAGCCCGGCATCGAGCCGCCGTGACCGGCGAACAGCCGGCCGTCGACGTTCCACGTCTGCCAGCCCAGGCCGTGCGCGCCGGTCCAGGCCGCGCCGACGAGATGGTTGACCGCGATGGGGCGCAGCATCTCCTTGAGGGTGTCCGCGGCGAGGACGTCTCCCGTGCGCCCGCCGAGGAACGCCGCCCAGCGGGCGAGGTCGTCAACCGTCGACCAGAGCTGTCCCGCGGGTGCCAGAGCGCCGGCGTCGTGCTCGGGCTCGGCGTGGACGAGGTCGGCCAGCGGGTGCACCGCGAGGCCGGGCGCCGCGGGCGGTGCCGGCCTGGTCGTCGTACGCGTCATGCCGAGCGGTTCGAGCAGGCCCGCCCGCACGGCGTCCTGCCACGGCTGGTCCCGCAGCCGGGCGATGAGCTCGCCGAGCACTGCGTAGCCGACGTTGGAGTAGTGGAAGCCGGTGCCGGGCGTCGACCGCAGCCGGGGGTTCGCGGCCATCAGGGCGGCCCACGAATCGCCCTCCGTGCGCTCCCACCACTCGCCGTCGGTCTCCGCCTGCAGGCCGGAGGTGTGCGTCAACAGCTGCGCGATCGTGACCTGCGGGAACGGCACCTCGGGGAGGTGCGTGCCGATCGTGTCGCCGATGTCGAGTCGTCCCTCGTCCCGCAACCGCA
>NZ_JAKFCB010000077.1:0-5971 GCF_036676885.1 Aeromicrobium sp.
ACATGTGTTCGATCGAGCGTACGATGTCGGGATGGAGGAGTTCTTCCAGGGATCGCTGCTCGACATGGGGCAACCCACCGGCCTCGGCCGGCTGGCTCCTGAGCGCACGGTGCTGACACGGGGAGCCTGGGTCGACGTGCTGCCGGGCTGGGTCACTGGGTCCGACGACCTGTTCCTCCGCCTGCAGGCCGAGGTGCCGTGGCGGGCGGAGAACCGTGAGATGTACGACCGGATGGTCGACGTGCCGCGGCTGCTGTGCCACTACGGGGTCGATGCGAAGCTGCCCGATCCGCTGCTGCTGGAGGCCCGCGAGGCGCTGAGCGATCACTACGAGGCCGAGCTCGGTGAGCGCTTCGTGACGTCCGGGCTCTGCTACTACCGCGACGGTCGCGACAGCGTGGCGTGGCACGGTGACCGCATCGGCCGCGGTCGCACCGACAACACGATGGTCGCGATCGTCTCGCTCGGCGCCGCCCGCCGGTTGTCATTGCGTCCGCGCGGCGGCGGTCACCAGATCGGCTTCTCGCTGGGCCACGGCGACCTCGTCGTCATGGGCGGCACGTGCCAACGTACGTGGGAGCACGCGATCCTCAAGACCGCCAAGCCCGTCGGCCCCCGCATCAGCGTGCAGTTCCGCCCCAAGAACGTCCTCTGACCCTTGGGCGGTGAGTTAGCGTCCACTTGCCGCCGCGAGCGGTGAGCTAGCGTCCAGTCCCGGTGCGGGGCGGTGAGCTAGCGTCCACTTGCGTACGCGCCGTGGACGCAGGGTCACCGCTCGATGTCCACATGGATGCGGCGGTGACTGAGCGTCCACAGCCGCGACTCGACGTGTCGCGCGATGCCAGTACGCGGGCTCAGCGTGGAGCATGCCCTCACCCATCGACATCCCTCCCGTTCTCCTTGCCGGCCCGTTCACGGCTGCGTACGCACGATCAGTCGGCGTCTCGGAGAAGGTGCTCCGTGGCAAGCGTTTCCGCAGGCTCTTCCCGAGGGTCTGGGTGCATGTCGATCATGCAATGACGGATCGGGACTGGATCGCAGCCGCCACGATGGCGATGCCTCGACGAGCACAGCTGAGCCACCTCACCCGCATCCAGGCGCTGGGTCTCGACCTCGGGCCCGCGAAGCCGCTCCGCTTCACCGTCGCGGGTGACCTGCACCTCGACATCGACGACATCTTCCTTCACCGCACCGAGGTGCTCCCACCCCTCGACGATGTCGGCGTGACTCCGGCCGCCGCATTCATCCAGTACTGCGCGGACGCCCGGATGATCGATGCGATCAAGGTCGGCGACTGGTTGCTGCATCACCGCCACATGACCGTGCTCGAGGTCGCTGAGCTGGCGCGCAGGGATCACTGGCGACCTGGTGCGCGTCAGGTCCGGCGAGTGCTGCCTCACCTGGACGCCGGGTCTCGCTCGCTCAAGGAGTCCGAGTCCCGGGTGGTCCTGGTGTTCGCGGGTCTGCCGAGACCCGAGGCCAACAAGGACGTACGCAATGCGCGCGGCGAGATCCTCGGCTACGGCGACCTCGTCTACCTGGTGTGGAAGTTGCTCGTCGAGTACGAAGGCCGCCAACATCTGAATGACCTGAACCAGTGGAACAGCGACATCGACCGCTACCGGGACTTCCGCGATGAGGGCTGGCGCTATGTCCAGGTCACGAACGAGAAGCTCGAGACCCCGAAGAAGCTCGTCGCCGAGGTCTACGGGCAGCTCGTCCGCGGAGGCTACGACGGACCTGCGCCGGTCTTCGGCGATCGATGGTCAGCGCTGTTCGCACCGATCCCGTCGAGCGGTGACCTGGCGTCCAAGGTCGCCTGAGAACTGGACGCTAAGTCACCGCTCCACGGAGCGACTGGACGCTAAGTCACCGCTCCGGGTTACTTCTTGCCGCGGTTGGCGCGGTTGCGCTCGGTGGCGTCGAGGATGATCTTGCGGATGCGCACGGCGGTCGGGGTGACCTCGACGCACTCGTCCTCGCGGCAGAACTCCAGCGACTGCTCGAGCGACAGCTTGCGCGGCGGCACGAGCTTCTCGAACTCGTCGGCGTTCGAGCGTACGTTGGTCTGCTTCTTCTCACGGACGATGTTGATGTCCATGTCGTCGGCGCGCGAGTTCTCGCCGACGATCATGCCCTCGTAGACCTCGGTGGCCGGCTCGATGAACAGCGTGCCGCGCTCCTGGATGTTGGTCATGGCGTACGACGTCGCGGCCCCGGCGCGGTCCGACACGAGCGAGCCGGAGGGACGGGTCGAGATGTCGCCGGCCCACGGCTCGTACTTCTCGAACGTCTGGTGCGCGATGCCGGTGCCGCGGGTGTCGGTCAGGAACTCGGTGCGGAAGCCGATCAGGCCACGCGCCGGCACGATGAACTCCATGCGGACCCAGCCGGTGCCGTGGTTGATCATCTGCTCCATGCGGCCCCTGCGGACGGCGAGCAGCTGCGTGATCGCGCCGAGGTACTCCTCGGGGGCGTCGATCGTCAGGCGCTCCATCGGCTCGTGGATCTTGCCGTCGACCTCGCGGGTCACGACCTGCGGCTTGCCGACCGTGAGCTCGTAGCCCTCGCGGCGCATCTGCTCGACGAGGATCGCCAGGGCGAGCTCGCCACGGCCCTGGACCTCCCAGGCGTCGGGGCGCTCGGTCTCGAGCACCTTGAGGGACACGTTGCCGATGAGCTCGCGGTCGAGGCGGTCCTTGACGAGGCGGGCGGTGACCTTGGTGCCCTTCTCGCGGCCGGCGAGCGGCGAGGTGTTGGTGCCGATCGTCATCGAGATGGCCGGCTGGTCGACCGTGATGAGCGGCAGCGCGACAGGGTTCTCCGGATCGGCCAGGGTCTCGCCGATCGTGATGTCGGGGATGCCCGCGATCGCGACGATGTCGCCGGGGCCGGCGCTCTCACCGGGTACGCGCTCGAGCTCCTTGGTGACGAGCAGCTCGGTGATCTTGACCTTCTCGGTCGTGCCGTCGTGCTTCATCCACGCGACCTGGGCGCCCTTCTTGAGCGTGCCCTCGAAGACGCGGACCAGCGCGAGGCGGCCGAGGAACGGCGACGCGTCGAGGTTCGTGACGTGGGCCTGCAGCGGTGCGCCCTCGGTGTACTCCGGAGCGGGCACGGCGTCCATGATCGTCTGGAACAGCGGGATGAGGTTCTCGCTGTCGGGCATGCCGCCGTCCTCCGGCTGCTTCAGCGACGCGCGGCCGGCACGCGCGGAGGCGTAGACGACGGGGAAGTCGAGGGCGTCCTCGCTGGCGCCGTCCTCGAGGAGGTCGAGGAACAGCTCGTACGTCTCGTCGACGACCTCGGCGATGCGGGAGTCGGGGCGGTCGACCTTGTTGACGACCAGGACGACGGGCATCTTGGCGGCGAGCGCCTTGCGCAGCACGAAGCGGGTCTGGGGGAGCGGGCCCTCGGACGCGTCGACGAGCAGGATGACCGCGTCGACCATCGAGAGTCCGCGCTCGACCTCGCCACCGAAGTCGGCGTGGCCCGGGGTGTCGATGATGTTGATCGTGACGCCGCCGTCGGGCGCGCCGGGACCGTTGTAGCGAACTGCGGTGTTCTTCGCGAGGATCGTGATGCCCTTCTCGCGCTCGAGGTCGCCGGAGTCCATGGCCCGCTCGGCCAGCTGGTGGTGCTCGTCGTAGTTGCCCTGCTGCTGGAGCATGGCGTCGACCAGGGTCGTCTTGCCGTGGTCGACGTGGGCGACGATTGCGACATTGCGCAGGTCGGAGCGAATGGGCATGCGAAAAAAGTCCTATGCGTGGGGAATGCTCGAGCACCTCGGAGCCTTGCCATTCTACGGGGGAGGACCGTCCGGACACGAATCGCGGCCACCGCCCGGTAATTGCGCGTTCACAAAGACTTCATTTGAACAAAGGTTGCATCTTCGTTATGGTTTTTCGGTGCCCACATCTCCGGACGAGCTCTATGCCGCGCTCGAGGACTTCATCATGCGTCTGATGACGCTGGCCGAGTCCGACGGCATGGACGCGATGGTCGAGCTCGACCTGTCGTTCTCGCAGGCACGTATGTTGTTCCTCCTCGCCAAGAAGGGCGAGCCCATGCCGATCCACTCGATCGCCAAGGCGCTCGGCCTGTCCGACGCGGCGACGGGTCGCAACGTCGACCAGCTCCTCAAGCTCGACGTCGTCGAGCGACGCGAGAGCCCCGACGACCGTCGGGTCAAGCTCGTCTCGCTCACCCCGGCGGGCGAGAAGCTCAGCATGCAACACATCGACTCCAAGCGTGAGTCGATCAAGGCCTTCACGGCGGACCTGCCCGAGGCCCAGCGCGACGACCTGCATCGCGCGATCAGCGACATCCTCGCCGGCGACACCCTGCGCCGGCACACCCCTTAGGAGAAATGCGTATGACATCCCAAACGGGACAGATCGACGACAGCGACAAGATCACACCCGAGCTCCTCAAGATCGCGGGCGTCGTCGTGCTCGGCGCCATCATGTCGATCCTCGACGTGACCGTCGTCAACGTCGCGCTGCCGACGTTCCAGACCGAGCTCTCGGGCAGCGACGAGCCGCTCGCCTACTCGACCGTGGCGTGGACCGCCACCGCCTACATGCTCGCGCTCGCGGCGGTCATCCCGCTCACCGGCTGGGCGGCCGACCGGTTCGGCACCAAGCGCCTCTACATGACCGCGATCGCGTTGTTCACGATCGGATCGCTGCTGTGCGCCACGGCGTGGAACATCGAGGCCCTCATCGGCTTCCGGGTGCTCCAGGGCCTCGGCGGCGGCATGCTGATGCCGCTCGGCATGACGATCATGACCAAGGCGGCCGGCCCGCACCGCATGGGCCGCCTCATGGCGATCCTCGGCATCCCGATGCTGCTCGGCCCGATCATGGGCCCGATCCTCGGCGGCATCCTGATCGACGCGGCCTCGTGGCACTGGGTCTTCCTCATCAACCTGCCGATCGGCCTGATCGGCCTGGTCTACTCCTGGCGGGTCCTGCCCAAGGACTCCCCGGAGCCGAGCGAGTCGTTCGACGTGGTCGGCATGATCCTGCTGTCGCCGGGTCTCGCCTCGCTGCTCTACGGCGTGTCCAGCATGGCGGAGGGCACGGTCGTGACCGGCAAGGTCCTGATTCCCGCAGCGATCGGCATCCTCCTGATCGGCGCGTTCGTGGTCTGGTCGTTCAAGCCGCAGCACCCGTTGCTCGACCTGCGCCTGTTCCAGGACCGCAACCTGACGGTGTCGATCGTCACGATGTTCCTGTTCGCCGGGGCGTTCTTCGGTGCGCTGCTCCTGGTGCCGACCTACTTCCAGCAGGTCGACGGCTACTCGGTCAAGAAGGCCGGCCTGCTCGTTGCCGCGCAGGGCATCGGAGCCATGCTGACGATGCCGATCGCGGGCGCGCTGTCCGACAAGATCCCGGTCGGACGCATCGTCCCGTTCGGCTTCCTCGGCATTCTGGTCGGCATGTTCGGCCTGGCACAGAGCACGGATCCGGGCACCTCCGACTGGACCATCATGGGCTGGCTGTTCGTCACCGGTCTGGGCATGGGCGCGACGATGATGCCGCTGTTCACGTCGGCGCTCAAGACCCTCAAGGCGGCCGACGTCGCTCGCGGGTCGACGCTGCTCAACGTGACCCAGCAGGTCGCGAGCGCGACCGGCATCGCCACGATCTCGGTCGTCCTCACGAAGTCCATGAAGAGTGGCGACATCCTCGCCGGCTCGGACAAGCTGCCGAATGTCGACGGCGGTCTCACGGCGGCGCAGCTCGCGGCCAGCTCGCACACCGACAACGGTGAGAAGCTCGTCCAGCTGCTGGGTGTGCCCGGCGACGTGCTGCAGAAGGGCTTCAACGACCTGGCCGATGCGTTCCAGTCGTCCTACTGGGTGGCGTTCGGCGTGCTGGTCGCCACGCTGATCCCGGTGGCGCTGCTCCCGCGCAAGCGTGAGGTCGTGCACCTGCTCGACGACGAAGAAGGCGCAGCGCCGGTC
>NZ_JAKFCB010000078.1:0-13481 GCF_036676885.1 Aeromicrobium sp.
GGCCGTGACGTCGATGCCGCGGCCCTTGGCCCAACGGATGATCTCGACCGAGCCGCGGGTCGACAGGTGGCACACGTGCAGGCGCGAGCCGACGTGCTCGGCGAGCAGGACGTCGCGGGCGATGATCGCCTCCTCGGCAACGGCGGGCCAGCCGGTCAGGCCCAGCTCGCCGGAGAGCGGGCCCTCGTTCATCTGCGCGCCCTCGGTGAGGCGTGGCTCCTGCGCGTGCTGCGCGATGACGCCGTCGAACGCCTTGACGTACTCCAGCGCCCTGCGCATGATCACGGCGTCCGAGACGCACTTGCCGTCGTCGGAGAACACCCGGACGCCGGCGGCCGAGTCGGCCATCGCTCCGAGCTCGGCGAGCCGCGAGCCGCCGAGGCCGATCGTGACGGCGCCGACGGGCTGCACGTCGCAGTAGCCACCCTCGCGGCCGAGGCGCCAGACCTGCTCGACGACGCCCGCGGTGTCGGCGACCGGGTCGGTGTTGGCCATGGCGTGCACGCACGTGAACCCACCGCGGGCGGCGGCCTTGGAGCCGCTCAGGACGGTCTCGGCGTCCTCACGTCCGGGCTCGCGTACGTGGGTGTGCAGGTCGACGAGTCCCGGCAGCGCGACCAGGCCGGTCGCGTCGATCGTCTCGTCGCCGTCGAGCCCGGTGCCGATCGCGGTGATGACGCCGTCCTCGACCAGGATGTCGACGACCTCCTCACCCAGGCGATTGACATTCTGGATAAGGATGCTCATTCCCGTCCTTCATTCGTGGAGTCTTCAGGTGCTTCGGGTTCCCCGGCGGCGCCGCCGAGGAGGAGGTAGAGGACGGCCATGCGTACGGCCACGCCGTTGGTGACCTGCTCGACGATGACCGAGCGCACGTGGTCGGCGACGTCGGCGGTGATCTCCATGCCGCGGTTCATCGGGCCGGGGTGCATGACGATCGCGTGCTCGGGCAACCGGTTGAGGCGCGGGGTGTCGAGACCGTAGCGGCGGCTGTACTCGCGAGCGCTGGGGAAGAACGCGGCGTTCATGCGCTCCTGCTGCACGCGCAGCATCATGACGGCGTCGGCTTTCTCGAGCGACGAGTCGAGGTCGTACGACGTCTCGACCGGCCACTTCTCGACCCCGACCGGCAGCAGCGTCGGCGGTGCGACCAGCGTGACGTTGGCGCCGAGCGTGTCGAGCAGCAGCGCGTTGGAGCGCGCGACCCGGCTGTGCAGGACGTCGCCCACGATCGTGATGTTCTTGCCCTCGAGCTCGCCCAGGTGCCTCCGCATCGTGAACGCGTCGAGCAGCGCCTGCGTCGGGTGCTCGTGGGTGCCGTCACCGGCGTTGATGACCGCGCCGTTGGTCCACTTGGCGTTGGCCAGGCGGTGCGGTGCGCCGGAGTGCTGGTGGCGGATGACGACCGCGTCGGCGCCCATCGCCTGCAGGGTGAGCGCGGTGTCCTTGAGGCTCTCGCCCTTGGACACGCTCGAGCCCTTGGCCGAGAAGTTGATGACGTCGGCGCTGAGTCGCTTGGCCGCCGCCTCGAACGAGATGCGCGTGCGGGTCGAGTCCTCGAAGAACAGGTTGACCACGGTGCGGCCGCGCAGCGTCGGCAGCTTCTTGATCGGCCGGCTCGCGACGCCGAGGAGCTCCTCGGCGGTGTCGAGGATGCGGATCGCGTCCGTACGGTCGAGGTCGCCCGCGCTGAGCAGGTGTGTGAACGTCATGCTGCTCCCCCTTGGATGTCGACCGCGTCGCGTTCGTCGGACTCCGTGAGTGCGACCTTGACCTTCTCGACCAGCGAGGTCGGGAGGTTCTTGCCGACGAAGTCGGCGCGGATCGGCAGCTCGCGGTGGCCGCGATCGATCAGGACCGCGAGCTGTACGGCCTTGGGCCGGCCGAGCTCGTTGAGCGCGTCGAGCGCGGCCCGGATCGTGCGGCCGGAGAACAGGACGTCGTCGACCAGCACGACGATCTTGCCGTCGATGTCATCGGGGATCTCGGTGTGCTCCAGCGCCCGCGCCGGCTTGAGGCGCAGGTCGTCGCGGTACATCGTGACGTCGAGCGCGCCGGCGGTGATGACCCGGCCCTCGACCTCGGACATACGCTTCGCGATGCGCCGGGCCAGGTGGACGCCGCGCGTCGGGATGCCGAGCAGCAGGACGTCGGAGGCGTCGCGGTTGCGCTCGAGGATCTCGTGGGTGATGCGCGTCAACGCGCGGGAGATGTCCTTGTCGTCCAGGACGGTTCGTGCGGGTGCGTGCGCCGCTTCCGGGATGTGCGCAGTGTCAGCACGGGGGGCGTCATCAGACGCGACCATGTCTGACCTCCTTCTCCGCCTCTCGGGACGGCCGTTAAAGGATGTCGATGTTCGTCGCTCAGCCTAGCAGCGCGTCACTCGCGATCGGGACGCGGCTCGGCGAGCTGCGAGCGGATCGCGGCGAGCTGATCCGACCCGACGCTGAGCACGCGGACGTACCAGTCGGTGTCGCCGTCGGACCATTCGGTGCTTTCGCCGGGGAACGACCCGTGGTCCCACGGATCGTCGCTGCGTGGACGTCGCTCGACGATGACGAGACCGCCGAGGTGGTATGACACGTGCGCCGAACCGTCCTCGACGAAGTGGAGATCCGGGTGCGCGGTGAGCTCGACGCGCAGGTCCGGCACACGGAGTGCGGCGAGCTGCTCGGCGTCCTCTTGCTGCTCGCGCTCGATGGCCTCTCGGACCTCGGCGGGCACGTCCTCACCAAAAGACCCCGCCCACGCGTAGTCGCCGTCCCACGTGAACAGCTCGTCGGGTTGGCTCTCGACCTCTGCCAGCTCGGTCCACCGGCTGATCACGCCGAACTCCACGCTGCGTTGCTGCAGTGTCATGCCGTTCTCGGCATCGATCGTGAGCACCAGCGCGGACGGCTTGTGCGGCGGGGGCGTCAGCTCGACCTCCCATGCTGGTCGGCCGAGGTAGGTCACGGCGCGCGGTGGGCCAGCCGGCCTGGTGAAGTCATCTCCTCGCCAGTCCGTCGGATGACGGCGCCGGATGATGCTGCCATGCGCGCCATGGTGGACCTCCCCGTCCTCGTCGTCGTCGAGGCGGGCGGGGGCGTCGTCATCGTGGAACACATACGTGCGGGCCGCCTGGCGGATCGTCAGCAGCCTGCCGTCCAGTGCCTCGACACGATAGCGCTCACGGTCCTTGAACACCCGGACGGTGCCGGGCCACTCGTCGCCGTACTCTCCGCGAGGGACTTCCAGGATGCCGACGAAAGGCTCCTCCGCGCTCTCGCCTGCGCACATCCGCACGAGCAGCTCGATCCAGGGTGGGGACTCGTCGGCAGCGCTCATGCAGGGAGTATGTCCGATTGAGGCGACATACTCGGGGTACTTCGCTGGATCAGGAGGCCATCATGCGAATCGGTTCAGTGGTCCTGCTCATCTGGCTCATCATCGGGGTCGTGGCGGCAGCCCAACGTGACTACTTCACGTCGTCGGGCGACGCCACCTGCGCCAAGGTCGGCGACACCGTGCTCACGGTGATCGCCGGTCCGCTCAACTACATGGGCGTCAATCCGAAGATCGACTGCGAGACGCCCGAACCCTCGGAGTGACCGAGCGTCAGACCGCCAGGGTCGGCTTGAGCTCGACGATCTTGCTCAGCAGCCCGTTGATGAACGACGGCGACTCGTCGGTCGACAGGTCGCTCGCCAGGCTCACCGCTTCGCTGACCGCGACCGCGTCGGGGACGTCGTCGACATAGAGGATCTCGTACGCGCCGATACGCAGCAGGTTGCGGTCGACGGCCGGCATGCGGTCGAGCGTCCAGTCCTTGGCGTTCTCAGTGATGATCTCGTCGAGGCGGTCACGGTGCGAGACGACGCCCTCGATCAACAGCACCGCGTAGTCGTTGACGGGGTACTCGGTGTCGGCTCGCCGTTCCGCGAGCGTGCCGCCGGGCGGCAGGCTCTGGGCCTCGGACTCGAAGAGGATGTCGAGAGCGCGCTTGCGGGACTTCGTACGTGCCGACATCAGCCCTGCACGCGACCGAGGTAGCTGCCGTCGCGAGTGTCGACCTTGATCTTCTCGCCGTTGACGATGAACAGCGGGACCTGGATCTCCTTGCCGGTCTCCAGGCGCGCCGGCTTGGTGCCGCCGCTCGAGCGGTCGCCCTGCAGGCCCGGCTCGGTGTACTCGACGAGCAGCTCGACCGATGCCGGGAGCTCGATGTAGAGCGGCACACCCTCGTGCATCGCGACCATCGCGTCCTGGTTGTCGAGCATGTAGTCCTTGGCGTCGCCGACGACGGCCTCGGAGATGTGCACCTGGTCGTACGTCGTCTTGTCCATGAAGACGTAGGAGTCGCCGTCGTGGTAGAGGTACTGGAAGTCGCGCTTGTCGACGTTGGCGGTCTCGATCTTGAGGCCGGCGTTGAACGTCTTGTCGACGGTCTTGCCACTCATGACGTTCTTGAGGGTCGTCTTGACCATCGCGCCGCCCTTGCCGGGCTTGTGGTGCTGGAACCACACGACGGACCAGAGCTGCCCGTCGAGGTCGAGGACCATGCCGTTCTTGATGTCGTTCGTGGTGGCCATCAGCCAATCTCCAGGAGGTCTTTGGTCATCGTGGTGAGCACCTCGGGGGCGCCCGTGGTCACGAGGACGGTGTCTTCGATACGTACTCCCCCACGACCCGGGACATAGATGCCCGGCTCCATCGTGAGGACAGTGCGACTAGCCAGTTTACCTGTCTGCGAGGGCCCGATGAACGGGTCCTCATGGATCTCCAGGCCGACGCCGTGACCGAGCCCGGTCGTGAAGGCGGAGAGCCACCCCACGGCGTCCAGCGACGAGGTTGCCGCAGCGTACGAATCGGCGATCACGGCACCCTCCCGCAAGGCCACGAGGCCCGCCGCCTGTGACTCCTTGACGGCCGCGTGGATCTCGCGCTGCCAGTCATCGGCCCGGCCCAGCACGAATGTCCGCGTGCAGTCGGCGTGGTAGCCGTCGACGCGCGCACCGAAGTCGATCTTGACCAGGTCGCCGTCGGCGAGGATGCGGTCCGTGGGGCTGTGGTGCGGGATCGCGGAGTTCTCGCCGGCCGCGAGGATCGTCTCGAACCCGACGGCCTCGGCGCCGAGGTCGAGCATCCGGTTCTCCAGATCGCGGGCGACCGCACGCTCAGTGCGCCCGGCGAGCGGGCCCTGAAGCAACGACTCGAGAGCCCTCGTCGAGATGTCGCAGGCCCGACGCAGTGCGGCGATCTCGGCATCGTCCTTGACCTCGCGCAGCGACTCGACGACCCGGTCGGCCGGTACGAACGTGGTCGTCGGCGCGAGCTCGCTGAGCCGCGCGTGCGAATCGACGCTGAGCGTGTGCGTCTCGGCTGCCCAGGTCCCGCCGGCGGCAAGGGCGGCAGCGGCACCCAGCAGGTCGCGGCCGATCTGGTGCTCGACGTCCGGGAGCTCCGCGGCCGCCTGGTCGCGGTAGCGCCCGTCGGTCAGGAACACCGCGGCGCCCTCGCGCGGCACGACCAGCGCACCGTTGGAGCCGGTGAATCCGGTCAGGTAGCGGACATTGACCAGGGTCGTCACGACGACACCGTCGATGCCGCGCTCGGCCAGCACCGCGGTGAGCCGCTCGCGGCGCTCGGCCGTGGTCACGAGGAGATGGCGCGGTAGGCGTCGAGGATCAGCTGCTCGTCGGGTCCGGCCAGGATCGCCGGCTTCGCCAGGCCGTCGAGGACCACGAACCGGAGCTGGTCGCCGCGGGTCTTCTTGTCGAGCCGCATCGTGGCCGACAGCGCCTCCCAGATGCCCGGTCGGTACGTCATCGGGAGCCCCAGCATGCCGAGGATCGACCGATGGCGGTCCAGGAGGTCCTGGTCGATCCGTCCGGCGCGATGCGCGACCTCGGCGACGTAGACCATGCCGATCGAGATCGCCTCGCCGTGGCGGATGCGATAGTGCTCGAACCGTTCGACGGCGTGACCGAAGGTATGCCCGTAGTTGAGCGCCTCGCGCCCGATCTGCCCGTCCTCGCCCGTCTCGCGCAGGTCACCCGCGACGGCGCGCGCCTTGACCGTGATGCCCTTGGCGATCAGCTCGGCGACGATCGGCGACGACGCGTCGGAGAGCGATTCGGGGGCGGCCTCGATCAGGTCGAGGATCGTCGGGTCGGCAATGAAGCCGCACTTGGCGACCTCCGCGAGGCCGCTGCGCAGCTCGGCAGCGGGCAGGCTCTGGAGCACGTCCAGGTCGCACAGCACCCCGACCGGCTCGTGGAACGCCCCGACGAGGTTCTTGCCCTCCGCGGTGTTGATGCCGGTCTTGCCGCCGACCGCGGCGTCGACCATGCCGAGCACCGTCGTCGGGACGTTGACGAAGCGGACACCGCGCAGCCAGCTCGCCGCGACGAACCCGGCGAGATCCGTCGTGGCGCCGCCGCCGAGGCCGACGATGACGTCGGACCGGGTGAATCCGGTCTCGCCGAGGACCTTCCAGCAGAACGCCAGCACGTCGGAGGTCTTGGCCCGCTCGCCATCGGGGACCTCGATCAGGTGGACCTCGAGCGCGTCGGAGACGAGTGGCTCGCGCAGGACCTCGGCCTGCTTGGCCATGGTCGGCGAGTGGATGATCGCGACCCTCAGCACGCCGAGGCCGAATCCGATGAGCCCGCGCAACTGCTCGTGCACGCCATTGCCGATCACCACGTCGTACGGGCGAGCGGTCGGCACTGTCAGGCGCGTCGTCATCGGTCCTCCTCGATCAGTTCCAGGGCCCGGTCGGTGACCTGGGCAGCGTCGACATCGTCGGTGACGATCGTGAAGCGCGCGACCTCGCCGTAGAGCGGGCGGCGCTGGTCCAGCAGGGTCTTCAGCTGCGCGCGGACGTTGCCGAGCAGCAGCGGGCGGTTGGCGTTCATGCCGACCCGCGCCACGGCGGCCGGCAGGCTGACGTCGAGGAAGATCACCCGGTGCTGCCGGAGCAGCTCACGCGTCGCGGGGCTCAGCACCGCGCCACCGCCGAGTGCCAGCACGCCGTCGTGGTCGTTCAACGCTGCGGCGACGGCCTTCTCCTCGAGTGCTCGGAAGTGCGCCTCGCCGTGATCGATGAAGATGTCCTGCACCGATGTGCCCTCGCGCGCCTCGATGTCCTGGTCGGTGTCGCGGAACGCCACACCCAGCCGGTCGGCCAGCGCCCGGGCCACCGTCGTCTTGCCCGCGCCGGGCGGCCCGACGAGGACGACGACGGGACTCAACGGTGCCTCAGGTTCGCGAGGTAGCCCTCGACGTTGCGTCGGGTCTCCTCGACGGCGTCGCCGGCGAACTTCTCGAGGATCGCGTCGGCGACGACCAGGGCCACCATCGCCTCGGCGACGATCCCGGCCGCCGGGACGGCGCAGACGTCGGAGCGCTGGTGGTGGGCACGCGCCTCCTCACCCGTCTCGACGTCGACCGTGCGGAGAGCGCGCGGGACCGTCGCGATGGGCTTCATCGCGGCGCGCACGCGCAGGATCTCGCCCGTCGTCATGCCACCCTCGGTGCCGCCCGCGCGGCCGGAGACGCGGCGGATGCCGTCGGCCGTCGGCACGATCTCGTCGTGCGCCAGCGACCCACGCGTGCGGGCCAGCTCGAAGCCGTCACCCAGCTCGACGCCCTTGATGGCCTGGATGCCCATCAGCGCAGCGGCGAGGCGGCCGTCGAGCCGCTTGTCCCAGTGGGTGTGCGAGCCGAGCCCGGGCGGCAAGCCCTCGACGACGACCTCGACGACGCCGCCCAACGTGTCGCCGTCCTTGTGCGCCTGGTCGATCTCGGCGACCATCGCGGCACTGGTCTCGGGATCGAAGCAGCGCACGGGGTCGGCGTCGAGCGCCTCGACGTCGCTGTGGCTGGGGATCACGCCCGCGGGCGCACGCACGGTGCCGAGCTCGACGACGTGCGACACGATCGTGGCGCCGGTCGTCTGCTGGATGAACTGGGCGGCGATCTCGCCGAGCGCCACCCGGGCGGCGGTCTCGCGGGCGCTGGCCCGCTCGAGGATCGGACGGGCCTCGTCGAAGCCGTACTTCTGCATGCCGGCGAGGTCGGCGTGGCCGGGTCGCGGCCGGGTCAACGGCGCATTGCGCTTGAGCCCGTCGAGGACCTCGGCGTCGACCGGATCGGCCGCCATGACCTGCTCCCACTTGGGCCACTCGCTGTTGCCGATGCGCAGCGCGATCGGGCTGCCCATCGTCGATCCGTGGCGGAGGCCGCCGACGATCTCGAGCTCGTCCTGCTCGAACGCCATCCGCGCTCCGCGTCCGTAGCCGAGCCGGCGACGTGCCAGCGCGGCCTGGATGTCCTTGCTGGTCACCTGCACTCCGGCGGGCAATCCCTCGAGCACGGCGACAAGAGCGGGGCCGTGCGACTCACCTGCGGTCAACCAACGAAGCATGGAAGCAATTCTCCCACGCCCCATGCGTTACCCGGGACCGCGTCCGTACTACTCGACGATCCGTGATCAGGCGCCGTAGACGGCGGTCCCCCACGCAGCCCCGAAGACCGCCCCGACCACCATGTAGGGCCCGAACGCGTACGACTTGGGGTCGACGATCTTCAGGCGCGAGAGCAGGACGCCGAACACCGCGCCGAGGAGGAACCCCGCGTACATGCCGACCATGACCTCGTTGGCGCCCAGGGCACCCAACGCCAGGGCGAGCACACCCGACAGGCGTACGTCACCGAAGCCGAAGGCTCCCCTGCCGATCCAGTGGAGGATCCGGAAGATCACGTAGACCACGATGTTGGCCACCAGCGCGTTGACGAAGACATCCACGTCACGCAGCAGGAATGCGCCGAGCCCGACCAGCGCCAGGGTGGCGAGGTAGGCCGGCGCCACCAGGACGTAGGGCAGCAACCGGGTGCGCCAGTCGATGAAGACCAGCCACGAGCCGACACCGGTGACGACGACCCAGGCCGGCAGCAGCTCCGCGTCGTCGATGCCCCAGGCCGCGACGCCGGCCATCAGAGCGGATCCGAGCGCGAGCCCGATCGTGAGGCCCTTGGTCTGCGCCAGCTCGGCGTAGGCGACCTTGTCCTCGTCGGGCTCCTGCGGCTCCGGGATCCGCTTCATCACGTACGGTCCGGCCGCACCGAGCAGTGCCGCTGCGAGAGCGGTGATGGCGATGATCACGCGTGCGAACCTAGCGTGCCGAGAGCTCGGCCAGCGCAGCTCTGCGCAGCAGCTGTGGAGAAACCCGGCTCCCCGTCATGAGCTCGATCTGGAGCGCGGCCTGGTGCGCCAGCAGGTCGAGACCGGACACGACGGGTACGCCCGCCTGCTCGGCCGCCTTGGCGAGGGGTGTCGGCCACGGGTCGTAGACGACGTCGAACACCGCGCGGGACGACTCGACGAACTCATGGGACCGCGATCCGACGACGTCGCCTGGCACGGTCGAGATCAACAGGTCGAGCTTGTCGATCAGCGGCTCGTCGATCGTGTGGATCGTGACCGCGAGGCCGGCGGCCTTGGCGACCTGGGCCGCCTCGGTCGCGCGTGACGGCTCACGCACGACGAACTCGACGCGCTCGGCGCCCATCACCGAGACGGCGTACGCCATCGAGGCAGCGGTGGCCCCTCCCCCGAGGATGCGGGCGGAGCTGGTCCGCTCGATCCCGCGCTCGAGCATCGCCGCCACCGCGCCCGGGACGTCGGTGTTGTCGGCTCGCAGGCCGGAGTCCTCGACCAGGATCGTGTTGGCCACGCCAAGTCGGCCGACGATCTCGCTCGCCTCGCCCACCAGTGCTGCGGTGCGCCGCTTGAGGGGCGCCGTGACCGAGAACCCGCGCACATCGTCGCCCAGCGACGACAGGAACTGCTCGAGGCCGTCCTCCTGGACCTCGACGGCGTCGTACGTCCAGTCGAGCCCCAGCTCGGCGTACGCGGCCCGATGCATGGCGGGTGAGAGCGAATGGGCGATCGGCGATCCCAGGACGGCGCAGCGCATCAGCAGATCTCGTCGTCCGCGGACCGGCAGTAGTCCTGGAGCTTGACGACCGCCCGGTCGTGCTCGGCCTTGGTGTTGGAGAACACCGTCTCACCGGTCTCGAGGTTGACCGCGACGAAGTAGAGCCAGTCACCGTTGGCGGGGTTGAGGGCCGCCTCGATGGTCTTCGCGCCGGGCGAGCCGATCGGCCCTGGCGGCAGGCCGGCCGCCTTGTAGGTGTTGTAGGGCGAGTCGGAGTCGCGCTCCGCCTCGGTCGTGAACACGTCACCTTCGCGGCCGCTGGCGTACGAGACGGTGGAGTCGAGCTGCAGCAGCATGCCGTCCCGCAGTCGGTTGTAGAGCACGCGGGCGACCTTGGGGTAGTCCGAGTCCTTCTTGGCCTCGAACTCCAGGATGCTGGCGACGGTCAGGACCTCCTCGCCGTTGAGCCCGAGCGCGCGGGCCCGGGTGCCGATGTCGAGCTCCTTGGCCACGGACAGGGTCTTGGACACCATCTCCTTGAGCAGCTCGACAGCAGTCGTCTTCTCGCCCACGGAGTATGTCGCCGGGAACAAGTAGCCCTCGGGGTTGCCCTTGGCGACGTCGGGCAGGCCGATCGCCTCGGGGTCCGCGAGCGCCTTCTTGACGTCGGCGGCGGAGATCTTGGTCTTCGCGGCGATGATCTTGGTGATCGTCTTGACGCGTGAGCCCTCGGGGATCACCACCCGCGCCTCGCCCGGTCCGCCGACGATGTTGGCCTTGTTGGCCAGGGCCTTCATCGCGGCCTCGGCGGACATCTGCTTCTTGAGCTTGTAGAAGCCGGCCTGGATCGACTGGAACCGGGCGTCCTTGAGGGCCAGCTGGTAGAACGCCTCGGCGCTCTTGACGACGTCCTTCTCGGCAAGGATGTCAGCCATCTGCTGACCGTTGGAGTTGCGCGGGATCTCGACGACGACGCTGCCGGTGCCGCTGCCGGTGTAGTCGGCCGGGCCGCTGATGAAGCTCGACACCTTGGTCCAGATGAAGTAGCCGCCGAAGATCAGGGCGAGGACGACCAGCAGGGTCACGATCCGGCGTCCCCAAGGTTTGCGGGGTGGCGGCGCGGCGCGCCTGCGCCCGGGGCCAGGGGAACCACTGGTCATCAGGTCCAGTCCGCTGTCACTCATCGATCCCTCACAAGCTCTCTCCTGGCGCAGACCCACGGGTCCGCTCTGTGTCCAGTGCCGTCTGCAGGATCACGGTAGCGGCAGCTTGGTCTATCACGGTTCTTCTGGCCGCTCCCGACTTGCCGCTGTGTCGCAGCTGGCCCTCGGCCGTCATCGTCGACATGCGCTCGTCGAACAGCCTGATCGGCACCGGCGCAATGGCGGGCAGCAGCTCGGCACAGAACGTACGTACCTTGGCCGCGGCCGGGCCCTCGCGACCCGACAGGCCGACGGGCAGGCCGACGACACACTCGAGCGCGTCGTAGTCGCGCACGAGCTCGACCAGCCGGGCGATCGCGCCCGGCCCGGCCGGAACCGTCTCGACCGGGGTCGCGAGGATGCCGTCGGGATCGCTCACGGCGACCCCGATGCGTACATCGCCGACATCGACACCGACCCGACGGCCGCGACGCATCGTCACGCTGACAATGCCGCCTCGACCGCTGCGAGTGCCGCCGGGATCGCGGAGACGTCCGTGCCACCGCCCTGGGCCACATCGGCCTTGCCGCCGCCGCGGCCGCCGATCTTGTCGCCGACCACGCCGATCAGCTGGCTGGCCGAGAGGCCCCGGTCCTGCGCGGCGTCGTTGAGCGCGACGACCGCCGCGGGCTTGTCGCCGGCATCGCCGATCACGACCACGACCGCCGGGCGATCACGGAGCCGGCCACGGATGTCGAGGGCCAGGGTGCGTACGTCTCCCCCACCGGCGCCGGCCGCGTGGTGGCCGACGTAGGCGACGCCGTTGACGTCCTTGGCCTGGGCAGCGATGTCGCCGGCAGCGCCGACGAGCTGGGCCGCCTTCATGCGCTCGGCGACCTTCTCGGCGGTCTTGAGCCGCTCGAGCAGGTCCTTGACCCGGGCCGGCACGTCGCCGGGCTGGGTCTTGAGGATGTCGGTGAGCTGGCGTACGACATCGCGCTCGCGGGCGAGGTACTCGAAGCCCTCGATGCCCGTCAGCGCCTCGATGCGCCGGTTGCCGGCGCCGACCGAGCCGTCCGACGTGATGACGAGCGTGCCGATCTGCGACGACCGCTCGACGTGGGTGCCACCGCACAGCTCGCGCGACCACGGGCCGCCGATCTCGACGACGCGGACATCCTCGCCGTACGTCTCGCCGAACAGCGCGAGCGCGCCGAAGTCGCGCGCCTCGGGCAGCGACATGATCTGCGCCCTGACCGGGAGGTCGGCACGAAGCGCCCGGTTGGACGCCTCCTCGACCTGGTGCAGCTGATCGGGCGAGAGCGCGCCGTTCCAGCCGAAGTCGAGGCGGAGGTAGCCGGGCCGGTTGTAGGAGCCGGACTGCAGCGCCGTGGGGCCGAGCACCTCGCGCAGTGCGGCGTGCACGACGTGCGTGCCGGAGTGGGCCTGACGCGCACCGAGGCGCCACTCGGGATCGACGGCCGCCTCGATCTGGCGGTCGAGCGTCAGCTCGCCCTCGAGCACCCGGACCTGGTGCACGACCAGGCCGCGGAGGGGACGCTGGACGTCGAGCACCTCGGCGCGTCCGCCGTCCCACGTCAGCACGCCGGCGTCGGCGTGCTGACCGCCGGACTCGGCGTAGAACGGCGTGCGGTCGAGCACGACCTCACCGATCGATCCGGCCGGGATCGCCGGAACGCTGTCGCCGCCCGCGATCAGCGCGATGACCCGCGACTCGGTCGTGAGATCGGTGTAGGCCAGCCACTCCGTCGGGCCGTTGGCGTCGAGCGCCACGCGGTAGACCGTGGTGTCGGCGTGAGCGCCCTTCTTGGCCTTCGCGTCGGCCTTGGCGCGCGTGCGCTGCTCGGTCATGAGGGCCCGGAAGCCCTCCTCGTCGACCGCGAGGCCCTGCTCTGACGCCATTTCGAGCGTGAGGTCGATCGGGAACCCGTAGGTGTCGTGGAGAGCGAACGCCTGCTGGCCGGGCAGCGTCGTGCCGCCGCTGTCCTTGACCGCGAGCGCCGCGCTCTCGAAGATCTGCGTGCCCTTGCCGAGGGTCTGGCGGAACGCGTCCTCCTCGGCGTACGCGATCTGGGAGATGCGCGGGAAGTCGGCCTCCAGCTCGGGGTAGGACGCCTTCATGCGGTCGAGGCTCACCGGGAGCAGCTCGGGCAGCGCCGGGTCGTCGTAGCCCAGGAGACGCATCGAGCGCACCGCACGACGCAGCAGGCGGCGCAGGACGTAGCCGCGCGCCTCGTTGCCCGGGGTGACGCCGTCGCCCATCAGCATCAGCCCGCTGCGGACGTGGTCGGCGACGACGCGGAAGCGTACGTCGTCGGTGTGGTCCTTGCCGTACGTGCGGCCGGAGATCTCCGAGGCCCTCTCGATGACGGGGTAGACCTCGTCGATCTCGTAG
>NZ_JAKFCB010000079.1:0-17378 GCF_036676885.1 Aeromicrobium sp.
AGCAGCAGCTCCATCAGGTGGTCCTGCGTCGGCGGGACCAGCGGCTGGATGATGAAGACATCCTTCTTGCGGCAGTTCGCGAGCAGCTGCACCTGGAGGCAGTCGTTGCTGAACCGGATCGTGTCGGACGCCGACAACGGCTGGCCGAGCTCGGAACAGATCTTCTCGGCGAGGGGTCGATGAGCGCTTCCGGAGAACACCACGATCTGGCTCACGGGACGAGGCTAACTGACGGTGCGCAGTTCCGATACGTGGTTGAGCAGGATCAGGCCCAAAGCTGGCCGTCGAGCTTGTCCTCGGCCTCGTCGAGTGTGCCTTCGTACGCCCCGGTGGAGAGGTACTTCCAGCCGCCATCCGCGACGACGAACGCGATGTCTGCGGTCTCGCCTGCCTTGACGCACTTCGCGGCCTGCGCGAGAGCGGCGTGCAGGATCGCACCGGTGGAGATGCCGGCGAAGATGCCTTCGGACTCGATCAGCTCGCGCACCCGGCGTACGGCATCGCGGGGGCCGACACTGAACCGCGAGTCGATCAGCGACCCGTCGTAGAGCTCGGGGACGAAGCCCTCGTCGAGGTTGCGCAGGCCGTAGACGAGCTCGCCGTAGCGTGGCTCGGCGGCGACGATGCGTACCTCCGGCTTGTGCTCGCGGAAGAACCGGCCGACGCCCATCAGGGTGCCGGTCGTGCCGAGGCCGCCGACGAAGTGTGTGACCTCGGGCAGGTCGGCGAGGATCTCGGGGGCGGTGCCCTCGTAGTGCGCGTCGGCGTTGGCGGGGTTGCCGTACTGGTAGAGCATGACCCAGTCGGGATGCTCCGCGGCGAGGCCCTTGGCGACGCGCACCGCCTCGTTGGAGCCGCCCGCCGCGGGCGACGGGATGATCTCGGCGCCCCACATCGTGAGCAGCTGCGTGCGCTCGATCGAGGTGTTCTCGGGCATGACGCAGATCAGCTTGTAGCCGCGCTGGCTCGCGACCATCGCGAGCGATATGCCGGTGTTGCCGCTGGTCGGCTCGAGGATCGTGGCGCCCGGCGTGAGCCGTCCTTCCTTCTCGGCGCGCAGGATCATGCTGAGCGCCGCGCGGTCCTTGATCGAGCCGGTGGGGTTCTGGTCCTCGAGCTTGGCCCACAGGCGTACGTCCGGGGTCGGCGAGAGGTTGGGGAGCCCGACGAGCGGCGTGCCGCCGACGGAGTCGATCAGGGAGTCGTAGCGCATCTCAGACGGCGCCGCCGGCCACGGCCGGCAGGATCACCACGTTGTCGCCGTCGGCGACCGCGGTGTCGAGGCCACCCGTGAACCGGATGTCCTCGTCGTTGACGTAGATGTTGACGAAGCGGCGGGCCTCACCGTTCTCGAGGAGGCGCTCCTTGATGCCGGGGTGGTCGCTCTCGAGCTTGTCGATGAGCTCGGAGACGGTCGCTCCGCTGCCCTCGACGGCACGCTCGCCGCCGGTGTAGGTGCGCAGGATCGTGGGGATGCGGACCTCGATGGCCATCAGTGTTCTGCCTTCTGTTGGGTTGCTTCTACGTCGGTGAATCCGTCGTCTGCATAACTGTCGACGATGTGAACTTCTTCCTCGGTGACCTCACCGTCGACGATCCGGTAGGACCGGAACTCCACCGGTCCGCCCAGGTCCGCTCCGTCGCGGGTCGACACCAGCACGTAGTGGGCGCCGGGCTCGCCGGCGAGGCTGATGTCGGTGCGCGACGGATAGGCCTCGGTCGAGGTGTGCGAGTGGTAGACCACCACGGGCTCCTCGTCGCGGTCGTCCATCTCGCGGTAGAGCTTGAGCAGGTCGCCGGAGTCGAACTCGTAGAACGTCGGGGACATCGCCGCGTTGAGCATCGGGATGAAGCGTGCGGGCACGTCGGAGCCGATCGGCCCGGCGACGACGCCGCAGGCCTCGTCGGGGTGGTCGCGTCGCGCATGCGCGATGATCGCGTCATGCGTGGCTCGGTCGATGGTCAGCACCAGCCGAGTTTATCGGCCCGCCACACATCGTCTCAGCGAAGGCCATCCGCTGAGACGCCCGAAGACCAGCGGCTGTCGACACGAAAAGAACGATCGTGCTATAACTGAGGCATGTCCAAGGGTGACGAGACGCGACGCGCGATCCTGACCGAGGCGACCGCGGTCGCCGCCAGGGTCGGGCTGACCGGCATGACGATCGGGCAGCTCGCCGCGCACACCGGGATGTCCAAGAGCGGCCTCTACGCCCACTTCGCCTCCAAGGAGGCCCTGCAGATCGAGATCCTGCGCCACACCCGCGAGCGGTTCGTCGACCAGGTCGTACGCCCGGCGCTGCAGGCGCCGCGGGGCGTGGCACGGCTCCGGGTGCTGTTCGACTCCTGGGTCACCTGGTCCGAGGCCATGGAGGAGGGCGGGTGCCTGTTCGTGGCCGCCAGCTCCGAGCTCGACGACCAGCCCGGACCCGTGCGTGATGCGCTGGTCCGCGACGAGCGCGACTGGCTCGAGATGATCGCCACGGTCGCCGGCACCGCGGTCAGCGAGGGCGAGTTCCGCGACGACCTCGACCTCGAGCAGTTCGCGTACGAGCTGCACGCCCTCACGCTCGCCCACCAGCACGCATCGCGGCTGCTGCGCGACCCCCACGCCCTCGATCGCGTGCATCGCGCGTTCGAGTCACTCATCACCCACGCCGGCCAGCCGGCCTGAACCGATCAAGGAATCGTCATGGCACACGCAGGATCACAAAAAAGCACGATCGTTCGTCCCTCTCAGCGGCTGTTGCGGACGGCCTTCCGCACCCTCGAGCACACCGCGCCAGCGCTCGGTGCCCGCTGGGCCGATCGCTGGTGGTTCGCGCTGCCGACCGCGCCGATCGGGGACCTCCCGCCGTCCGGCACGCCCTTCGAGGTCCAGTCGCAGGGCCGGACGATTCGAGGACATCGCTGGGGCGCGGGGCCCGTCGTCTACCTGGTGCACGGCTGGGGCGGCAACGAGACGCAGCTGGCCAAGCTCGTCGCGCCCCTCGTCGGGGCCGGGTTCACCGTGGTCACGCACGATGCGCCGAGTCACGGAACGTCCGACCCCGGTGCCGTTGCCGGTCAGAGCCATGCCGTCGAGATGGGCCACGCCCTCGACGCCGTCGCGGCGGTGCACGGCCCCGCACACGCGGTCGTCGCGCACTCGATGGGCGGCCTCGCCACCGGGCTGACGCTGCGGTACGGCTGGCTGGGCACCGATCGGCTCGCGCTGGTGGCGCCGATGGTGCGCATCGCCGACCACTTGCCCACGCTCGAGGCCGGGCTGGGCTTCGGTCCACGCACCCGCGAACGGCTCAAGCGGCGCGCGTACGACCGCGTCGGACTGGCCGTCGAGGAGGTCGACTTCGTGCGGCTCGCCGGTGAGATCGACCGCCCCGAGCTGCTGGTCATCCATGACCGCGGAGACCGCTTGGCGAAGTACGCCTCGGCGGTGCAGCTCGTCGACAGCTGGGAGGGCGCCCGGCTCACCACGACCGAGGGCCTGGGCCACCAGCGGATCCTGGCGGACGATGCCGTCGTACGACAGGTCGTGGCGTTCGTCATCGCCGGGCAGCTGGACGAGCTGGAGAAATCCGCGTGAAGCGCGGGGCTCAGTCGAGCGCAGCGATGAGGGTTTCTTGCACGTAGCCCAGCCAGTCGTAGATCTCGGACATCGCGGCGATCGCCTCGTCCTCGGACTGGGCGACGAGCAGGATGTCTTCATCCTCCTCGATGCCGAGGCGCACGGCGAGCGACAGGCGTACGTCGGTCAGTGCCCGTAGCCACGCCTGCACCTCGTGGTCGTCGAGCTCGATCTCGATCGGCTCCTCGTCCTCGGCCGCGGTCGCCCCGAACGTGAGGCCACCGTCGATGAGCGAGCCGATCAGGGTCTCGGCATTCGCCACCTTGGCCGACGTCAGCGACCGTTCGGTGAAGCGCCGGAACTCGCCGGCGCCCTCCTCGTCGTCGCGGTAGGCATCAGGCAGCAGTCGCTTGAGCACCGGATCCTCCGGCGGCAGCGACGGACCGCCCATGCCGAGCTGGGTCGCGAGCGGATCGGCGGTCGACTCGTCGGCACCGTTGCGGTCACGCAGCAGCTCGACGACCTGGCCGGAAAGGCTCGCGAGGAGGTGCGCCTCGCCGGACTCGAACGTCGCGGTGATGCCGCCGCGCCGACGCTTCTTGAAGGGCTTCATGCGTCCTGCCGCTCGAGGGTGGCCCACAGCCCGTACTCGTGCATCGCCTGCACGTGGCGCTCCATCTGCTCACGCCGGCCGCTCGACACGACGGCCTTGCCCTCGTGATGCACCGCGAGCATGAGCTCGTGCGCCTTCTCCTCGGTGTAGCCGAAATAGTTGCGGAACACATAGGCGACGTACGACATCAGGTTGACCGGGTCGTTCCAGACGATGGTGACCCAGGGATCCTCGAGCTCGACGATCTCATCAACGTCGGGCTCCGCGATCTCTACGGGCGACGGTGTGGTCATACGGCCATTGTGTCTCAGGCACCGGAGGGAGTGAAACCGTGCCGTCACACCGTGAGGTGCTAGCTCACCGTGAGCGTCACACCGGCGCTGCTCGGCAGGTACGTGGTCGAGCCGCGGTAGCGCGCATAGATCGTGTGGGTGCCCCGCGCCTGCTTCGGGAGCGACACCGTGTACGTACGCGTGCCACCCGAGACGAACGTGATCGACGTGAGCACCGTCGACCCCCGGGTGATGTCGACCCGGCCTGCCGCCGCCGTGGGCGCGAGCGTGACCTTGATGCGTGGGACTGTCGCTGCCGTGATCGTGGCGTCGACCATCGACGCGGTCGTCGTCGAGGCTGATCGAATCGTCACCGACCGCGCACCGAGGAGCACGTCGTGCCCCTTCGTGAGCAGGGTGTTGAGGGCGTACAGGTACATCGTGGTGGGACCTCGAGTCGCGACTCCCTTGGTGCGGTGGAAGTTGAAGTACGACGTGCTGAACGTGAAGGACTCGACGCCTGTCGTGCCGCGCGGACCGCCGAGCGTCACGAGATAGCTCGGGGCGACCGGCACGACGAGGAGGAGACCGTCCGGATCGCTGGACCAGCCCCAGAAGTCGATCTGGCCGGCAAGCGGAGCGGTCACCGAGTCGAACCTTCCCAGCGGGGAGCCGTCCGACTGCGGGTAGTGGATGAAGCCGGAAGGCCAACCGGCGCCACGGGTCAGGTGGCGCCAGTCGAAGTCGCCCCCGAGGTTGTCCTCCGACAGCACGATCGAGCCGTCTGCCCGGACCTCTTCGACGTACGCGACGTGCCCCGACGATGTGCCGATTGCGGCCGCCGTCCACCAGGCGACGGCGCCCACACGCGGGCTGTCGTTGACCGGCACGCCGACCTTGCGCGCCGCGTCACCCCAGGTGTAGGCGCTGCCGGTCTCCGGCGGCCGGGCCACGAGCCGGCCGTTGTGGGTCAGGCGGTACGCCACATAGTTGGTGCAGTTGTGGCCCGGCGTCTGGTTCCAGTAGGACACGATCCCTAGGGCCGCGTAGCCCGCATCACTCCGGCCTGCAAGGTTGCAGGCGACGACGCCCTTGCACAAGAGGGTCGACGTACCGTGTGCGGCCGGAGGGAGCGTGAGCGTGGTGCTGACAAGCAGGAAGCCGAGCAATGTTCCGAGAATTCCGACGTTGCGGCGCGCGTTGTTCATGGCTGCCTCCGGGCGACTCGTCCACGCCTGGACGTCCCTCCGCACCGAAAAACGCTACGCAGCAGCCTTCTGAAAACCTTGAGAAGACATGGTGTCTCCGCACCCGCGGTCGCCTCTCGCGGCCCGCACCTGGTCCCTTCAGCTCACCGTGAGCGTGACCTTGGCGCTGCTCGGCAGGTGTCTGGTCGAGCCGACGTAGCGCGCATAGATCGTGTGTGTGCCCCTCACCTGGTAGGGCAGCGACAGCGTGAACGTCCGGGTGCCCCCCGAGGCGAAGGTGAACGACCTCAGCACGGTCGTCCCGCGGACGATGTCGACCCGGCCCGCCGCCGTCGTGGGTGCGAGCGTGACCTTGATGCGTGGGACGGTCGCTGCGGTGATCGTGGCGTCGACCATCGCCGCGGTCGTCGTCGAGGCGTCGCGAATCGTCACCGGCCGCGAGCCGAGAAGCACGTCGTGACCCTTCGTGAGCAGCGTGTTGAGGGCATACAGGTACATCGTGGTGGGCCCTCGAGTCGTCACGCCCCTCGTGCGGTGGAAGTTGAAGTAGGGCGTGGTGAAGGTGAAGGACTCGACGCCCGGAGTGCCACGTGGACCGCCGAGGGTCACCTGATAGCTCGGGGCCACCGGGACGACGAGGAGGAAACCGTCCGGATCGCTTGACGTCCCCCAGAAGTCGATCTGCCCGGCGAGTGGGGCGCTGACCGAGTCGAACGTCCCGAAGGGCGAGCCATCCGACTGCGGGTAGTGGATGAAGCCGGACGGCCATCCCGCCCCGCGGGTCAGGTGGCGCCAGTCGAAGTCGCCCGTGAGGTTGTCCTCCGACAGCACGATCGAGCCGTCCGCGCGGACCTCCTCGACATAAGCCACGTGACCTGAGGAATTGCCTATCGCGGCGGCCGTCCACCAGGCGACGGCGCCAACACGCGGGCTGTCGTTGACCGGCACGCCGGACTTACGTGCCGCGTCACCCCAGGTGTAGGCGCTGCCCGTCCCCGGCGGCCTGGCGACGAGCCGTCCACCGTGGGTCAAGCGGTACGCCAGGTAGTTGGTGCAGTTGTGGCCCGGCGTCTGGTTCCAGTAGGAAACGATCCCCAGGGCCGCATAGCCTGCGTCACTCCTGCCCGCCAGCAGGCAGGCGACCACGCCCTTGCACAGCAGGGTCGATGTCCCGTGAGCGGGCGTTGCCGCCGAGAGAACCGTGCCGAACAGCATGACGCCGAGCAGTTTCGCAACAATCTGGCTGGTGAAGCCTGCGCTATTCATGTCTACCCCCGAATGCGCCGTCCCCGTCGGAACGGCTCCCTGTCAAGCCCTTACCCGACAGGCTGTCCGGCAAACCTCCCGACCGTCCTCGACAGCGCCGCCTTCGAGTCTGCGCCCTACGCTGGAATCGTGAATGCGAATGCCAGCACGGCACTCCTGACCGACCGCTACGAGCTCACGATGTTGCAGGCGACGCTGCGGGACGGCACGGCTGGGCGCCGATCCGTGTTCGAGCTGTTCGCGCGCAGGCTGCCCGAGGGCCGCCGCTACGGCGTGGTCGCCGGCGTCGGGCGGCTCCTCGACGCGCTCGACGACTTCCGGTTCGAGCAGGCCGAGCTCGAGTGGCTCCGCGCGGCGAACGTCGTCGACGCAGACACGATTCAGTGGCTCGCCGACTATCGGTTCACCGGAGCGGTCTGGGGCTACCCCGAGGGCGAGCTCTACTTCCCCCAGTCCCCCGTGCTGATCGTCGAGGGGACGTTCGCCGAGTGCGTGATCCTCGAGACCGTGTTCCTCTCGATCCTCAACCACGACTCCGCGATCGCATCGGCCGCGGCCCGCATGACCTCCGCCGCCGGTGACCGGCCCTGCATCGAGATGGGCTCACGACGCACCCACGAGGCGTCGGCGGTCGCGGCGGCACGCTCGGCGTACATCGCCGGGTTCGCGGCGACCTCCAACCTCGAGGCGGGGCGCACGTACGGCATCCCGACCGTCGGCACCAGCGCGCACTCGTTCACCCTCCTGCACGACACCGAGCGTGAAGCCTTCGAGGCGCAGGTCCGGGCGCTCGGACCCGGCACCACGTTGCTGGTCGACACGTACGACATCCCCGACGCGATCAGGACCGCCGTCGACGTGGTCGGCCCCGAGCTGGGCGGCGTACGCCTCGACTCCGGCGACCTGGTCTCGCTCGCGGCCGAGGTCCGCAAACAGCTCGACGAGCTCGGCGCCACGTCGACCCGGATCACGGTGACGAGCGACCTCGACGAGTACGCCATCGCCGCCCTCGCGGCGGCACCCGTCGACGGGTACGGCGTCGGCACGGCCCTCGTGACGGGCTCCGGCGCGCCCACCAGCGGCTTCGTCTACAAGCTCGTCTCCCGAGCAGGCGACGACGGCGCCATGGTGCCGGTCGCCAAGAAGAGCACGGACAAGATCTCGGTCGGCGGTCGCAAGTCCGCACTGCGTCGCCGCGACGCCAACGGCACGGCGCGGGCCGAGGTCATCGGCATCGACCAGGCACCCGCCGACGACGGCGACGACCGTACGTTGCTGGTCGAGCTCGTGCGCGACGGCGAGCGCGTCCACAAGGAGACCCTCGAGGACGCCCGTGAGCGCCTCCGCCGGTCGCTCGCCGAGCTGCCGCTCTCGGCGATGCAGCTCCTGCGCGGCGAACCGGCCATCGACACCGTCTACGAAGGGGAAAGGCAATGACCACCGCACTGATCGTCGTGGACGTCCAGAACGACTTCTGCGAGGGCGGATCGCTCGCTGTCACCGGTGGAGCGAAAGTCGCCGCGGACGTCGCGGAGCTGCTGGCCACCAGGACGTACGCCACGGTCGTCGCGACCCGCGACCACCACATCGACCCCGGCTCGCACTTCTCGGACACCCCGGACTTCGTCGACTCCTGGCCGCGGCACTGCGTGGTCGGGACCGCGGGCGAGGAGTTCCACCCGCCTCTGGAGCCCGGACTGTTCGACGAGATCTTCTACAAGGGCGAGCACGCCGCTGCCTACTCCGGCTTCGAGGGTGCATCTGCGGACGGCGTACGCCTTGCGGACTGGCTGCGGGATGCGGGCGTCGATGCGGTCGACGTGTGCGGCATCGCGACCGACTACTGCGTACGCGCGACAGCGCTCGACGCTGCACGCGAGGGATTCACGGTGCGCGTCATCGAGGGGCTCACCGCGGCGGTGTCACCGGACAACCTGCCCGACGTGCACCGCGAGTGGGCCGCTGCCGGGGTCACGACGGCCTGATGCGCCGCACCGCGTCACTTCGCCGGGCAACCCGCCACTCCCCCGTGCAAATCTGCCCGGAGAAGTGGCGGTTTACCAGGTTCTCCTGGTAAACCGCGCGACCGTCGGCGGGGTCGACGATCAGGGACGTACTGGCGCCACGATCGCCGCGACCGAGCCCGCGATCAGCCCGGCGAGCGTCGGGACGGCGAGGGAACGCAGCAGCAGCGACCAACGCGAGGGCAGCGTGATGTCTGACATACGTCTCACGATGCCGTCGTGATTCGACATCGGGATGACGCCGGTGTGAACACATCGGGACAAGTCGGAGTCAGCGTGTCGTGAGGGATGGATAGCCTGAGGCGATGGGCAACGACTACCTCGACCTGCCGGTCGACTCCGCATCACGCGACCGCCTCGCGGCCGACCACCTGCGACTCGGGCTCCTCGACACGTCCGACCCGCAGGCGTACGCCGCATGGTTCCGCGCCGAGTCACGCGGATTCCACGACGGCACCCCGACCGACGAGCTGATCGAGCAGCGCCGCGGCTACGTCGCGGACCGTCGTCGCACCGGCGTGTGGGACGACACGATCGCCGAGCCGGCCGAGCCGGTCGCCACGACTGAGGCGTGGCCCGCCGATCTCACGGTCCCCGGCAGGCGCTCCGTGCCGTCGTGGGCCATCAGCGCCGTCACCGTCGCCCCCACCCACCGGCGGCGCGGCATCGCTCGTGCGCTCCTCGAAGCTGAGCTGCGCACCGCACGGGCGTGTGACCTGCCGATCGCCACGCTGACGGTGTCGGAGTCGACGATCTACGGGCGGTTCGGCTTCGCCCCGGCGGCATTGGCCCGCGACCTCACGATCGACACCCGGCGTGCCACGTGGACCGGCCCGCAACCCGGTGGCCGGATCCACTTCGTCTCCGGGCGCCAGCTGCTCGAGGACGGCCTCGCCCTGGTCGAACGCGTACGCCTGGCGACTCCCGGGCAGATCGCATACGACGGCATCCTCTGGGAACGCCAGCTCGGCCTGATGATCGGCGACGAGGACGCCAAGAAGCAGCGATTCGTCCGCTACGACGACGCCTCCGGCCGGCTGCAGGGATTCGCGAGCTACAAGCTGACCGAGAACCCCGACAACTTCAGCCAGCACCGGCTCGAGCTGCTGCACCTCGTGACGGCGACGGACGACGCATATGCCGCGCTGTGGCGGTTCGTGCTCGAGATGGACCTCGTGTCCGAGGTCCATGCCCACCTGCGACCGGTCGACGAACCCCTGCGCTGGATGGTGTCGGACTTCCGCGCCGTCAGGATCGCCGAGCTCGACCACCTCTGGATCCGCATCCTCGACGTCCCTGCCGCGCTCGAGGCACGCACCTACGCGACACCCGGGCGCCTGGTCCTCGGGGTGGCCGATCCGTTCGGCGCGTGCGAGGGCTCCTGGGCCCTGGAGGTCGACTCGAGCGGCATCGCCACGGTCACGCCGACCGACGAGCCGGCCGACATCACCATGACGGCTGAGGAGCTCGCGGCGATCTACCTCGGCGGCGTCTCGCCGCTCATGCTGGCCGCTGCCGGACGCGTGAGCGGCCGGACGGCAGAGCTCGAGGCGATGTTCCGCTCGCCCGTCGCACCGTTCCTGAGCATCTGGTACTGACCCCTAGAGCAGCTCCTTTGCCAGCAGCTCCAGGGTCTGCTCGCGACCCGGTGCTGTGCGCGGATCCGTGCCGCGCCGGGCCGAGGCCACGGGGTTGATCATGACCTCGTCGACGCCGAACTGGAACGCGAGCTCCTGGATCTGGTCCGCCGCCTGCTCGGGCGTGCCGACGACCGCGCGGGCCAGGCCGGAGTCGATCATCGCCGCGGTCTGCGGAGGCAGCTCGAGCGCCTGGGCATCCTCGACCAGGTCGAGGGCCGTGAGCGGCAGACCCGTGCGCAGTCTCGCCATCATCTGCAGGTTGGGCAGCATCAGCGCGGTCGCCTCCCGCTCGGTCTCGGCGACCGACGCGTTGACCGTCAGGAAGGTGACCGGCTCAGGCGCCAGGTCACTGGGCTGGAACTCCGAGCGATAGACCTGCAGCGCCTCGGCGGTGCCCTGACCGGAGAAATGGTGCGCGAAGACGTACGGCAGGCCTTTCGCCGCCGCGAGGTGTGCCGAGTACATCGACGAACCCAGCAGCCACATCCGGGGCTCGGTCGACGCAGCCGGCGTGGCCTTGAGGACGTAGTTCTGCCGCGGCACCGCGACGCGTACGCCGTCGGCGCCCATCAGCGCCACGACATCGTCGAGATACTGGGGGAAGTTCTCGATGTCGGTGTCGTCACGGCCCGCGGCACCTCGCAGCGCCATCGAGGTGACCGGGTCCGACCCGGGAGCGCGGCCGATGCCGAGGTCGATGCGACCCGGGTTGGCCGCCTCCAGCAGCGCGAACTGCTCCGCCACCGCGAGCGGCGCGTGGTTGGGCAGCATGACGCCGCCGGAGCCGAGCCGGATCGACGTCGTCTGCGCGCCCAGCATCGCGATCAGGACCGGCGGCGACGTCGCCGCGACGGCCGGCATGTTGTGGTGCTCGGCGACCCAGAACCGGGTGAAGCCCAGGCGATCGGCGACCTGCGCCAGCGACACGGTGGCGGCCAGCGAGTCACCTGTCGACTGGTCGGAGCGTACGGGGACGAGATCGAGCACGGAAAGTCTCACGTCAAGGGCAACGCCCGACGCTCACCGATGCTTCCCGCGCCCGTCGACGGAGGTCTGCCTAGCTGATCTTGGTCACCTTGCCGGTCGAACCGAACGTCACGGTGCGGGTGACGGTCGAACCCGCACTGTTGCGGGCGCAGTAGGTGAACTTCGTCGCGAGGCGCGTGTGGGGCTGGCCCGCCCTGAGCAGCACATCCTGCACGGTCGTGCCGAGCGGGATGCCCTTGATGGTGCTCTCGGCCTTGATGACCTCAGGGTCGCGGCACGCGTCGTTCGTGACGCCGACCGCGCGCTCCCACATCGCCAGGTACGCCTCGGCACCACGGGCCATGTCGTCGGCGATCGCCTGCCCGCCCTGCTTGCGGAGGTCCTCGATCCAGTCCGGGTAGAGGCCGTAGTGCGAGACACCGTCGACGTTGATGTCGTAGGTCCTCTGGCCGCTGACCTGCTTGTCGATCGTGACGCCGCCGAGACCCGTGAACGGGTAGGTCACCTGGTTGGGCGCGTCGGCGCCGCGCGGGTCGCCCTGTGCGCCGAGCCCGTTGATGTCCGCACCGAATCCGAAGCCGAAGTAGTAGCGCGGGTCGGCCCAGGTCAGGTGCTTGCGCCACTTCTCGACGAATCCGGAGCTGTCGCCCGCGTACGGCGCCACGACACCGCCGAGCCGGTAGATCCGCGGGTACGCATCGGGGGTCGACCACGAGTGGCTCGACACGACTCCGGCGTAGTCGAGCTTCTCGGCCAGGTCGAGGGACGACTTGCGGGCCGCGACGCTCATGTGGTCCGGGTCGAAGATCATCTTGCGCTTGGCCATCCCCGTGATCGTGTGGTCGCCGAGGGTCGTCAGGCCCCGCGCGTTGCAGTGCGGCCCCGAGGCGTACAACGGCACCTTGATCGGCAGGTAGAGCCCGGCGATCGCGCCGAACAGCGCATCCTGCTCGGGTGCGACCGACGGCAGGGCGAGCTGGTCCTTGTCGTGCACCTCCGGATCGCCGCCGGCGGGGCAGGTGCGCATGTCCCAGAACGATCCGGTCTCCAGGAAGTTGGCGGCGTTGATCAGCGGCGCGGCGGTGCCGGTGTCGCCGGCGACGCCCGACAAGGCGTTGTCGAACTTGTTGACGAGCTCCATCTGCCGTACGCCGAGCGCATGGACCTCGTCGAGCTGCTTGTCGATCGAGGCCGTGCTGCACTGGGGCACGTCGAGCTTGCTCGAGCAGCCGAAGACGACGCTCGTCTCGATGCCCATCACGACGGCGAGCTTGCCCTGGTTGATGACCTGGCGGGCCTGGAACGGATCGGTGACGATGCGGTACCAGCCCTTGCCCGGCCCGCCGCTCTGCGCATCGATGTAGCGCTCGAGCTTGCGCATGTCGGCGGCCTGGAGCCGGACCGAGTCCATGTCGTCGCACGAGTTGCGCTTGAGCGGATAGAGCGTGCAGAGCTGGTTGTTCTCGACCAGCAGGTTGACCAGGATGCGCTGGCCGCCGCGCCATGACCGCTCGAGCCACTTGTAGTACGTACCCTCGTGGGTCAGCGAGTCCGGCGCCGGCCAGTCCTTGAACGTGGGCCAGCCGACGGTGTCGTGCGGCTCGACCGTGCCGCCCTTGAGGAAGTTCTCGAGCAGCGCGCCGCTGCCGCCGGTGAGCTCGTGGTCGGGGCAGTCCTTGAGCGCGTACGCCACGCCGTACGGGTGCCACGGTCGACCGCAGTGCACTCCACCGCCGAGGAACTCGAACGCCATGCCGTGCGTGTGGGCGTCGAGGTAGCCGCGCACCTCCTGGTACGGCGTCGCGCCGCCGAACGGGTTGCCCGAGACGTTGACGTCGACCTCGGGCCAGGCGGCACACCCGGTCGTCAGCCTCAGGTTGAACGGTGCCGCCGCGCCGTTGACCAGGGCGCCCGACGACGACCTGCCGAGCGAGATGTTCTTGGCCGGCAGCGTGAACGTGAAGGTCGAGCCGGTCTTGGCGACGGTCCAGTCGGACATCGCGCCCGGACTCCGGTGAGGAGTGGGCCGGGACAACACGTTCGCGCCGAGGAATGTCTGGTCGGGGCCGAACAGCAGGTACGTCCCGAGGTCGGTCGCCTGGAAGTGGAACGGCAGGGCGCCGCTGATCGACGATCCCGAGGCCCCGTAGCCGCCTCCATCGCGTACGACCCACTTGCCGGTGGTCGCCGACTGCAGCGCGTAGCAGCCGCCGGCCATGGCATACCGGTCCTGAGGCACCGATGCGCGAGGGGCCGGTGACGCCGTGGGCACCAGCGTGGGGTCGGGCTCGCTCCGTTGCGCCACGACACCCGTGGCGTGCGCGAGGGCCTGCGTGAACGTCGTCGGGTCGTCGGTGCCGGCCGAGCGTGGGGCGCGGGAGATCGCGTTCTTGGTGGCCGGGTCGTGGTGCGTGTGCGGCTCGGACTCGTCGCCGTGTGCGTCGGAGGCTGCGGCCGACCGGTCGTGGAGCTGCTCGGTCCAGCTCGCAAATGCGGGGAACGATCCCATCGTGACGGCGATCGTCGTGATCGCGATCGTGACGGGCCAGAAATGACGGTGGCGTGAGACCGGCCGCATGAAGCCTCCCAAGTTACTTGAGAGTCACAACGACGCGTACGTCACGAAGTCACGCGGTGCTCCCCGTCCCGACGGCGGAGTCGTCCGCCATCTCGGGCATCGTGGCGGGGAACGTGCCGAGCCGCTCGACCATGAACCCACCGGGGTACGTCTTGATGCGCTTGAGGTCCTTGGCAAACCTCGGCCTGCGTCGCGGCGGCAGGAACCGCACGAGCCGCCCGCGCAGCCGCAGGCCGCCCCGGGCCAGTGCCACGGCCGGCCGCGACGGCTTGTCGAACCCGAAGGCGGCCAGGAGCGCGTCGTCCATCATGGCCCGGCTGAACACCTCGACGGGCTTCGCCAGGACCCGGGGATAGAACGAGACCAGCAGCTCGAGCGTCGCATCGGCCACGGCCCGGGTCTTGGGGTCGGGTGTGAAGTGCTCGGCCTCGTAGGAGTCCATGAGCTGCTCGAAACCCGCGAGGTCGGACGGGACGTCCTTGATGCCCATCAGTGCGCCGAGCCGCTGGTAGTAGCGGACGTTGGCGGCGACCTCGATCTCGCTCGGCGTGCGCCAGCCGTAGTCGCGAAGCCATCGGTGCGGGACCACGACGAACGTCGCCAGGACGTAGCGCAGGTCGTCGTTCGAGATGTCGTAGCTGCCGTGCATCTGGTTCATCCGGCGCACGGCGGCCCGGCCGCCGTGCGACTCCATGCCGTCGACCAGGACCGACTCGAGCACCAGCGCGGTGTCGTCGTGGCGCTTCTGGGTGCGCTCGATGAACTCTCCGGTGTCGAACAGCAGCCGGCCGATCGACGGCACGGCGTACGTACGGAACAGCGCGAAGCTCAGCGCCTGCTGGTAGTCCCACGGGAACTCGTAGTAGGAGGCGATCCGGGCGATCTCCTCGTACTCGGTCTCGGGATCGAGCTCGGCGATCTTGCGCTGCCAGTGGTCACGTCGCATGGCAGGACATTATCGTGACAGCGCCACTGTCACAATGCGTGCGCGAGGAAGTCGACGATGTCGTCGAGCGCGCGCCGTGCCACCGGCACGACGCCCGGCAGGCTCATGAAGCCGTGGATCGCGCCGTCGTACTCGGCGTAGCGCACGGGTACACCGGCGGCGACCAACGCATCGCGATAGCGCGCACCGTTGTCGAGGAGCGGATCCAGCTCGGCGGTCAGGATGAAGGCCCTGGGCAGGTCGGCGTGCGACGCCGCCCTGATCGGCGAGGCGCGGAAGTCCTCGTCGCCGTACAGCTCACCCATGTAGAGCCGCGCGAACGCACGCATGTTCTTCGACGTCAGCACCGGCGCCTCGGCGTGACGGTCCTCCGACGGCCAGCGGTCGTACATCTCGGTGCCCGGATAGATCAGCACCTGGCAGCGGATCTCGGGCCCACCGGCGTCCCGCGCCAGCAGCGCCATGACCGCAGCGAGGTTGCCGCCGGCGCTGTCACCCATGACCGCGATGCGGTGTGGGTCGATGCCGAGCTCCTCGGCGTGCTCGATGATCCAGGCCAGGGTGTTCCAGCAGTCCTCGACGCCGGCAGGAAACGGTTGCTCCGGCGCCAACCGGTAGGACGGCGAGATCACGACGACCCGGTTGCGCACCGCCACCCGACTCGCGAGCCAGCCGGCCTGCTCGGGGTTGCCCTGCACCCATCCCCCGCCGTGGAAGTTGAGGACGCACGGCAACGGTGCGATCGCGTCAGCAGGACGGTGGAGCAACGCACGAGAGCCGTTGCCGACCGTGATCTCCTCGGCCACGGCCCGCTTGTCCGGCCGGCCGAAGACGAACCTGCCGGCAAGGGTGCGCTGCACCCTCGCCCGTTTGGCTCGGTGCGCCGGGAGGTCGACGACGTCCTCGATCCCCTTCTCCGAGATCCGCAGGAATGCAGCGAACACGCGAGTGCGCAGGGCCATGGAGGACGTCACGACCGCGAGCGTAGCCGAGCCCAGGAGCACTACCCAGACGCCTTGAGCGCCCAGGCGCGAAGTGCGTCGATGCGCTCCTGCAGCTGCGTCGCCGAGGCCTGGGCCGCCGGGGGCCCGCCGCACTGCGACCGAAGCCGGCTGTGCGTGACGCCGTGCGGCGCGCCCGTGCGGTGGTGCCACGCGCCGACCAGCGCGTGCAGCTCTCGTCGCAGCTCGCTCCGTCGCTCGAACGCGACATCCGCCTCGGGCGCCGCGGCGTCCTTGCTCTTGGCCTTGGCGCGCTTGGCCCGCGACGTGCGCAGCAGCTCGGCGACCTGGTCGTGGTCGAGCAGTCCCGGTATGCCGAGGAAGTCCAGCTCGCCGTCGTCGTCCGACAGTGAGTCGTAGCCGAACTCGCCACCGTCGTAGACGAGCCGGTCGAATGACGCATCGCTGCCGAGAGCGCGGTACTCCCCCAGCTGATCCGACGCACCCTGGTCCTCGTTGGCCTTCGCCAGGAGCTCGGCCTCGGCGGCGAACAGGTCGGCCTCGTCCTTGACCGGCCGGCCGATGACGTGGTCGCGCTGGGCCTCCAGGTCTGAGGCGAGCGCCAGCAGCCTCGGCACGCTCGGCACGAAGATCGACGCGGTCTCGCCCTTGCGCCGGGCCCGCACGAACCGGCCGACGGCCTGGGCGAAGTAGAGCGGCGTCGCGGTCGTCGTCGCGTAGACACCGACCGACAGGCGCGGGATGTCGACGCCCTCGCTGACCATACGCACCGCGACCATCCACGGCGTCATGCCGGCGGAGAAGTCCGCAATACGCGCGCTCGACGTCGACTCGTCGGACAGCACGACGGTCGGCTTGGCGCCGGTGATCTCCGCGAGCACCGCAGCGTACGCCCGAGCGCTGTCCTGGTCGCTCGCGATCACGAGCCCGCCGGCGTCGGGGACGTCGCGGCGCACCTCCATCAACCGGGTGTGCGCGGCCGTGAGCACCTCCGGGATCCACGAGCCGTTGGGGTCGAGGGCCGTGCGCAGGGCCTGGGCCGTCGCGGCGCGGTCGAGTGGCTCACCGAGCCGGGCCGCGACCTCGTCGCCCATCCGCGTACGCCAGTGCATCTGTCCCGAATAGGCCATGAACAGCACAGGACGCACGACACGGTCCTTGAGCGCGTGTCCGTAGCCGTAGGAGTAGTCCGCGACGCTCGTCATGGTGCCGTCGTCCTGCGGGGCGTAGGTGACGAACGGGATCGGGTTGTCGTCGGAGCGGAACGGCGTGCCGGTCAGCGCGAGGCGCCGGACCGCGGGCTCGCACGCCTCC
>NZ_JAKFCB010000080.1:0-17362 GCF_036676885.1 Aeromicrobium sp.
GTCTCGCTCGTGATGGCGGCGCGGCGCGACTCGACGTCGGAGTCGCTGACCTCGGCCCCGCGGGCCGTGATCTCCTCGATGGCGCCGCCGTCCAGGACCCACACGTCGCGGAGGTCAGGCGTCTGGGCCTCCTTGACCCGGCCGAGGTGGGCGTCGGACTCGACGATCGCGGCCACCGCTCCGGAGTCGGACAGGATCCACTCGATCTGCGCGGTGGACGAGGTCTCGTAGATCGGGACGGTTGCGGCGCCGACCCACCAGATGGCGTAGTCGACGACGGTCCACTCGTACCTCGTCTTGGAGAGCAGGGCGACCCGGTCGCCGGGTGAGACCCCGGCGGCGATGAGGCCCTTGGCCACGGCGAGGACGTTGCGATGGAAGTCGCCGAGAGTGACGTCGTGCCACTTGCCGCCCACCATCCGGGCCAGGGCGACGTCGTCAGCATGTCCTGGAAGACGGTCGAGGATGTCGTCAGAGAGGTTGCCCAGTTCGGGTGCATGCGCCTGTGTCACGTACGGCAGGCTACTCTCACGCGCTCCGGTGCACGGAATCGGTGGCGTGCTGGAGCCGACCTCCCGGCGGCGGCGCCCGGCATGAAGGCCACTAGCATGGGGACACACATTCGAGCCGGACGAGGAGGGGTGATGGCGCGAACCACGAGCGACATCGTCATCGACGCTTCTGCGGACCGGATCATGGACGTCATCGCCGACTTCGGGACCTATCCGCAGTGGGCCACGGGCGTCAAGGCCGCCGATGTCGTGGCGTCCGACGGCGGCCGTGCCAAGCAGGTGCACTTCATCCTCGACGCCACGCCGATCCGCGACGAGTACGAGCTGGGCTACACGTGGGACGGCAACCGGTCGGTCTCGTGGAGCCTCGTCGAGAAGGGCTCGATGCTCAAGTCGATGGACGGCGCGTACATCCTCGAGCCGCTCGACGGTGCCAAGACCCGCGTCACCTACCAGCTCGCCGTCGACGTCTCGATCCCGCTGCTCGGCATGCTCAAGCGCAAGGCCGAGAAGGTCATCATCGACACCGCCCTCAAGGGGTTGAAGAAACAGGTCGAGGCCCTGTGAGCGAGCACAGCTCCAGCGCGGCTTCAGACTCCACACATTCAGATCGTGTCGGCTCGGTCGCCGAAGAGGCCTTCAAGCTGTTCCGTGCCATGGCCTCGCAACCCCACGCCGACACCGAAGGCAGCTCGGCCCACGTGTGCTCGACGACGTGGTGCCCCGTGTGCCAGGTCACCGGCTTCGTCCGGGACAATCCGGAGGCCCTGGCCAAGGTGTCAGATTCCGCCGCACAGCTCACCCGCTCGCTCCGCGAGCTCATCGAAACCGCTCTGACACCTCGGGAAGAGACATGACACTGGCCGTTGGCGTCGACATCGGCGGAACCAAGATCGCAACGGGACTCGTCTCCGAGGACGGCAAGATCCTCGACTCGGCATCTGAGCCCACGCCCGACGACGCGACCAAGATCCCCGCGATCGTGGCCGACCTCGTCGAGCGGCTGGTCGGAGACGACAACGTCGCCGGCATCGGCATCGGGGCCGCCGGCTTCGTCGGCGAGGACCGATCGACAGTGCGATTCGCGCCCAACATCGACTGGCGCGAAGAGCCCCTCGGCGAGCGGGTGCGCGCGCTCGTCGACCTGCCCGTCGTGGTCGAGAACGACGCCAACGCGGCGGCGTGGGGCGAGTTCAGCTTCGGCGCCGGTCAGGACACCGACGACCTGCTGCTCGTCACGATCGGCACCGGCATCGGCGGCGGCATCGTGCACCGCGGCCAGCTGTTCCGCGGCGGCTTCGGCGTTGCGGCCGAGATCGGCCACATGCGGGTCGTCCCCGACGGCATCCTCTGCGGCTGTGGCCAGCACGGTTGCTGGGAGCAGTACGCCAGCGGCAGCGCACTCGTACGCAATGCGCGCGAGCGTGTGGCCAACGAGGACGACGGTGCCGCGGCGATCGCGGCCCTCGGCAACGGCGACCTGAGCCGCATCACCGGCCCCGGCATCACCGAGCTGGCCCAGCAGGGCGACCCGCTGGCGATCGAGCTCCTCGCCGAACTGGGCCGCTGGATGGGCGAGGGAATCGCGGTACTCACGACGATCCTCGACCCCAGCGTGATCGCGATCGGGGGTGGGGTCGGCGCAGCCGGAGACCTTCTGATGACCCCGGTCGTGGAGGCGTTCGAGGCCAACCTCCCGGCGCGCGCCCACCGCCCCGAGGCGGCCCTGCGCCTGGCCGCACTCGGCAACCGGGCCGGCATCATCGGTGCCGCCGACCTCGCACGGGTCGAGCCCGCCTGATGGCCGACAAGCTGGCAGTAGGCATCGACATCGGCGGGACCAAGATCGCCGCAGGCGTCGTCGACGAGGACGGCCACATCCTGGCCCGGCTCAAGCGGGAGACACCGACGACCGAGCCGCTCGAGGTCATCGACGCGATCGCCGACATCACCGAGGAGTTCCGGCGCGAGCACCACATCCGCGCGATCGGGGTGGGAGCGGCTGGGTTCGTCGACGCCACCCAGTCGACGGTCCTCTTCGCCCCGCACCTGGCCTGGCGCCACGAGCCGCTCCGTGACGCCGTGGCCCGGCGCACGGGCCTGCCGGTGCTGGTCGACAACGACGCCAACGCCGCGGGGTGGGCCGAGTGGCGCTACGGCGCGGCACAGAACGAGGCCGATCTCGTGCTCATCACGCTCGGCACGGGCATCGGCGGCGCGATCGTGATCGACGGCCAGCCCTATCGCGGGCAGTTCGGCATCGCGGGGGAGTTCGGCCACATGCAGGTCGTCCCCAACGGCAACCAGTGCGAGTGCGGCAACAAGGGGTGCTGGGAGCAGTACGCCAGCGGCCGCGTCCTGACGCGCCGTGCCCGCGCCGCTGCGACCAAGGGCACGGACTTCGGCAAGCTGCTCCTGGCCGAGTCCGGCGACGACGTCAAGGCCATCGAGGGTCACCTGGTCACCAAGCACGCGCAGGCAGGCAACGACGAGGCGATCGAGTGGATCGCCGAGGTCGGCGACTGGCTGGGCGTCGGCATCGCCAACCTCGCCGCCGCACTCGACCCCGGCATGTTCGTGATCGGCGGTGGGGTCAGTGACGCGGGTGAGCTGCTCGTCGGCCCGGCGCGGGCGGCATTCAGCCGTACGTTGACCGGTCGCGGCTACCGCGCCGAGGCGCGCATCGTCCGAGCCCACCTGGGGCCGGAGGCCGGCCTCATCGGCGCCGCCGACATGGCCCGGCTCACAGCACGGCGCCGTCGTCCGGCCAATCCCTCCGCGAGGGCCCGTGTTCGGGCAACTGCAAGATCAAGTAGATCGCCGAGGCGACGAAGGTGAGCGCGGCGGCCGCGACGATCGGGCGGTCGAGGAAGACGCCCGACATCGTCGCGATGACGAGGGACAACGGGGCGCCGAGCACGCCGATCCAGGCTGCCAGGACGCCGCGGCGCCTGGGGATCAGCGGCGTCGGCTCGACCTTGCGGTAGAACGGCTCCTCGGCGTCAGCGGCGTCGATGTCGTCGTCCGTGAGCGGCGACCACTCCGGCTCGGGAGGTTCCTCGGTGGGCTTCTGGTCCGGCTTCTCGTCGATGAACGAGAGGTCGAGCTCGAGACCTTCGACGATCTTGTCGAAGTCGTCGCGCTCAGTCATCCGGGGTCCCGACGTGCTCGGCGATGAATGCCGCCGTGCGGTCGAAGATCAGCTGGTCGTCGTTGTCGATCGTCGCGACGTGATAGCTCTCCGGCAGCGCGACGAGGTCGACGACCTGGGACGACACGCCGGCGCGGATGAGGTCGACCGAGGTGGCATCGAGAACGTGGTCCTCGTCGGACTTGAAGATCAGCAGCGGCTGCGTGACCTTGTCGAGGTTGCTGCGGACGTCCTTCCACATCACGAGCTGCGACGCGAGCGCCTTGAGCGGCGTACGGGTGTAGCCGACCTCGTCCTGGCCCGGCTTCTTGATGTCGTTGCCGATGCCCGGCAGCGAGCGCACGAGCCACTTGAGGACCGGCAGCAGCTTGAGGTCGAAGCGCGCGAGGTTGACCACGGGGTTGACCACCACGACGGCATCAACGTCGTCGGGGCGTTGCTCGGCGAGCCGCAGTGCGAGGCAACCGCCCATCGACAGTCCGGCGACGACGACGTGGTCGCAGCGTGAACGGAGGTCGGTCAGCGCCGCGTCGACCTCGGCGTACCACTGCTCCCAGCGGGTCGTGTTGCACTCTTGCCACGTCGTGCCGTGACCCGGCAGCCGCGGCACCCGCACGGTGTGACCCAGGCTCGCGAGCTGCCTGCCCCAGGGCGTCATCGAGGCCGGCGAGCCCGTGAAGCCGTGGCTCAGGAGCACGCCGATGCGGCCGCCGTCGGCGGAGAATGGCTCGGCGCCGGGCAGAAGTCCGGGCAACGTCGTCGAAGTCATGCGTCCATCTTCCCCCATCGTGGTTCCGATCGGGTCGCATCATGCGAAAGGCGTGCGGTTCAGAGTAGTGTCCTGTCCGTGTTCTATTGGTTCCTGAAGTTCCTCGCACTGGGCCCGCTGCTCAAGCTGATCTTCAGGCCTTGGGCCGAAGGCACCGAGAACGTGCCGAAGGAAGGCGCGGTCATCCTGGCGAGCAACCATCTGTCGTACGCCGACTGGTTGTTCATGCCGCTCGTGATCCCGCGCCGGGTCACGTTCGTGGCGAAGGCCGAGTACTTCGAGGGCTCGGGCGTCAAGGGCTGGCTGCAGAAGACGTTCTTCTCCGGCGCCGGCCAGGTGCCCATCGACCGCACGAGCGGCTCCGCCGCGGCCGGGGCGATCAAGACTCAGCTGCGGCTCCTCGCGGACGGCGAGGTCTGCGGCATCTACCCCGAGGGCACCCGCTCGCACGACGGCAAGCTCTACCGTGGACGCACCGGCGTCGCGCGGCTGGCGTTGGAGGCCGGCGTACCGGTCATCCCGCTCGCCGTCATCGGCACCGATGTCGTCGCGCCGCCCGGCAAGATCTTCGGCAGGTTCGCCCGGCCCGGCGTCCGATTCGGCAAGCCGCTCGACTTCAGCCGCTACGAGGGCATGCAGGACGATCGCTACATCCTGCGCGCCATCACCGACGAGATCATGTACGAGATCATGCGGCTCTCGGGTCAGGAGTACGTCGACCTCTACGCGCAGGACTCCAAGAAGCGCGATCGCGACGCGGAGCGCGAGGCCGCCAAGGTCGCCGCCCGCGCCGAGGCCGATGAGGTCTGGGACGAAATCAAGCCGGAATGAGTGAGCGAGCGCAGCGAGCGAACCTCAGTCCGCGCTGGCGAAGCGGGAGCGTTCGTCCCGCAGGCGCCAGACAGCGAAGCGTAGTGAGACAGCTCAACAACTGAACAACTGAACCGTCACCACCAACGAAGGGAAGCTCGATGCGCGTCGGCATGCTCACTGGGGGCGGCGACTGCCCCGGACTCAACGCGGTCATCCGAGGCGCCGTGCGCAAGGGAGTGTCCACGTACGGCCATGAGTTCGTCGGGTTCCGTGACGGCTGGCGCGGGCCGCTCGAGAACGACACCATCACGCTCGACACCAAGGCCGTGCGCGGCATCCTGCCCCGCGGTGGCACGATCCTCGGCTCGTCCCGCACCAACCCGTTCGCGATCGAGAACGGCGTCGAGCTGATCAAGGACAACCTCGCGGCCAACGGCTGTGACGCGCTGATCGCGATCGGCGGGGAGGACACCCTCGGGGTGGCGACCAAGCTCGCGGACCTGGGCGTCAACGTCGTCGGTGTGCCCAAGACGATCGACAACGACCTGTCCGGCACGGACTTCACGTTCGGCTTCGACACCGCGGTCAACATCGCGATGGAGGCGATCGACCGGCTGCACACGACCGCCGAGTCCCATCACCGCGTGCTCGTCGTCGAGGTCATGGGCCGGCACGCGGGTTGGATCGCCCTGCACGCCGGCCTCGCCGGCGGCGCCAACATCATCTTGATCCCCGAGCGTCCGTTCGACATCGAGAAGGTGTGCGCACAGGTCGAGAGCCGGTTCGCGACGCACTACTCGCCGATCATCGTGGTCTCCGAGGGCGCGGTGCCGGCCGACGGCGGTTCGATGTCGCTGATCAGCGGCCAGAAGGATGCGTTCGGCCACGTACGCCTCGGCGGCATCGGCGACCGGCTCGCGTCCGAGATCGAGCAGCGCACGGGCCAGGAGGCCCGGGCCGTCGTGCTCGGGCACATCCAGCGCGGCGGCACGCCCACCGCGTTCGACCGCTGGCTCGCCACGCGGTTCGGCCTGCACGCGATCCAGGCGGTGCACGAGGGTGACTTCGGCACGATGGTCGCCCTGCGTGGCACCGACATCGTGCGCGTGCCCCTGTCCGAGGGCACCAAGGAGCTCAAGGTCGTACGCCCCGAGCTCTACGAAGAAGCCGAAGTTCTGTTTGGCTGAGGTCGATTCGCGCCAGCGAATCGCACCGAGGCCAGGTTGAGTCGAAGCACGCCGAAGGCGTCCGCTTATCGAAACCTCGTGAGCCGACGGGCTGATCAAGCCCCTCGGCTCACCGGGTCTCGATACGCTCCTCGTTCCTCCCAGCCACTCCACCGGCGGGTTGCTGGCTCTCCGTCCCATCGTGTGAAGGCGTGGACCGAGCACTCGACGGACCCGAGTAGAATCGCTGGGTGAGCATTCCCAGCCTTGACGACCTCCATGCGATGGGCGCTGCCCAGCAGCCCACGTATGTCGATCCGTCCGCCCGCGACGCCGCGGTGCAGACACTGCGGAAGATGCCGCCGCTGGTGTTTGCCGGCGAGTGCGACGCGCTGCGCGACCGGCTCGCCGAGGTCGCCCGCGGCGAAGCCTTCCTGCTGCAGGGTGGAGACTGCGCCGAGACGTTCGAGGGCGTGACCGCCGAGAACGTCCGCAACAAGCTCCGGGTCCTGCTCTCGATGGCCGTCGTGCTGACCTACGCCGCGAGCGTTCCGGTCGTCAAGGTCGGCCGGCTCGCCGGTCAGTACGCCAAGCCGCGATCCAGCGACACCGAGACCCGCGACGGCGTGACCCTGCCGGCATACCGTGGCGACGCCGTCAACGGCTTCGACTTCAACGCCGCGTCGCGTGCGCACGACCCGCAGCGGCTCGTCGACGTCTACAACGCATCGGCCTCGACGCTCAACCTCGCGCGCGCCTTCACGACCGGTGGTTACGCCGACCTGCGCCAGATGCACGCGTGGAACACCGACTTCGTCAAGAACAGCCCGGTGGGCGAGCGCTACGAGCGCATCGGCGCCGAGATCGACCGCGCGCTGGCATTCATGGATGCGATCGGCGTCGACCCCGACGAGTTCCACACCGTCGACTTCTTCTCCTCGCACGAGGCCCTGATCCTCGAGTACGAGCACTCGCTGACCCGCATCGACTCGCGCACCGAGCGCCCCTACGACGTGTCGAGCCACTTCGTGTGGATCGGCGAGCGCACGCGCCAGCTCGACGGCGCGCACGTCGAGCTCATGAGCAAGATCGCCAACCCGATCGGCGTCAAGCTCGGCCCGACCAGCACCGCTGACGACGCGATCGCGCTCTACGAGAAGCTCAACCCCGAGCGCATTCCGGGCAAGATCACGTTCATCACCCGCTTCGGCGCCGGCAAGATCCGTGACGGCCTGCCCAACCTGGTCGAGAAGGTCACGGCGGCGGGCATCGAGGTCGCGTGGGTGTGCGACCCGATGCACGGCAACACGTTCGAGGCCTCCAACGGATACAAGACCCGCGAGTTCGACGATGTCATCGACGAGGTCCGCGGCTTCTTCGAGGTGCACCGCGCGCTCGGCACCTGGCCGGGGGGCGTGCACGTCGAGCTCACCGGCGACGACGTCACCGAATGCGTCGGCGGCGGCGCCAAGCTGTCGGCCGAGGACCTGTCGCACCGCTACGAGACACTGTGCGATCCGCGCCTCAACCGCGCGCAGAGCCTCGAGCTGGCCTTCCTGGTCAGCGAGATGTTGTCCGGTCGTTCTTGAGTCTTCTCGCGACGCGATGAGGCCGGGGTCGATGACTGCTTCTGTTGATCGGCGCGCCTTTGTTCTGGCTGGCGGGGTCCTGCGTGATCGCTTCGAGGTGCTTTCCATTGCTGTCACGCCTTGGTCCTGGCGTGGCGTCGTGACGGAGCCTTCGAGTGGTCAGGTCAGGGGCGGTCGGGTCCGTGGCTGAGCTGACGTACTCCGAGGTCGGGGCTTCGGCTCACGAACCGCTGCCTGCCGGCTATCACCACGTACGCGCCTCGCGCCGGCTCGGCGTCGTCGACCTCGATGCGGCCGCCGAGGCGCTCATGACCTGGCAGCTTCAGGAGCGGTCGGGCGTGCGCCGGGTGAGCGGGCCACCGCGGGCGACGCTCGGCGCCGACGTGACGTTCCGGTTCCTGGGCCAGAAGGTCCCGTGCCGCGTGGTCGACGTCGTCGACGAACCGGATCGGCGCGGCTTCGCGTACGGGACGCTGCCGGGTCACCCCGAGACGGGGGAGGAGCGGTTCGTCGTCGAGCGCGACCCCGCGACCGGCGAGGTGACCGTGACGGTGACGGCGTTCTCCAACCACGCGCTCTGGCGGACCAGGCTCGCCGGACCGCTCGGCCGGCTCCTGCAGCGAACGATGACGCAGCGCTACCTGAAGGCCCTCTAGTCCTCCGGCTGCACCTTGAGGGTCAGCAGCACCGTGGCCAGCGAGTCGTACTGGCCGCACAGCAGCAGGAACTCGATCAGCTCGGGCTCGGTGAGGTGCTCGCTCAGGGCCGACCACGTCGCATCGTCGATGAACTTGTCGTCGACGAACTGGTCGACGGCCGCGAAGAATGCCCGCTCGCGCTCGGTCCACCCGGGCCAGGTCTCGTCGGCGAGGTGGTCGATCTCGGCGGGCGTGACCCCGGCCTTGCGGGCGATGCGCACGTGGTGGCGGCGCTCGTACTCGCACTCCCGGATCGTCGCGATCCGCAGGATCACGAGCTCGCTGTCGCGGCGCGGAAGCCGGCCGCCCGGCATGAGCTTGCCGCTGTAGTAGAGCCAGCCGCGGAACAGCTTTCGCTGCCGTCCCAGCGTCGTGAAGATGTTGGGCCTGGTGCCGCCGATCACGCGGCCGGCCAGGGCGCTGACCCCGTAGTTGACGAGTCCGAGCTCCTTGAGCCCGCCGGGCGCGATACGGGGCTGGTCCATCGCGTCAGTCTAGGGGAACCTGTACGCGTGTCTCACTACGTCCTGACGTCTCGGCGAGGATCATCGCGGCGAGCACGAGCGCACCGCCGATCAGCAGCCGCCAGCCCAGGCCTTCGCCGCCGAGCCAGATGGCGAAGGTCGCGGCGAACACCGGCTCCATCGTCATGAGCAGTGCTGCGCGCGAGGCGTCGAGCTGGCTCTGCGCCCACGTCTGCGCCAGCATCGCCAGCGCTCCGGCGGCGAGCGCCATGTAGAGCGTCGCAGCCCAGTCGCCGGACCGCTCGGGCAGGGTGAGACCGCCCGGAGCAGCGGCCACGAAGCAGAGCGCGGCGATGACTCCCATCTGGATCGTCGCCATCGCGTAGGCGTCCTTGGCCGACGACCAGCGGGACAGAACGACGATGTGCACGGCGTAGAGGATCGCGCAGACGAACGTGATCGACTCGCCGAATCCGACGGCGAAGCCGCGCAGCGAGAGGATCGCGAGGCCGATCGTCGACAGGCCGACCGCGACCCAGACGATCCGGGAGACCCGCTGCCGGAACGCCAGCGAGGCGAGCACGGGGGTCGCGACGACGTACAGGCCCGTGATGAACCCAGAAACACTCGCATCCGTGTGGCCCAGGCCCACGGTCTGCAGGATCTGTGCGACACCGTAGATGCCACCCGCGTAGGCACTGCGGCGGCGCATCTCGGGGGTGAGGTGCGCGATGGCGCGGGGGGCGAGCAGGAACAGCACGGTGAACGCGATCGCGAAGCGTACGGCGAGGAAGTCCGGCGCCGGAACGCGATCAAGCAGGTCCTTGATCAGGAAGAACGTGGAACCCCACACCGCGGTGACGCCGAGAAGTGCTGCCGCGGCGAGCCTGGTGCGCACGGGTCAGAAGCCGACGATGGTGACGGTGCTGCCCTTGGCCCGCTTCGATCCGCCAGGCGGCGTCTGCGCCTTGACCGTGAAGTCGCCGGCACCGAAGGCGGTCACCTTGAAGCCCGCCCGCTCGAGCATCCTGACCGCGTACGGCCGCGTGTGGCCGACCATGTCGGGCACCACGACCATCTCGGGTCCCTTGGACACCGTCAGCGTGATCGTCTCGCCCTTGGTGCTCGTGCCCTTGTTCGGATTCTGGGTCACGACGTTGCCCTTGGCGACGTCCGCACTGAAGACCTCGCTGGCCTTCACGTCGAAGCCGGCCTTCTCCAGCGCGGCCTTCGCCTCGGTGTACGGCTTGCCGCGGAAGTCCACGACGTCGATCGGCCGGGGGCCCTTGCTGATCCCGAGGACGACCTCTGTGCCGCGCTTGAGATCGTCGGCCACCGTGTAGTTGGTGACGCCCACCACGCGGCCCTTGTCGACCTTCTCGTCGAAGACCTTCTTGGTGTCACCCACCACGAGGTCGACATCCTTGAGTGCCGCCGTGGCGGCAGCGACGGTCATGCCCTTGAGCTTCGCGGGGACGTGCACGCGATCTGGTCCCTTGGAGACGACCGCCTCGATCGTGCTGCCAGGCAGGATCTTCTGGCCGGGCTCGGGGTTGGTGTCGATCACCGTGCCCGCCGGGCGGCTCTCCGAGAACGCTTCCTTGCTGACCTTGAGCTCGAACCCGTTCTTCTCGGCGTTCGTCCTGGCGACGGCCACGGCGCTGCCCTCCAGCAGGGGCGTGTCGTCGTAGCGACCGACGCTGAACCAGTAGCCGATCGCGAAGACCAGCAGAGCCAGCAGGATCGCGAGGACCAGGAGGTTGCGGCCGCGGTGAGACTTCTGCTCGCCCGCGCGGGCCTTGGCATAGTCCTCCGGCGACATCATCGGATGCAGGCCCGCAGGGCGCTCCGCTGTCTCGGGGAGCTCCGGTGGGGTGTCGAGGCCCGTACGTGTGGCCCGGTCCACCGGGGCCAGGGGAGCCAGGCCGTTCGACCACTGCATCGTGGTCTCGTTGGCGTGGACCGTCTCGGTCGGCTCCGACTCGGACGCCGAGGAGGGCGTGGTCAGGGGTGTGCGCCTGGGGACCGCGACCGTGGGGGTCTCGTCGTCGTCGGTGGCACGCGCTCCCGGCAGCAGGTCTGCGACCAGGTCAGGATCGTCGGTCAGCCCGGCGTCGAGGGCTCGCTGCACGGACCGGACCTGCTGCAGCATGACCCGGGCATCGGTGGACCGCTGGTCACGATCGCGTACGGTCGCCCGCGCCACGAGCGCGTCGACGTACGCCGGGACCCCGGGCTGGACCGCCGATGGTGCGCCGATGTCCTCGTGCACGTGCTTGTAGGCGACCTGGATGGGTGACTCGCCGGCATGGGGCTTGAGCCCGGTGAGCATCTCGTAGAGCATCGCGCCGCACGCGTAGATGTCGGAGCGGGCGTCGGCGCCGTCGTTGGTGACGATCTCGGGCGCGAGGTAGGAGACCGTGCCGATCAGCGTCCCACCGGTCGCGGTCGTGGCGGCGCTGACCGCTCGGGCCAGGCCGAAGTCGGCAACCTTGACGTCTCCGTCGGGGGTGATGAGGACGTTCTCGGGCTTGACGTCGCGGTGGATGATCTTGGCTGCGTGGGCGGCCGACAATGCGACGAGAACCTGCTCGAGCAGCTCGAGAGCGCGATAGGCCGGCATCGGCGCCTCTTCGCGCATGATGTCACGCAGGGTGTGCCCGGGGACGTACTCCATGACGAGGTAGGTGACATCGCCGTCGCGGCCCTGGTCGAACACCGACACCACGTTGCGGTGGTTGAGCTTGGCGGCGGACTTGGCCTCGCGGACGAACCTGGCAGTGAACTGCTGGTCGTCGCCGAGGCCGTGATGCATGACCTTGATCGCGACCTCGCGGTCGAGTCGGCGGTCGACAGCACGAAACACGCTGGCCATGCCGCCGCGCGCAATGCGATCGCCGATCAGGTAGCGGTCGTTGAGGACGCGCCCGACCAGGGCCTCGTCACCCGTCACTGTCACGCCGCTCTCCCTCGAGTTCTGGATCCCCCGACCCGTCCACTGATTCTAGAGACTCTTCCACATGAAGAACGTGACGGTGGGCGTGTCACGGTCCTGTCGTGACGTTCGCCACTCCTGTATGGGGGACGATGAGGGCATGCGACGCGGCGCGTGGATCCTCCTGCTGCTCCTCGTGGGCGTCGCGCTGGTCGTCATCGGCGGCCGTGATCTGGCGGGCCAGGACAAGGCCGGCGGCCCGCCGACCACGCAGACGCAGACGGCCCCTTCCGGTCAGGAGCTCCCGCCCGAGGTCGCCGAGACCATCGCCCTGATCCAGTCGGACGGACCGTTCCCATACGCCCGCGACGGCGCCGTGTTCAGCAACCGCGAGGGCCTGCTGCCGCAGCACGAGCACGGCTACTGGCGCGAGTACACCGTCCCGACTCCCGGCGAGTCCGATCGTGGCGCGCGCCGCCTCGTCGCGGGACAGGGCGGCGAGCTCTACTACACGCCCGACCACTACCGCTCATTCGTACGACTGAAGGAGCCCCGATGACCGCGACCTTCGACTCGGTTCTCGCCGGGCTCGTGTCGCCCGGCCTGTTCAGCTGGCGCGGTCGTGCCGATCGCGACCTGGTCGGCGAGGCCCGGGCGGCGGGTTGGCAGGCGCTAGCCCTCGACACCCGGCAGGTGACGTCGTTCGAGGGGTTCTACGACGAGGTCGCGACCGCCTGGGAGCTCCCGGAGTGGTTCGGGCGCAATCTCGACGCCTTGTTCGACGTCCTCGGCGACCTGGCGCAGCGGCCGACGCTGATCGTCTGGGATGGCCTGCACGAGCTGGGGGACATCGACCCGGTCCGGACCAGCGCCGTCGTCGACCTGCTCCGCGACGCATCGGAGCAGGCGACAGCGCTCGTCGTGATCGTGCGGGACGGCCTCGACGTCAGCGAGTTCGACGGGTTGCTGTGAGCGCCAGCGGACCCAGCACGTCGCGTGCCCCTGGGCCGAGGCGGTCGATCGCCTCGTCTGCCGAGGCCTCGAGCCGGGCGATGTCCTCCTCGACGGCGGCGAGCGCGCCGGACGTACGGATGAGGTCGCGCACGGCCTCGACGCCGTCGGACGTACCGAGCGAGGTGCGGAGCAGCTCGCGCCCGGCGTCGTCGGTGAGCTCCGCGGTCCGGGCCACGAGCACCGTCCGCTTGCCCTCGCGGAGGTCGTCGCCGGCCGGCTTGCCGGTCAGGTCGGGGTCGCCGAAGACCCCGAGCACGTCGTCGCGCAGCTGGAACGCTTCGCCGAGGGGGAGTGCGACGTCGGTCAGCGCGGCGATCAGGTCGGGATCGGCGCCGGCCAGGGCCGCGCCGATGTGGAGCGGCCGCTCGACGGTGTACTTGGCGGACTTGTAGCGCACGACCGTCATGGCCTCGGCGACCGAGAGTGATTCGCGGGTCTGCCCGGCGACGTCGAGGAACTGGCCGGCGACGACCTCGGTCTTGCACAGGTCGAGAAAGCCGAATGCCTTGTCGGTGTGCGGGAGGCCGTTGCTCCGAAACAGCTCGTCACACCACGACAGCAGCAGGTCACCGAGCAGGACCGCGGCGGACGTACCGAAGCCGACCGGGTCGCCGTGGCGGGACTCCGCACGGTGCAGCCCCTCGAAGGCGCGGTGCACACTCGGCCGGCCGCGCCGGGTGTCGGAGCCGTCCATGAGGTCGTCGTGCACGAGCGCGCTGGCTTGCAGCCACTCCAGCGCCGCGGCCGCCGTGACGATGCCGGGTTCGTCAGGATCGCCGCCGGCGACGAGCCACCCGGCGTAGCAGAACTGGGGTCGCAGGCGCTTGCCACCGGCGACGAACCCGATGGCGGCGTCGGCGAGGCCCTCGAGATCCGGGCCGAGCTCGGAGAGCAGCTCGCGCTGTCCTGCGACGAAGGACTCCAGGGTGTGATCAATCCGCGTCCGGAATTCGGGATGATCGGCACGTGGATTCACAGCTCGGACGATACCGTTGTGGCATGCCACTCCAGGAACAGTCCCTCGTCGACGCCATCCGAGGGCCGTCGCCGAGCTACTCGTTCGAGTTCTTCCCGCCCAAGGACGACGAGGGCGAAGCCGTGCTTTGGCAGACCATCGCCGACCTCGAGCCGCTCGAGCCGACGTTCGTCTCCGTGACGTACGGCGCCGGTGGCACGAGCCAGGAGCGTACGGTCCGCATCACCGCGCGCATCGCCGAGCAGACCCGCATGCGCCCCGTCGGCCACCTGACCCTCGTCGCCCAGACCCGTGGCGAGATCGAATCCGTGCTCAAGCAGTACGCCGCGGCCGGCGTCGACAACGTGCTGGCGCTCCGCGGCGACCCCAAGGGCGGGCCGCGCGCGCTCTGGGAGCCGCACCCCGACGGCATGAACCACGCGATCGACCTCGTCGAGCTCGCGACGAGCCTCGGCGGGTTCCGCATCGGCGTTGCGGCGTTCCCCGAGGGCCACCCCGATGCGGCGAGCCTCGACGACGATGCCCAGGTGCTGGTCGACAAGGCCGACGCCGGCGCCGAGTACGCGATCACGCAGCTGTTCTTCCGGCCGTCGGACTACTTCGACCTCGTGGAGCGCGTACGCGCCAAGGGCTGCGACATCCCGATCGTCCCGGGCATCATGCCGATCCTCAACTTCGCCCAGGTCGCCCGCATGGCCGAGCTGTCGGGCGCCGAGCTGCCTCGTGAGGTGCTCGACCAGGTCGAGCCGATCCAGGACGACAAGGCCGCCGTACGCGCCAAGGGCATCGAGCTGGCCACCCAGCTGTGCCGTGAGCTGCTGGCCGGGGGCGCCCCGGGCCTGCACTTCATCACGCTCAACCGTTCGAAGGCGACCAGGGAGATCTTCGAGGCGCTGCGCGCCGACGGCCTCCTCTAACGAGGCGCTGGACCGATGGCCTCGGCGATCGCGGCGGTCGCCATGCCGATGCCCTCGAGCGTCGCACCGGGATGCGCGTGCGCTCCGGCGAAGTAGATGCCGCCTGTCGGCGCGACCCCGGGCAGGTCGAGAGCGCTGGTCCAGCCGCGCCACGTCCAGCCCCAGTGTCCGAGCCCGACGAGGTCGCTGGGGTTGAGGTCGACCTGCTGCTCGACGTACGGCCGGACGTCGATCCCGAAGCGTACGAGCGCTCGCAGCGGGTCCTCGCCACTGCGGTGCTCGATCGTCCACAGGCCGTCGCCGCCCGACCACATCCGGATCGGCGGGTTGGCGTGCACGAGGATCTCGTCGGGCATGGACGGCGCTTCGGACGACAGGGTGACCAAGGTCCTCGACGCCGGTATGACCGGCATCAGGTCGCGACGTGGCAGGGGAGCGGGCCACGCCGGTGCGCACCACACGACGATGTCGGACGGCACGGCACGCCGCGAGGTCACGACCTTGCGCACCTGCCCGTCCTCGAGGACCAGCTCGTGTGCTGACTCGCCGAGCTCGATCGTGACGCCGCGCTCGGCGAGCCTGGTCTCGAGCGCGGCGGCGAGTGCGGGCAGCCCGCCGGCGAAACGCCAGCGACCGAACGACCGCTCGACGTAGTGGCCGACCGCGACGAACCCCGGGGTGACGTTGCGGTCCTGGCCCGCGAGCCGCACGGGGTTGAGAACGAGCTTGCGGAGGCGGTCGTCGTCGAGGTCCTTCTCGGCAAGGGTCGCGAGACTGCGGCGCGGACGCAGCACCTTGCGGACCGCGCGATCGACCGCAGGCCGGCCGGGGAAGACCTGGTCGAGCGCCATGCGGCGGATGACGTCCCACGGCTCCGCGAACGAGTCGACCCACGGCGACCACTCGTCCTCGCCGAACGCCTCCATCAGCGCTTCGTGCTGGTCGCCACGATTGCCGAGCGGGAGGTCGAGGACTGACTTGTCCTTGAAGACGTGGCGCCGGCCCTCGGTCTTGGTGAAGTCCAGGATGCGCTCCAAGGGGCGGCCGGACTTGCGGAACAGGTCGCGGAACACGCCCGGCAGCGTCACGGTGTCGAGCTCGGTCTGCCACGTGCGCCCGTCGATCGTGACGCCGTTGAGCCGTCCGCCCAGCCGTTGACCGCTCTCGAGGAGCGTCACGTGGTGGCGCAGCTTGGCCAGGCGAGCCGCGGCCGACATCCCGGCGAAGCCGCCACCCACGACCACGACGTTCGCCATGCGCGCAGACTACGCGGTGAGGCGACGCCGCCTGCGCCACGCCTTGCGGATGACGCGCCACAGCAGGATGACCACGACGGCGCCCACGACCAGCAGGGACGCGGAGATGCCGAGCGCGATCCAGGGGTGGGAGACCGCGAGCGCGACGACCGTGATGACGCTGACGTCCTCGGCGGTGCTGACGATGCTGTTGCTGAACGGCTCGGGGGAGGTGTTGACGGCGAGCCGCAGGCCCGACTTGATGCCGTGCGACGTGAGGGCCGTCCCGCCGCCGAGTGCCGTCAGCAGGGCCTGGTCGAGGCCGCTCGAGTCGCCCGCGAACTGGTAGGCGACGAACGCGCCGACCGTCGGGCGTACGACCGTCGACACGGCGTCCCACATCGAGTCGGCGACCGGGATCTTGTCGACGACGAACTCGATCGCGAACATCACGAGCGAGATCACCAGCACGTCCGTACGCCCGAGGGTGTCCGGAATCGCAGCGCTGTCGTCCAGGCGGTCGACCAGGCCGAGCACCGCGACCGTGGCGTACGCGTTGATGCCGCTGGCCCACCCGCTGGAGAACACGAGGGCCGTCAGGGACTCCATGCCCGGACGCTATCGGAAACCGCGATCCACGCTGTGGCACAGTGTCCGTCATGGGTCCGGTCCGCACCGAGTTGATGTGGCAGTCCGTCGTGGATGCCGTCGACGTCGCGGGCTCCGGCGACGCGCTCGACGTGCTCGACCTCGGCGGAGGCACGGGCAGTGACGCCGTTCGCCTCGCCGCCCTGGGGCACCACGTCACGGTCGTCGACCCGAGTCCCGATGCGCTGGCCTCGTTGCACCGTCGCGGGGTCGAGGCCGGCCTCAGCGAGAGCGTCAACGCCGTCCAGGGCGATGCGGCCGATCTGCTCGAGCACGTCGCGGCGTCCTCGTTCGACCTCGTCATCTGCCACGACGTCATCGAGCACGTCGACGACCCGGGCCAGGCGCTCTCGACGATTGCCACGGTGCTGCGCCCCGGCGGCCTTGTCAGTGTCGTCGTCGCGGGTCGCAATGCGGCCGTCGCCGCCCGTGCGCTCGCCGGCGACTTCGTCACCGCGCAGTCGCTCGTGGGGCG
>NZ_JAKFCB010000081.1:0-7329 GCF_036676885.1 Aeromicrobium sp.
GCGCGGACGTCCTTGTCCTCGTCGGTCTGCGGGTCGTCGGGGTAGTCCGGCAGGGCGTAACCCTGGCTCTGCAGCTCGGCGATCGCGGCCTTGAGCTGCGGGATCGAGGCGCTGATGTTGGGCAGCTTGATGATGTTGGCCTCGGGGGTCTTGGCGAGGGCGCCGAGCTCGGCGAGGGCGTCGCCGACCTGCTGCTCCGGGGTCAGCCGATCGCCGAACAGGGCGATGATGCGGCCCGCGAGCGAGATGTCACGGGTCTCGACCTCGACGCCGGCAGTCGAGGCATACGCCTCGATGACGGGGAGGAACGAGTAGGTGGCCAGCAAGGGCGCCTCGTCGGTGTGGGTGTAGATGATCTTGGCCATGAGTGCGACGACTCCTACGTGTGGATCAAAGATTGTTTGACATCAAGATATCTCACCGACACTGACGCTCCCAGCGTCCCCCAGCGACGACGACCGGAGCCCTACCCTGTGAGAGAGGTCACACATTGTCTCCAGGAGGCCCACGATGGCAGCACCCACGACATCCCACAAGCTCGGCGCCGAGGCGCTCGGCACGTTCTGGCTGGTCCTCGGCGGCTGCGGCACGGCAGTGCTCGCGGGCCGTGGAGTCGGCACGCTCGGCATCGCGCTGGCCTTCGGCCTCACCGTCCTGACCGCCGCGTACGCGTTCGGACCGATCTCCGGAGGGCACTTCAACCCGGCCGTGACGGTCGGCCTCGCGACCGCGAAGCGGTTCGACTGGAAGGATGCGCCCGGCTACGTCGCCGCACAAGTCGTCGGCGCCACGGTCGCCGGTGCCGTGCTGCTCGCGATTGCCTCGGGCACGGACGGCTTCGACCGGGTCGCCAGCGGATTCGCCACGAACGGCTACGGCGATCGCTCCCCAGGCGGCTACAGCCTGCTGGCCGTCATCATCACCGAGATCGTGCTGACCGCGTTCTTCCTCTACGTGATCTTCGGCGCGACGGCCAAGCGCGCGGCGGTGGGCTTCGCGGGCCTGACGATCGGCCTGGCGCTGACCCTGATCCACCTGATCAGCATCCCGGTCAGCAACACCTCGGTGAACCCGGCGCGATCACTCGGCGTTGCCTGGTTCGGCGGCGGCGACGCGTTGCAGCAGGTATGGGTCTTCATCCTCGCGCCGATCATCGGTGCGGCGATCGCCGGCGTCACCCACGCCATGATCGTCGGCGACGACACCGACTGACCGAGCTATTCCCTTGAGACGGATTGTCTGAGACGATCCATCTCCCACGCCCGTCAACGGCGACGGACTCCGGAACACATCACCGGGAGGTCCTCATGACGGTCTTCTTCATCATCCTTTTCACGGTCGCGGCCCTGTGTCTCGTCATCTTCATCACCGACTACCCACACGGCAGGTCAAACTCGTCGAGTCGCGGGCGCCGTACCGGCCGCTACGGATCCTCAGGCGCTGGCGGCTACTTCGGAGCCAGTGGTGGCGGCGACGGCGGATCGTCCGGCCACGGCGGCGGAGGGCACTCCGGCTGCAGCAGCAGCTCCTGCGGTGGCAGCAGCGGGTGCGGTGGAGGTGGTGGCTGCGGCGGTGGAGGTGGTGGCTGATGTCCCGCTCGCCGGTTGCGGCCCTGGGCGTGGGCGCAGGCTGGCGCCCGGCCATCGCTGACGAGATCCTCGCGCAGGCCCGGACCGGCATGCGGTTCAGCGAGGTGGTCGCCGAGAACGTCTCGCCGAAGCGACTGCCCGCGTCGCTGGTGGCTGCTCGCGAGGCCGGACTCACGGTCGTACCCCACGGCGTGACCCTCGGGCTGGCCGGGGCGCAGTGCCCAGCCCCGGATCGGGTCGCGCGGCTCGGCGAGCTGGCCGTCGCACTCGGGGCGCCACTCGTCAGTGAGCACGTGGCATTCGTACGCGGCGGTGAGGCGCCTGCTGGCACCGATCCCCTCCACGCCGACGTCCTGGAGGCCGGCCACCTCGTTCCGGCGGCGCGAACGGCGGACTCCCTCGCCGTCCTCGTCGACAACGTACGAGCGACGCAGGCCCGCCTGCCGGTCCCGCTGGCGGTCGAGAACATCGCCGCGACCTTGGCGTGGCCCGAGACCACGATGGACGAGCCGGAGTTCCTGACCGCGCTCACGGAGGCAACCGGCTGCTTCTTCCTGCTGGACGTTGCCAACCTGCATGCGACGAGCACGGCGCTCGGCGGCGACCCGCGCGAGCAGCTCGAGCGGATGCCGCTGGACCACGTGGCGTACATCCACGTCGCGGGTGGGTTCACCGACTCCGAGGGCGTCTACTGGGACACCCACGCGCACGACATGACCGACGATGTCCTCGATCTACTGGCGCACGTGGTCGAAATGCTCGGTCCGGCCGGCCCGCCGGTCCTGCTCGAGCGTGACTCCGACGTCGATCCTGAGGTCGTGCGGTCGGAGCTGATGCGCGTACGTCGTGCCGTCGACAGTGCCCGGGTGCCGACATGAGCCGCCAGGACGTCGCACGGCGTCAGGAGCAGGTGCTCCAGGCGCTGCTGCGCGGCGAGGTGCCCGACGGCTTCGATGCGAGATCCGCTGCCATGACGACCCGGGTCTTGCGGACCAAGCGCCGCAGCGAGGCGATCGACGCAGTGCCGGCGCTGCGGACGATCCCGGACTTGGCCGCACGGTTCGATGACTGGGCCGCCGGCCACCCACGGCGTGGCTGCCCGCACGATGATGTCGTCGACTTCCTCGCGGAGGACACCGCGGCGCTTCCCGAGCCCCTGGCGTCGGTTCGGGCCATCGAGCGCGTCTATCGCGGGCACGCCCGGTTTGCCCGCGACCGTCGGCCGGGCCAACCCCGTTGGGTCATCGCGCTCGGCGGACGCGTTTGGCACGTCGGCCCGCATTGAACGGGAGAGGGCCCCGGACATGGCGTCCGGGGCCCTCAGCTCGCACGTCTCAGGCGACGTCGTAGCGATCGAGGTCCATGACCTTGGACCACGCCGCGACGAAGTCGTGCACGAACTTGCCCTGGGCATCGTCGCTCGCGTAGACCTCGGCGATCGCGCGCAGCTCGGAGTTCGAGCCGAAGACCAGGTCGGCCCGGGTGCCGGTCCACGTGACCGCGCCCGATGCATCGCGCGCCTCGTACGTCGACGAGTCGGCAGCTGCTGGCGTCCAGGTCGTGCCGAGCTCGAGCAGGTTGACGAAGAAGTCATTCGTCAGGGTGCCAGGCCGGTCGGTGAAGACACCCAGGCTGGACCCGTCGTAGTTCGCGCCGAGCACGCGCAGGCCACCGATGAGCACGGTCAGCTCCGGCGCACTCAGGTTGAGCAGGTTCGCCCGGTCGATCAGCAGGTACTCCGCCGGCAGCCGGTTGCCCTTGCCGTAGTAGTTGCGGAACCCGTCGGCGACCGGCTCGAGCGCAGCGAACGACTCGATGTCTGTCTGCTCCTGGGTGGCATCGGTGCGTCCGGGGGTGAACGGGACCTGGATGTCGTGGCCCGCATCCTTGGCGGCCTGCTCGATCGCTGCCACGCCGCCCAGCACGATGACGTCGGCCAGCGAGACGTGCTTGTTGCCGGCGTTGAACTCCTGCTGGACGCCCTCGAGGGTGCGCAGCACGATTGCCAGCTGGTCGGGGTTGTTGACCTCCCAGCCGTTCTGTGGCTCGAGCCGGATGCGCGCACCGTTGGCTCCGCCGCGCTTGTCACTGATGCGGAACGACGAGGCCGACGCCCAGGCTGTGGAGACGAGCTGCGAGATCGTCAGCCCCGAGGCGATGAGCTGCCCCTTGAGGTAGGCGATGTCACCCGCCGTGATCGCTTCGCCCGTCGCAGCGGGGAGGGGGTCCTGCCACAGCAGCTCTTCCTGCGGCACCAACGGGCCGAGGTAGCGCTGGATCGGTCCCATGTCACGGTGCGTCAGCTTGTACCAGGCGCGGGCGAACGCATCCGCGAGCTCGTCCGGGTTCTCGAGGAAGCGACGTGAGATCGGCTCATAGATCGGGTCGAACCGCAGTGCGAGGTCCGACGTGAGCATCGTCGGCGGACGCGACAGCGTGCCGTCCTGCGGGTCAGGCACGGTGTTGGCCGCCGCGCCGCCCTTGGGCTGCCACTGGTGGGCACCCGCGGGGCTCTTGGTCAGCTCCCACTCGTGGGCGAACAGGGTCTCGAAGAACGAGTTGTCCCACGTCGTCGGCGTGGCCGTCCAGGTGACCTCGAGACCACTGGTGATGACGTCGCGTCCCTTGCCGGTGCCCAGCGACTGCTTCCAGCCGAGTCCCTGCTCCTCGATCGGTGCGGCCTCGGGCTCGGGACCGACGTACTGGTCAGGATCTCCCGCGCCGTGCGCCTTGCCGAACGTGTGGCCGCCGGCGATCAGCGCGACGGTCTCCTCGTCGTTCATGGCCATCCGGCCGAACGTCTCGCGGATGTCCCGGGCGGAGCCGAGCGGGTCCGGGACGCCTTCGGGGCCTTCGGGGTTGACGTAGATCAGGCCCATCTGCACCGCAGCGAGCGGGCTCTCGAGCTCACGGTCGCCGGTGTAACGCTGCTTGCCACCCTCGTCACCGCCGAGCCACTCGTCCTCGGGGCCCCAGTAGACGTCCTCGTCGGGCTCCCAGACATCGGGACGACCACCGGCGAAGCCGAACGTCTTGAAGCCCATGGTCTCGAGCGCGACGTTGCCGGTCAGGATCATGAGGTCGGCCCACGAGATCGCGGCGCCGTACTTCTTCTTGATCGGCCACAGCAGACGGCGCGCCTTGTCGAGGTTGCCGTTGTCGGGCCAGCTGTTGAGCGGGGCGAAGCGCTGCATGCCGGCTCCGGCGCCGCCGCGACCGTCCCTGATGCGGTAGGTGCCCGCGCTGTGCCACGCCATGCGGATGAAGAACGGCCCGTAGTGACCGAAGTCGGCCGGCCACCAGTCCTGCGAGTCGGTCATGAGTGCCGCGAGGTCGCTGCGCAGGGCGTCGAGGTCGAGGTTGTTGAACGCCTCGGCATAGTCGAAGTCGTCGTCCATCGGGTTGGCGACGTCGGTGTGCTTGCGCAGGATCTTGAGATTGAGCTGGTTGGGCCACCACTCCTGGTTGGCCGATCCCTCAGTCGGGTGGACACGCCCGCCGTGGGAGACGGGGCACTTGCCTTGGCCCTCGTTCTCCTCGTCGTTCATGTCGCCGACGACGGCGTTGTGGTCGTGGTTGTCAGGCATGGGTTCCTCCCGGATCAGATGGATGGTTCAAGAGCAGTGGTGGCGGCGCAGTCGGGGCAGATGCCCCAGTACGTCACCTCGGCCTCGTCGATCGAGAAGCCGTGGTCGTTCGATGCGGTCAGGCACGGTGCGCTGCCGTGAGCGCAATCGACGTCGGCGATCACGCCGCAGGAGCGGCACACGACGTGGTGATGGTTGTCGCCGACGCGCAGCTCGAAGCGTGCCGGCGAGCCGGCCGGTTCGATGCGGCGTACGAGACCGACGGCCGTGAACGCCTTGAGGACGTCGTAGATCGCCTGGGTCGAGACGGTGCCGAGCTCGTCTCTGGCCGCTTCGGCGATCGTGTCGGCGTCGGCGTGCGGCTGCCGACCGAGGGCCTCGATGACCGCGAGCCGCGGTCGCGTCACGCGCAGACCGGCATCGCGCAGCTGCGCGACGGGGTCCTCGAGTGTGGGCATGACGTCATGCAATCACCTTTTCTGGAATCATTCAAGATTAACCCGGTGAACGTCTTGTGAACGCGGGGTCGGGTGGATCGCGTCGGGCGAGTGTGCGCTAGTTTCGAAAGGAACCCCAGCCTCAAGGAGCACCTCTCGTGAGCAATACCCCCGTCAAGGTCGCCGTCACCGGCGCCGCCGGCCAGATCGGCTACAGCCTCCTCTTCCGCCTCGCCAGCGGATCCCTGCTCGGCCCCGACACCCCGATCCAGCTCCAGCTGCTCGAGATCACGCCGGCCCTCAAGGCCCTCGAGGGCGTCGTGATGGAGCTCGACGACTGCGCGTTCCCGACCCTCGCCGGTGTCGAGATCGGTGACGACGCCGAGAAGATCTTCGACGGCGTCAACCTCGCCCTGCTCGTCGGTGCCCGCCCCCGTGGCCCGGGCATGGAGCGCGGCGACCTGCTGGAGGCCAACGGCGCGATCTTCACCGCGCAGGGCAAGGCACTCAACGCCGTCGCCGCCGATGACGTACGTATCGGTGTCACGGGCAACCCGGCCAACACCAACGCGCTGATCGCGATGTCCAACGCTCCTGACATCCCCCGGGAGCGCTTCAGCGCCCTGACCCGCCTCGACCACAACCGGGCGATCTCGCAGCTCGCGGCCAAGACCGGCGCCTCCGTCACCGACATCAAGAAGATGACGATCTGGGGCAACCACTCGGCGACGCAGTACCCCGACATCTTCCACGCCGAGATCGCCGGCAAGAACGCCGCCGAGACGGTCAACGACCAGGCCTGGATCGAGAACGACTTCATCCCGACCGTCGCCAAGCGCGGCGCCGCGATCATCGAAGCGCGTGGCTCCTCGTCCGCGGCCTCCGCCGCATCGGCAACGATCGACGCTGCCCGCGACTGGCTGCACGGCACGCCCGAGGGTGACTGGGCGTCGATGGCCGTCGTGTCCGACGGCTCGTACGACGTACCCGAGGGCCTGATCTACTCGTTCCCCGTCACGACCAAGGACGGCGAGTGGGAGATCGTCCAGGGCCTGGAGATCGACGAGTTCTCGCGCGGCCGCATGGACGCGACCGCCGCCGAGCTGATCGAGGAGCGCGACGCGGTCAAGGAGCTCGGCCTCATCTGAGCGCCGCCTCGGCCCCTAGGCCGAGGAACGAGGCCGGGAGCGAAGCGAAGGGGCATCACGTGCCCCTTCGCTTCGCTCGTATCGAGACCCTTGTCCTTCAGCCGGGCTGGCCCGGGATGACGATGGCGAGCACCACGAGCGCGACACCGAGCGTCGACATCCAGAAGACGTCGAACGCCTTGCCGCGGACTCGCATCATGCCGGTGTGGTCGATCGGGACGACGACGCGGGCCAGCGCGCCGACCACGAAGGCCCCGCCGATCACGATGACCCCGGTGCGCCACGGGCCGACGACGACGATCACGAGGCCGGCGAGCACCGCCAGCAGGTGCAGCAGGTAGAGCTGGGAGCCGCGACTCCGGGGACCGATCACAGGCTCTGCCGTTCGGCGGTCTCGACGACGTTGGCCAGCAGCATCGCGCGGGTCATCGGCCCCACCCCACCCGGATTGGGCGAGATCCAACCCGCGACCTCGTACGCCTTGGGGTCCACATCACCCACGATGCCGTCCTCATCACGGCTCACCCCCACATCCAGCAACGCCGCACCAGGCTTGACCATGTCAGCG
>NZ_JAKFCB010000082.1:0-1518 GCF_036676885.1 Aeromicrobium sp.
GACGCTGTCGATCGCCTTCGCCGGCGAGGGCCAGCACCAGGACGCCGGCGCCAAGATGGTCCACGCCGCGCCCAACACGTCGAGCTCGATCCTGAGCAAGTCGGTCGCCCGTGGCGGTGGACGCACGTCCTACCGTGGCCTCCTGCAGGTGCTCGAGGGCGCCGAGGGCTCGGCCAGCACGGTCAAGTGCGACGCGCTGCTGGTCGACCAGATCAGCCGCTCCGACACCTACCCGTACGTCGACGTCCGCGAGGACGACGTGACGCTCGGCCACGAGGCCACGGTCTCCAAGCTCAGCGACGACCAGCTCTTCTACTTCATGTCACGCGGCATGGAGGAGGACGAGGCCATGGCGATGATCGTCCGCGGCTTCGTCGAGCCGATCGCGCGTGAGCTGCCGATGGAGTACGCCCTCGAGCTCAACCGCCTGATCGAACTGCAAATGGAAGGGGCTGTCGGTTGACCGCCACAACGACAACCCAAGCTGACAAGACCGGTCTCGGAGGAGCCCTGGAACTCAGCAAGGTTGAATCTCACCTGCACCCTGAGGGGTCGTTCGTCGTCGAGGACCACGCGGTCCCGACGGGCTTCGAGGAGATCTGGCGATTCACCCCGCTCAAGCGCCTCCGTGGCCTGCACCAGGACACTCCGCTCGACGGCGAGGACTTCAAGGTCGAGGTCGACGCCGCTGAGGGCGTCACGGCGGTCTCCGTACCGGTCGAGGACTCCGCACGCGGCGCTTCGGGCTACGTGCCCGTCGACCGCGTGTCGGCTCGCGCCTGGGAGGCCGCTCGCTCGGTCTTCGAGGTGACGATCCCGGCCAACGCCGTCATCGACGAGCCCACCACGATCCGCCTGCACGGCGAGAGCCTCGACAAGGCCGCGGCGGGACACCTGCTCGTACGCGCCGGCCAGTTCTCCAAGGCCGTCGTCGTCGTCGACTACGACGGCTCGGCGACCTGGGCCGAGAACATCGAGGTCGTCCTCGAGGACGGCGCCCAGCTGACGTTCGTGACGATCCAGGACTGGAACGACGACAGCGTCCACGTCGTCACCCAGCACGCCCGGGTCGGCCGCGACGCCGAGTTCCGCCACATCGCGGTCTCGCTCGGCGGCGATGTCGTACGCGCGAGCACCTCGGCGGACTACATCGGCACCGGCGGCAGCGTCGAGATGCTCGGCGTCTACTTCGCCGACGCCGGCCAGCACATCGAGCACCGGCTGTTCGTCGACCACACGGCGCCGCGCACCAAGAGCAACGTCGGTTACAAGGGCGCGCTGCAGGGCAAGGACGCTCACACCGTCTGGATCGGCAATGTCCTGATCCGCAAGGAAGCCCAGGGCATCCTGACGTACGAGAGCAACGACAACCTCGTGCTGACCGACGGCGCCACGGCCGACTCGGTGCCGAACCTCGAGATCGAGACCGGTGACATCGAGGGCGCGGGTCACGCGTCCACGACCGGCCGCTTCGACGACGAGCACCTGTTCTACCTGCAGAGCCGCGGCATCGAGGAG
>NZ_JAKFCB010000083.1:0-10786 GCF_036676885.1 Aeromicrobium sp.
CATGGTCGGGATGATCCTGCCGCCGGTGATGGCGGCCGAGGCGACGGCCGCGAGAGCAGTCGGCGGCGAGACCTCCGAGAGCACCGCGTAGTAGAAGATGAACATCGCGACGACGGGCGGCTCAGCCCCCAGTCCGATCAGGGCCGGGCCGATGATGACCCAGCTGAGGATGAACGACGCCGTGACCGGCACGGCCAGTCCGAGGACCAGGATCGCGATCGCGGCGAAGATCGCGGTCAGGACGATGACGGCCCCCTCGGTCGGGGCGAGTGCCTTGGCGGCCGTGACCAGCAGGTCGGAAAGCACCTGGCCGAGACCGGTCTTGGCGATCGTGGACGTGATCGCGCCGGCCGCGGCACACACGGCGACGACCGGGAGCGCGGACCGGATGCCGGTCGACAGCGCCATGAACACGCGCTGGCCGAAGTCGCGGAGGGATGCGGCCATCGGCATCTGCGGCAGGTCGTCGGGTGCCTCGTCGATCCCGGTCTGGATGGCTCGCCGGGAGATGACCGCCTCCGCGAGACCGAAGAGCGCAGCAACCGCGGTGGCATAGACGACGGCGCGGAACGGCGGGATCTCGAGGGCGAGGAACAGCACGATGACGCCGAGGCTGAGGAAGTGATAGCCGGAGCGGGCGAGCAGCCGCCACGGGCTCCCCACGGTCAGCTCGACGTGCTTGGCCCCGAAGCGGCGGGCATCGATCTCGACGGCGAGGAAGATGCCGAGGTAGTAGAGCAGCGTCGGCACGATCGCCCAGACGAGGACCTTGAGATAGGACTCGCCCAGGTACTCGGCGATGATGAACGCCGCCGCGCCGAGCGTCGGGGGCGAGAGGATCGCGCCGATGCCGGAGGCGGCGATCATGCCGCCGGCGGCCTCGCGGGGATAGCCGGCACGTTTGAGGATCGGCCAGGCGAAGGAGCCCAGCGTCACCGCGGTGGCCGTGCCGGAGCCCGAGACCGTGCCGAGCAGGAAGCCCGACGTGGCGACTGTCCGGCCCGGGGCGGTCTTGGACTTGCCGAACAACGAGAAGCTGAACTGGACGAAGAATCGGCCCGCGCCCATCTTGTCGAGGACGGCCCCGTAGATCGTGAACAGCACGATGTACGTCGCGGCGACGTCCAGTGGCACACCGAAGAAGCCGCTCGCCTCGTTGTAGAGCGCGTTGATGATCTGGTCGATGTCCTCGCCGCGGTGCGAGATCGCCCATTCGACGGGAAGGGCGCCCCCGTAGTAGCCGTAGGCGAGGAAGATCAGGCAGAACGCCGGGAGCACGATTCCGGTGGTCCGCCGGGTGGCCTCGAGGACCAGGAGCAGCAGGATTCCGCCGGCGATGACGTCGTACGCGCCGAGCGATCCCTGTCGGTCGAGGAAGCTGTCGTATCCACCGCCGCCGTCCGCGGAGAGCGGAAGGGGCAGGACGGGATAGAGCGCCACGAAGAATGCGATCGCCGCGATGACCCAGTCGAGTCGGGGCACACGATCCGATCCGGGCTGGTGACCGTCCGGGTCGGGCTTGCGGGCGCGGAAGCGGTAGCAGACGAAGATCAGGGGCAGGGTCAGGCCAAGGAAGGTCACCAGGTAGTACTGGCTTCCGGCCTGGAGCGGCTGGAACACCTGACGGAGCACGAAGATCGCGACGCCGGCGCACCAGATGTTGATCGCCAGGTCGGTGACCCGATGGAGCTGGCGTGCGGGGCGTTCCTCGTCGAACTCCGCGACGAGCCGGTCGACGTCGGGGCCTGGAGCCGGGTTGGCGGTGTGGGTGGACATGGCCGCTAACGTACGAGTGAACCACGTCACACCACGGTTCCGGTCGCGAGACTTTACACAGACTTAGCGTCCACCACATCGATGGGTTTCGGCATGAAGATATTGCTGGTCGAGGACGACGACCGGATCGCGGACGCGCTCATTCCTGCCCTCCAGAAGCGCAATCTGCAGGTCGATCGCGCCTCGGATGCGGCCTCGGGCATGGCCGGTTTCGCCGAGGCCGACCTCGTGCTGCTCGACATGGGCCTGCCCGATCGGGACGGCCTGTCGCTGTGTCGCGCGATCCGTGAGGTCAGCACCGTCCCCATCATCGCCGTCACGGCCAGGCGGGAGGAGACCTCGATCGTCGCGGCCCTGGGCGCCGGCGTGGACGACTACGTGACGAAGCCCTACAGCCTCGCGGTGCTGATGGCTCGGATCGATGCGGTCATGCGCAGGGCCGGCCACCACGCCCACGAGCCGGTGCCCGCCGTCTTCGGCTTCGAGCTCGACGAGGAGGCACGCCAGGTCACGGCTGGGGGCGAGCCCGTCGTCCTCACGCGCAAGGAGTTCGATCTGCTCGAGATGCTCGTGCGAGCCAACGGGGGACTGGTCACCCGTGAAGCCTTGATGCAACAGGTCTGGGACACCGCGTGGGTCGGCGCCTCCCGCACCCTCGACGTGCACGTGGCCACCCTCCGCGCCAAGCTCGGCGACGCGGCGACGATCGAGACCGTACGCGGATTCGGCTATCGGTTGCCGCCCCTCGAGGAGGACTGATCGGTGCGCCGTCGTCTGCTCGTCGTGTCGAGCGTCCTGATCTCCGCCCTGCTGCTGGCACTGATGCTGCCGCTGCTCAGTGCGTATGCGGCGGACCGGACCGAGGACCTGTTCAGCAAGCGTCTCGCCGATGTCACGCGGTTCGCGGTGCTCGCCTCGCCCGCCCTGGAGGGCGGTGACTTCGAATCGCTGGAGAGCGATCTCAGGAGGTATGAGGCGGTGCACGGCGCCGCCGTGGTGGTGGTCGATGCCAATGGCGACCGGATCGCCGCCTCGCGCTCAGGCGTCGCGCTGGACACGCCGGCGGAGGCCCGCGCGATGGCCCGTGCGCTGTCCGGCACGGGAACGCCGCAGCCGAAGACCGCGTGGCCGTGGCGCGAGGCACCCTTGGTCATCGCCTCGCCGGTCGGCCGGGACGCCCAGATTCTCGGTGCCGTCGTGATGATCGCGCCCACTGACTCGGTGCGCGACGGTGTGACCATCCGGCTGGCCTGGTTCGGTCTCGCCGCCCTGGTCGTCGTGACGGCCGTTGCCGGAGCCGTGGCCCTGCCGTTGGTCGGCTGGGTCATCCGGCCGGTGCGAGATCTCGACGACGCGGCGCAGAGATTCGGCAGCGGTGACCTGTCGACGCGGGTTCCGGCGAGCGTCGGCCCTCCGGAGCTGCGGCACCTGGCCTCCTCGTTCAACTCGATGGCTGACAGCGTCGCGATGTCCCAGAGCCAGCAGCGCGACCTGGTGGCCGATGCGTCGCACCAGCTGGGAAATCCGCTGACGGCCCTGCGCCTGCGCATCGAGCTGCTGGGGTCGGGCGCGACACCGGATCAGGAACGGCCGATCGACGAGGCCCTCGAGGAGGCCGATCGACTCAGCGGGATCGTCGAGTCGCTGATCGAGCTGACCCGGGTCGGCGCCCACGACCCCGATGCGGGGCCCGCCGACATCGCCGAGCAGGTGCGCCATCGGTGCGAGCTCTGGGCCCCCCTGTACGACGGCCGGCTCGAGGTCGTGACGCCCGAGGTTGCCTGGGCCCGTACGACCCCCGGGCTGATCGACCTGATCCTCGACGCCCTGCTCGACAATGCGGCGAAGTTCGCTCCGGACTCGCTGGTCGAGGTCGACCTGGCGGCAGCGGACCGCAGCTGGCGGCTGGTGGTCCGCGATCACGGCGCGGGTGTCGATGCCGGTGATGTGGCGAAGCTGGGATCGCGCTTCTTCCGTGGCCGGGCACACCAGAATGTCGCCGGCTCCGGGTTGGGCCTGGCGATCGTGCAGGCGCGGATCATCGCGCTGGGCGGGGAGTTCGAGGTGGCCGCCGCCGATCCCGGTCTCCGGGTCGCGGTGACGTTGCCGGTGGCTACCGACCCTGCTCGCGGAAGTAGCGAAGCGCCCCGGGGTGCAGGTCGAGCGGGCTCGTGAAGATCGCCGCACCCGGCGTGGGCTGGCGGATCTCCGGCGCGAGCCGCTGGATCGCGGTCTGCTGCTCGAACGTGACACGGGTGATGGCATAGGCCAGGTCCTCGGGCAGGTCCCGCGCGGCGATGAGGTAGTTCTTGACGCTGACGGTGTTGACCGGATCCGGCAGCCGGTACTTCGAGGTCGGGACGGGGCCCACGACATACTGCGGACCGTAGGCCGCGACCATCGGGTCGACCAGTGCGCCGAGATCGATCAGGCGGATCGGCGTCTGCCTGCTGAGTGACAGGATCGCGGCGTTGGGGATGCCGCTCACGAAGAAGAGCGCGTCGAGCTCTCCGCGGCGGAGAGCGTCGGCGGAGTCGTTGAGCGAGGGCGAGGAGGCGGTGATGTCGGAGATGTCGATCCCGGACTCGGCCAGGACCCGGATCGCCGTGACCCGGGTGCCGGAGACCGGCGGGCCGATCGCGACCTTGCGTCCGCGCAGGTCAGAGACGGAGCGTATCGGCGAGTCGGCGCGCACCACGACGTGGAGGAAGCTGTCATACATACGGGTCAGGGCGACGAGGTCGATCGGCCTGTCGAAGGCGCCCTGTCCGGCCAGGGCGTCGGCGGCGGCGTCGCCCAGGCAGAAGCCGATCTGACAGTTGCCGGACCCGACTCGTCGCGCGTTGTCGACCGATGCGTCGGTGTAGACGACCCTGGTCGTCACGCCGTCGAGATTCTGTCGCAGGACGCTGGCGAGCGCGATGCCGTACCTCACGAAGACGCCCCCGCGGTTGCCCGTCGCCAGGTTGACCCGGGTCGCTTCCACGGCAGACCACTCGGCACTCCCGCAGCCGCCGAGAGCGGCGTACGCCGGCACCGCGAGGAGGGCGAGCGCCTGCCGTCGGGTGAGGGTCATCCAGACAGAATGGCACGCCACGACGGCCGTCCGCGGTGTGCAAACGGCTGGATCCGTAGTTGCCGAATCGTCGGCGGTGAAGGGCTCGCCTCACTAGACTTCCCGGCCAGGAGGAATGCTCGGTGGAGTATCGGTTGCTCGGCCCGCTCGAGGTGCTCCGCGACGGCGAGGCGCTCAATCTCGGCACGCCCAAGCAGCGCGTCGTGCTCGCCGCGCTGCTGGCGGAACGTGGGCGTGCCATCTCCAGCGACCGGCTGGTGGACGTGGTGTGGGGCGACAGTCCGCCGGCCAGCGCGTTGACGAGCCTGCACGCCTACATCTCCAACCTCCGTCGCATCCTGCGCGACGGCGGCCAGGCCTCGGCGATCGTCCGTCAACCACCCGGCTATCTCCTGCATCGCGACGAGACGCCGATGGATGCGGAGGAGTTCCGGAGGCTGACGGCCGTCGCTCGCGACTGCTGCGCACGCGGCGACTGGTCCGCCGGTGCGGAGGCGGCCCGCGCCGCGCTGGCGCTGTGGCGCGGACCGGTGCTCAGCGATGTCGAGGACGCCGAATGGGTGCGTCAGATCGCGATCGACCTCGACGAGGAGCGCTTCTCGTGCCGCGAGGCCCTGGTCACCGCACTGGCCGGCATCGGCGACACCAGTGGTGCGGTTGCCATCGCCCAGGAGCTTCGGGAGGAGCATCCGTTCCGGGACCAGGCCGCGTGGCTGGCCATGATGGCGCTCTTCCGGGCGCGCCGACCCGCCGAGGCGCTCGAGGTGTACAGCTCGCATCTGCGGACCCTCGATGAGGAGCTCGGACTCGAACCCGGCGCTGACCTGCGGGACCTGCAGGTGGCCATCCTGAGCCAGTCCCCGACGCTCGACGAGTGGCCGAAGGCCGTGGTCCTGCCGACCTCGGCCGTCGCCGCGGAAGAGGGCGCGTCGCATGACGTTGCCGACGTGCTGGTCGGTCGCGAGCTCGAGATCGCCGTCATCGACGAGGCGCTGGAGGCGCTGATGTCCGCAAGTGCACGTCAGCTGGTCCTCACGGGCCCGGCCGGGATCGGCAAGAGCCGGCTCGCGCTGGAGACAGCGCATCGGATGGAGGGCCGCGGTGGCCGGGTGATCTGGACGCGTTGCATCGAGGAGGAGGGCGAACCGGCGTGGTGGCCGCTGCGCGAGGTCGCCCGGTCGCTCGGCGCCGACCCCGACGCGGTCCTGCAGCCGCCGGGGGATGTCGGCGCCGATGGTGCCCGTTTCGTCGTCTACGAGAGATTCCTCGGGCTCATGAAGGACGCCCTGCGGGACGGCCCGCTGATGGTGGTCGTGGACGATGCGCAGTGGAGCGACGCGACGTCGCTGCGCTGCCTGGCCTACCTGGTCGGTGCGCTGAGCGGCGATCGCTTCGGCCTCGTGCTGACCGTACGCACCGGAGAGGCGGAGCCCGAGACCCAGCAGCTCCTGGCAGCGGTGGGTCGCGGCCCCGGCGCCCGCCATCTCGCGGTCACCCCGCTCGCGGCTGAGCAGGTTGCCGAGCTGGTCGGATCGGTGTGCGGCGAACGACCAGGTCACAGCGAGGCGATCGTCCTGACCCACCGAACCGCCGGCAATCCGCTCTATGTCAGTGAGTACGCACGGCTCCCGGCGGACGAGAGGCAACGGGGGACGATCCCGGTTGCGGTCCGCTCTGTCCTCGGCCGGCGCATCTCGCGGCTGGACGAGAGCGTGCTGGAGGTGCTCCGGGTCGCGGCCGTCGTCGGCGAGATGATCGATCCCCACCTCCTGGCCGCGGTCACGGGTCTCGATGTCGACGCCGTGATGGACGCCCTCGACCTGGCCGCGGATGAGCACATCATCGGGATGGCGCCCGGCGCCGTCGGCTATGCGTTCGCACATGGCATGCTCCGCGACGAGATCCTCGACGGGATCTCGGGCCTGCGACGCCAGCGGCTGCACGCCCGGATCGCCGCGGCCATCGGCCCGGAGGCGACTGGGGACCAGCTGACCCGCAGGGCGCAGCACCTGATGGCCGCCCTGCCTCTTGCCGATGCCCTGGAGGCGCTCGAGGCCTGCATCGCCGTTGCGCGCGCCGCCGAGGCGAGCTGGAACTCCGACTCGGCCGCCGAGTGGTGGGAGGCCGCGTCCAGAGCCCTGGCGCTCGCCCCGCCAGGTCGATCAGCTGAGAAGTACGACGCCGACGACCTGCTGGTGGCCCGCGTCGACGCGCTGGCGCGTGCCGGTCGGGGTCAGACCGTGCTCGACACCGTCGAGGCGGGTCTCATGGACGCGGCGCGCGAGGGTCATACCCAGGCCATCGGTCGCCTGGCCGGCGGTCTCCTGCGGATGGCGGGCAACTGGCCGTGGGTCGCCTACGGCGAGGACTCCGGTCCCTTGAAGTCGCGCCTCGCCGAGATCGAGCCGATCGCGGCTGCCGATGCGTCGGCGCACGCCCGGCTCCTGGCCGCGCTCGCGGTGGGGAGCTACTACGACAGTGATCCGTCGACGCGGCGGCACGTTGCGCGGCGTGCCCTGGAGATCGCCGAGTCCGTGGGTGATCCGGACGTCGTGGCGGATGCGTTGCTCGGTCTCGTCCTCAGCGACACAGGCATCGCGAGCCGCGCCGGCAAGATGCTTGCCCTCGTGGACCGGCTCGACGCCCTCCCACACACGCAGTCACGGCTCGACGCGGTGATCGCGCACGACGTGCGCTCGCTCGCGATGATGCAGCTGGGCGACGTCGACGGCGTCATGAAGCACATCCGGCTCGGCGCTGCCGGCGCGGACCTGCTCCGCCTGCCGGTCGTACGTCTCCAGCTGCGCGGCATGGAGGCCACCATCGCGCAGTGGCAGGGTTCGTTTGCCGAGGCGGCGAGGCTCCGCGAGCTGGCCCGACGTATGCATGCCGAGACCGAGCTCTACGACGGCCATGTCCACGAGTCCTCCGAGCTGGTGCTGATGTGGGAGCTCGCCGGCATGGCCGGCTACGACCCGGAGCTGCCGGAGTCGGTCGAGCAGGACTCGTCCGACCGCTATCCGTGGGCCGCCGCCGGCGCTGCCGCCCGCGGCGACAAGGAACGCGCTGCGACGCTGGTCGCCGGCAAGCTGGCGTCGAAGGCCCCCGAGCTGTGGCCGAGCTCCGGCACGCTGACGGTGACGGCGCACGTCGTCGCGGACCTCCAGATGACGGAGTACGTCGACGAGATGCTGGACCGGCTTGCGCCCTACGCCGGGCAGATCGCGCTGCTCGGCCAGCTCGGCGCCCTCGCCCCGGTCGACCTGGCGCGGGCCCGGCTCGAGGCGGTCGCCGGTCGTCGTGACCGGGCGCTGGAGCTGCTGGCCGAGGCCTCGGCGCTGTCGGAGCGTACCGGCGGCAAGCCGTCGTCCCTGCGCTGTCAGCTGGTCCGGGCCGAGCTGGATCCGCCGGGTCCCGGCCGGAACGCGGCACTTGCCACGATCGCGGCGGATGCGGAGACGCTCGGGATGACGAGCCTCGCCGCATCCGCCAGGATGCTGATCGCCTAGCCCTGGCCGGCCGCCCCGGCCAGCGCCCGGTGCGCGGTCAGGATGACGTTCGGGTCGTACGAGTGCGCGACCCGCAGCAGGTGGTCGAGGGTCGAGCCGTCGTACGCATCGGTGAGACGTGTACGACCGTTGCCCGCCGAGAAGTTGGGCAGCGTGCCATCGGCGATCCACGGGTCCAGGGCCGCGATGAGGCCGGCAGCGTCATCCGCGGCGACCTGGGCCATGGGTGGGACGCCGAGCCCGATCGTGAGGAGGCTGAACGCCGCGCCGCGGTAGGAGACAGCGCTGGGGAGCTCCCCGTGCTTCGAGATCGCCCCGCCGAGCTGCCGCAGCTCGACGATGATCTGCGGCGAGTCGGTCTCGGTGCCGACGTGGGCGAGGAACTCCTCGACGCACGACGCCGGGAGCTCGGCCAGCAACGCGTGCTCCTCGTGCACGGGCATCGGGTCGACCGGATCGGCGTGGATCGCGCCCAGGGCCGCGTACGGCATGGGGCCCACCGCGTCGATCAGCGGAGACGCGACAGCCCTCATGGGTGCCAGCTCCTGCTCCCCGTCCGCGAGGGCGCCGACCCAGGCGAAGCGGATCGCCAGCGTCGTCCGGCCGGCCAGCGGCGCCGGGACACCGGGGGCGGGCGGGAGGCGCAGGAACGCGGCCGAGGTCGTCGCCTCCTCGGGCAACGCCTTGCACCAGGAGGACCAGGCGCGGAACACCTCGTCGGCGTCGGCCGTGTTGAAGTAGAGCGCCCCACCGTAGATCTCGGTCAGTCGTACCAGGTCGAACTCGACAGCCGTGACGATGCCGAGGACGCCCTTGCCGCCCCGGAGGCCCCAGAACAGGTCGGGGTTCTCCTCCGGGGTGGCGCGCAGGAACTGGCCGTCGCCCGTGACGACCTCGAACGCGCGCACCCGGTCGCTGGCGAATCCGTACGACCGGGCGACCGGGCCGAGGCCTCCGCCGGTGGTGTAGCCCACGACGCCGACGTCAGGAGCCGACCCGGCCAGCGGAGCCAGCCCGTGCGCCGCTGCGGCTTCGAGGACCTGCGCCCAGCGAACCCCGGCGCCGACCCGTGCCCAGCCCTCCGGGTGGATCACGCACTCGTCGAGCAGGCCGGTGTGGATCAGGATGGAACTGTCCAGCTGGGCCGCCGCGCCGTGGCCGGTGAGCTGGACGGCGACGCCGATGTCGTTGGAGCCGGCCCAGCGGACGGCCTGCTGGATGTCGCTCGCGTCGTGGGCGACGACGACGGCCAGCGGCTGCGAGCTGACGGCGACGTTCCACGGCGTTGCGCATCGCATGTACGCCTCGCTGCCCGGCAGCTCGACCTGCGTCACGTCGAGATCGGCGAGGGGAGCAGAGGTGGTGGTGAGGTTCATGATGTGTCCTTCGTGCGTTCGGGGGGTTTGGTCGCACCAGCGTGCGATCCACCGCTTGGCGGACGCTTGGGACTTTCTTGGGACGCCGTCCGTGGTTGGGGGTGACCCAGGGCCGACCGCGTCGCCGCGAGTGGGCGCTGAGTCACCGCTCGGCAGGATGGGACACTTGAGTCATGCCCACCGCCACGCTGCCGCGCACTCTCCGGCTGGGAGACCTCGAGGTCCCCAACCCGGTCGTGCTCGCGCCGATGGCCGGCGTGACGAATGCGGCGTTCCGTCAGCTCTGCGCCGAACAGGGCGCCGGCCTGTACGTCTGCGAGATGATCACCTCGCGCGGCATCGTCGAGGGCGACAAGACGAGCCTGGCGATGCTGACGTTCGCCGCCAACGAGACCGTGCGATCCGTGCAGCTCTACGGCATCGACCCGGTGCACGTCGGCCGCGCCGTCGAGATCCTGTGCGCCGACCACGGCGTCGACCACGTCGACCTCAACTTCGGCTGCCCGGTCCCCAAGGTGACCCGCAAGGGCGGGGGAGCGGCGCTGCCGTGGAAGGACACCCTCCTCGGCGAGATCCTCGAGTCGGCCGTCTCCGCGGCGACCCCGTACGGCGTGCCCGTGACGATGAAGACCCGCAAGGGCATCGATGACGACCACCTGACCTTCCTCGACGCCGGCCGGATCGCTCAGGACACCGGGTGCGCCGCGATCGCGCTGCACGGCCGCACCGCGGTGCAGCACTACTCGGGCCGTGCCGACTGGGATGCGATCGCCGAGCTCAAGGCCGCCGTCGGCATCCCGGTGCTGGGCAACGGCGACATCTGGGAGGCCGCCGACGCGATCCGCATGGTCGAGGAGACCGGGTGCGACGGCGTCGTCGTCGGCCGCGGCTGTCTCGGCCGCCCGTGGCTGTTCCGCGACCTCGCCGCCGCCTTCTCAGGCGAGCAGGTCGTCGAGCTGCCGGCCCTCGGCGAGGTCGCCGGGGTCATGCGCCGGCACGCCGAGCTGCTCGGTGACCTGATGGGCGAGGAGCGCGGCTGCATCGAGTTC
>NZ_JAKFCB010000084.1:0-2573 GCF_036676885.1 Aeromicrobium sp.
GAGCGACCAGATCAGCTCGACGCGGGTGTCGGTCGTGTTGACGTGCTGGCCGCCGGCGCCCGAGGAGCGAGAGAACCGCCAGGTCATCTCGCTCTCGGGCAGGGACAGGCGTCCGTTATGACTCATCGTCCGCAAGTATGCGGTACATCGCCTTCCGGGCGTCCTCGAGGACGGTCGTCGCCTGCTGCTGCTGCTCCGGGGTGCCGATCTCCACGACCTGCTTCCAGGCATGGACGAATCCCTTGAAGCCCATCATGAGCTCCTTGCGCTCGGCGTACGGGTGGTCGGACGTCGTGTCCTCCCACGGCGTGCCGAGCTGCTCCCGGTTCTCCTCGACGTACGCGGTGCCCTCGTCGGTCAGCGTCGCGGTCTTGCGACCCTCGACGCGCTCGAACGTGATGAGCCCCTCGTCCTCGAGCTGCTGGAGCACGGGGTAGATCGAGCCGGGGCTGGGGTTCCAGCTGCCGTTCGACCGTTCGCCGATCTCCTGGATCAGCTGGTAGCCGTGCTGTGGCTGCTCGCTGAGGAGCAGGAGTGCGGCGGCGCGGACGTCGCCGCCCCGTCCGCCGCGTCGGCGACCACGCGGGCGGCCGGGACCGCCGAAGCCTGGTCCGAAGCCGAACTCGCGGCCGAACCCGGGTCCGAAGTCACGACCGAAGTCGCGCTCGGGGTGGTGCCTGCCGCGCCGGCGATCGGCCGGGCGGCGCTGTTCTGAGAAGTCGTTGCTTCGCATGGGGGTGTCCCACTTTCTCTGCATTCGATCGACTGTCGATCGGTTGTCGATAGCTAAACGATATATCGCTAATGGATCGAATGCAAGCAGAGGTCGCGAGAACGCGAAAATGCCCGGCCTCCACGGGGAGACCGGGCATCGCGCAGCTGGGTCGGTCAGCCGCCGGCGACGTAGTTGCTGAGCTGGTCGCGCTCGAACTCGAGCTGCTCCATGCGGTACTTGACCGCGTCGCCGATGCTCACGACGCCGACGATGACGCCGTCGTCGATGACCGGGATGTGGCGGACGCGGTGCTCGGTCATGACCGCCATGAGGTCGCCGAAGGAGTCGTCTGGCCCACACAGCTGGACATCCGTGGTCATGATGTCTGCAACCTTCATGTCGCGGGGGCTCTCGACCGTACGGAGCTTCCGGACGATGTCGCGCTCGGACACGATGCCCACCATGGCCTTGCCGTCGTTGCTCACGATCAGGGCGCCGACGTTGAGCTCGGCGAGCACGTCCAACAGCTCGCGGACCGTGGAATCGGGGGTGATGGTGTAGACAGCATCGCTTCCCTTGGAAGCCAGCACATCGCTCACACGCATAGGGACACACTCCTAGTCTCTGTCCTCGCAGCGTAACCCCCGTGAAGCGTCGAGAGCGAGAGGTTCTCCGTTGCGTCCCAACCCGTGTGCATACTGAGGAATGGCCGACTGCTGCAACCGTGAGGATTACGACGACACATTCGGCGACCGGTTCGCTCGCAAGATGGCCCGTCGCTACCGTCGGCGGGGGCTGAGCCGGTCCGAGCGCGCGATCGTCAGGTTCCTCCAGGATCGCGGTATCGAGGGTGCGACCGTCCTGGAGATCGGTGGTGGCCTCGGCGAGCTCCACGTCGAGCTGCTCCGTCACGGAGCGGCGCGGGCGACGAACCTGGAGATCTCCACGAAGTACGAGCCGGAGGCCACGCGGCTGCTGGAACACGTCGGCCTGGCCAAGCGGGTGGATCGCAGGTTCCTCGACATCGCGCAGGAACCCGAGTCGGTGGGGCCGGCCGACATCGTCGTGCTGCACCGGGTGGTGTGCTGCTACCCGGACTACGAACGGCTGCTCGGCGCTGCTGCGGGCAAGGCCGGCCGGCTGATGGTGTTCAGCCACCCTCCCCGCAACCGGATCACCCGAACTCTGCTGTGGATCGACAACCGGGTGCGCATGCTCAAGGGCGACACGTTCCGGACCTTCGCCCACGAGCCTGCGGACATGATCGCCGTCACCCACCGCTCCGGCCTGCGCGACACCTACCAGTGGCGCGGCTTCGGCTGGTGCGTCGTCGGGCTGGAGCGCTAGGGCAGATCCTGGCTCGGCTCGCGGGTGAAGTCGAAGCTGCGTACGTTGTCGGGCTCCGGCTCGGGCTCGTCGGTCCACGACTCGTCGGGCGGTCCCTGGTCGGGGAAGTGCCCGAGGTAGGCCATCGCGGCGTCGTGCAGCCGGCCGTTGGTCGCGAGCGCGTTGTCGCCCCATGGCCCGGGCTCGCCCGCGAGGCTCGTGAAGGTGCCTCCGGCTTCGCGGACGACGATGTCGAGCGCGGCCATGTCCCACACCTTGAGCTCGGGCTCGGTGGCGATGTCGACGGCGCCCTCGGCCAGCAGCATGTAGGACCAGAAGTCGCCATATGCGCGCGTGCGCCAGCACCGGCGCATCAGGGCGGCAAACGCCTCACCCTTGCCGATGACGTCCCAGCCGCTCAGGGAGGCGTACGACAGGGATGCGCTGTCGAGGTCGGAGACCTGGGAGACCCGGATCTCGCGGGACGACATGAGCGACTTGCCGGTGTAGGCGCCGGTGCCCTTGCTGGCCC
>NZ_JAKFCB010000085.1:0-9642 GCF_036676885.1 Aeromicrobium sp.
GCCGAGTCGACCGATTCCAGCTTGATCGTCGGTGCGATCGTCTGGTTGGCCTCGGCCAGCAGCTCAGCCGTCTCCGGCCGGTCGTCGGTGCCCTCGACCCAGTAGTCGAACCCCTGGTGCACCGTCACGTCGAAGCCGCTCGACGGGTCGATCAGGTCCTGCAGGCGCGGGCCGACGCCGGGCTCGGCCATCCGCACGGGCTGGCCGGGCTCCATCTCGAACGCGGTCTCCACGACGTACGCGAGATCGCGGCTGATGTCGCCGAAGTTGTGGGCGACCTGCAGGCCGATCCAGATCTCACCGTCAGGTCGTACGATGCCGGCGCCGTTGCCCGGCAGCAGCGAGCACACCTTGACGGGCTGACCAGAGGCCAGCTGGATCGTCGCCGTCGCCGAGGGGACGAACTCGCGCAGGGCGATCCAGTCGGCCTCGTTGGGGAGTCCTTCGAAGGTGCGCGCCACGAACGGCATGCGTTCCTTCTTGGCGGCCTTGTTCTTGAGTCGCGACTTCTTGCCCATGAGGGGCGAGTCTAGGCGACCTCGATCGGCCGGTCAGTGCGGGCTGAGGCCGAGCTCGGCGTTGACCCGGGTGCCGGCCGACATGTCGACCCACCAGCGGTCGGCGACACGGTTGATGATCGACAGGCCGCGGCCGCTGAGCGAGTCCTCGTCGAAGTCGATCGGCTTGAGCGATGCGCCCTTGCCGGCGTCGTAGACGCTGAGCTCGAGCAGGGTCCCGTTGATGGCCCAGGAGATCTCGATCGTGCCGTCGGACGTCGGCACGCCGTGGCTGACCGCGTTGGCGATCATCTCGCTGATGACGATCAGGGCGTCGTCGATGACCTCGTTGGAAGCCCGGTTGACCGTCAGAAACCCGGCAAGGCGGGTGCGGGCGATGCCGGGCGTCGAGGCCACGAAAGGCAGGCGGATCGTGTCATGAGCCTTCATGACACCCACCGATCTGCCGAGGAACAGGAGGTGCCGCCGGTTCCGCAGGTGCGAAAAGCGACACGCTATATAGCCCAAAGTAACTACTTGAGGGGGTCCATCGCTACTCCTGGACCCAAGAAGACCCCGTTCGTGTCGCAACGCACAGGGCGAGAGACCATGGAGACATGAGCGATTCCGTCATCCCGACCACCGACATCCACGGCATTCCCGAGGTGATCCCGGCCGATCTCGTCGTGCTCGACGTGCGCGAACCCCACGAATGGGCGGCCGGGCACATCGCCGGCGCGCTCCACATCCCGATGGGCGAGCTGCCGTCCCGCGTGGGGGAGCTCGACCCCGCGGCGCGGACGGTCGTCGTGTGCCACGTCGGCGGGCGGTCGGCCCGCGTCACGGCGTGGCTGCACGCGCAGGGTCACGATGTCGTGAACCTCGATGGCGGCATGGACGCCTGGGAGCAGGCCGGGCGACCGGTCGCGAGCTAGCGGCGCTCCTGGCCCCAGCCCGGTGGCAGGTCCCCGGGATAGTCCGGTGTGCCCGGGTGCAACGCCGGAGGCGCGGGTACGTTCGCCGGTGGCGCCCAGGCCTGCTGCGGCGGCCCGGGGGCGACCGGTTGCGGCGCGGGGTGCCACGGCTGCGGCGGCGGGTACCACTGCGGAAGCGGGGCCGGCTGGACCGGCGGCCACCAATAGGCGTACGGGGGCGGCGGCCACATCGGCGCCGGTGGCGGCGGTGGCGGTGGGATCGGCGGTCGGGTCCGCTGGAGGCCCTGGCGGCGAGCCGCCCACTCGACCCAGACGAGGAACACCGCGCTCGAGATGACCGTCGGGATGAGGTCGAGCGGCCCCGCACCGCTGGAGTCGGTCGCCGAGATCATGCCCAGGGCATCGAGCACGAACAGCACGACGTTGTTGGCCACGTGCGCCGCGATGGCGGCCTCGAGTCCACCCGTACGTATCGTCACGACGGCCGCCATGAGGCCGAAGATGCCGACATCCACGAGGCCCCACAGGTCGTACGTGTGCCCGGCGACGAACAGCGGCACGGAGACGATCACCGGGATGAACGCGAAGCGGGACCACGAGCCCACGAGCTGCATGACGTAGCCGCGGAAGACATACTCCTCGGCGGCCGCCTGGAACGGCGTGAGCAGCAGGATGAGCCCGATCGCGACGATCGCCCTCGTGCTGACCTCCGGCGCGCTGACCTCTGCCGGCTCGGTCGCCTCGGCGAGTGCGATGGCTCCACCGATCGTCGCGACGAAGACGACGGCGGCCATGACGGCGGTGCGGCCCAGCCAGCGCCACCGCAGGCGACCGGCCACGGACGAGAGGTAGCCGATGGGGCGCGGTCCCGTGACGAGCACCGCGAGCAGCAGCGCCGGGATCAGGATGACGATGGAGAGCATGTCCAGGACGAAGAACTCCAGGTGCTGCAGGTCCAGGTCGCCGGATGCGTCCGCCCAGGCCTTGAACTTGTCGAGGTCCGAGCTGGCCGCGAACAGGATCAGCGTCACCAGGAGCAGGACCAGCCCGCCACCCATCCAGATGGCGCCCGTCAGGAATCCTGCGGCGGGCAGCCTCCACCACGCGTACGCAGGCGTCTCCCGCGCGAGCCGGTGATAGCGGGTGGACATGGCCGTCATCCTCACACAGAAATGGAACAGCGCCACCGGGTTGTCCCGATGGCGCTGCGCGATTCGTGCGGTGTTACTTGGCGGCGGCCTTGAGGCGCGAGCCGACGCTCACCTTGACGCCGAAGCCCGCGGGGATGTCGATCGTCTCGCCGGTCGAGGGGTTGCGACCCGTACGTGCGGCACGCTTGACGCGCTCGACGGACAGGATGCCGGGAATCGAGACCTTCTCGCCATTGCTGACGGAGTCGAGCAGGATCTCGCTGAAGGACGAGAGGACGGCGTCGGCCTCGGCCTTGCTGGTGCCGGCCTTCGAAGCGAGGGCAGCGACGAGGTCGTTGCGTGAGATAGCCACAAAAGCTCCTTGTGAGTGATGGGTGTGACCGTCAGTCTATGAACTCGCGGTGACTACGCAATCTCGCCCCCACAGGGGTGTCGATCGCTGACCTGCTTTAGCGCCAGATTGCAGGCGGTTCGGCGTCGACGAGCGGTGCGATCGCCTGCAGGTAGCGATCCCGCGGCCACTCCGTCACGCCCAGTGATGCCAGGTGTTCCGTACGCCACTGGGTGTCGATCAGCGCCTCGTCGCCGACGACCTCGACGAGCCCCATGAGCGCGACCTTGGACGCATCGGTCACCCGGTGGAACATCGACTCACCGGCGAACAGCCGGCCGATGCTGAGTCCGTACAGGCCACCCACGAGACGCCCGTCAGCGTCCCGCGTCTCGATCGAGTGCGCCCAGCCCAGGCGGTGCATCTGCACGTACGCCTCGCGGATCGGTGAGTCGATCCAGGCGCCGGGGCGCGAGGGGTCGGCGCAGGCGTCGATGACCTCCTCGAACGACTCGTCGATCGTCACGTCGAGTCGCCGCCGCGACCTCGCGAGCGACCGGCTCACGTGCAGGTCCGACGGGACGAGCACGCCCCGCAGCATCGGCGACCACCACAGCAACATGCCGTCGTGCGGCATCGGGAACGCGCCGCGCCGGTACGCCTCGAGCAGCGTGCCGGGCTCGAGGTCGGCACCGGCGGCGATGCAGTCCTCGGGCGGCCACTCTGCGGGGTCGAAGACCCACGGCGTCCGCGGCAACGGCATCCTCGTCATGCGTCGAGCACCCGGGACAGGTGGTGCAGGGGAGCGATGCCCCATTCGGCCCACTCGACGGCGCTCGCCTCGGCGAGGCAGGTCCACCACGTCATGGCCCGGTTGACCGGCTGGGTCAGCCCGGTCGCGGTCCACTGCGGCTCAAGCTCAGCCGGGTCAATGCCCCATGCGTCGCAGTACGCCCCCAGGACGTCGGGCCAGGACAACGAGGTGCGCTGGGTGATCCAGCCGTACGGCACGCTCAGCAGCTCGGCGGCGTGCGCCCACTGGGCGTCCCCGAAGTCGAAGACGCGCAGCGAGCCCGGGGCGACCGCAAAGACGTTCCACGGGTGGACGTCGCCGTGCTGCCACGTCGCCGGCAGCGACGACTCGGCGAGCTGCTGGACGGCGTCGACGACCGCGGGCCGGGTGGCGCGCAGGCGCGATCCCAGGTCGGCATCGATGTGGGACGGATCGTCCTCCGGCAGGGCGGCCAGGATCTCGAGCAGCCGGTCGAAGCGGTCGAGCACCGTCAGGGGAGAGCAGTCCGGCAGCCCGGTGGCCAGCAGACGATCGGCCTCCGACGCCAGGGTTCGTTGCAGGGCCGCCGCCTCACCGAGCACGAGGCGCCAGTCGTCGACGGTCGGCTCGTGCGAGTCCCCGAGCGTCGATCCGCGATCACGCGTCACCATCCAGCCGCTCTCGGGCCGGGTCGCGTACGGGGCGTCGACGGCATCCGGCGCGAGCCGCGCCAGCTCGTCGTGAAGTCGTGGCTCGAACGCCAGGGCGGCGCAGTTGGCCTTGAACCACAGCAGCCCGGCCTCGGTCGGGACCGTGAGCTGCGTCGACCACGGACGTACGCGTGGCTGCTCGATCGGCCCGCTCAACGTGTCGCCGTGCAGGTCCAGCTGCTCGCGGATCCAGGATTCGGCTTCCTGCCGCCAGTCGTCGCCGACCACGCGCTCGGAGAAGGGGCGGGCCATCTCCACAGCGTAGGGCCAGAACCGCGGGCCACTCGAGGATGCCGCCCTGCAACGCCCGCCTATGCTGGGCAAATGGGAGTTCGCCGAAGTGTCGCCGTGACCGCCGGCGCCAAGATCGCCCCCGCGCTCGCCTCCGGGTACGTCCGCACCGTGCTCGACCACGCGATCGACGGCATCGGGCCACTGCGCTCAGCAGCCGCGTCGGCCGACACCAAGCTGGTCGACAACGGCGGCGACGTCGAGAAGGCGATCCGCGGGCTCACCCGGATGCACGCGAGCCTGGCCGGCGTGCAGGGCTTCGTCACGAACCTGGGTGGCTTCTCGACCCTCGCGGTGTCGGTGCCGGCCAACGTCGTCGGGGTGACGCTCGTGCAGTGCCACCTCGTCGCGGGCATCGCGCACCTGCGGGGATACGACCTGGAGGACCCGCGCGTCCGCAACGCGATCCTCGCCTGCATGCTCGGCGAGGACGCCGTCACGGCACTCGTCAAGCGGCACCGCCTGCCGTCCTCGCCGATGGCCCTGGCCACCTCGCCGGTGCACGATCCCGTGCTCGACGAGACGCTGTCGCGCGAGGTCACCGCCGAGCTCGTCGCACGCACGGCCGGACGCCGCGCCGTGACACTGATCGGCCGGCGCATCCCTCTGCTGGGCGGCGCGGTCGGCGGGTCGAGCGACGCGCTGGCGACCTGGCACATCGGGCAGTTCGCCGCCGACGAGCTCCGCGACCGCCGCCTGGCCACCTGACCCCCGCGGTTTACCAGGAGAACGTGGTAAACCGCCACTTCTCCAGGCAAATCTGCCCGGAGAAGTGGCGGGTTGCCGGGAGAAGTGTGAGGCCTGCAGTCGGCGCGGGTGCCCGGTGCGCTCAGCCCAGCGCCCGGACGACGGCGCTGGCCGGCTCCTTGCCCAGCACGCCCGACATCCAGATGCTGGTCCGCACCAGGGCCTCGAGGTCGACACCGTGCTCGATGCCCAGCCCGGTCAGCATCCACACCAGGTCCTCGGTCGCCAGGTTGCCGGTGGCGCTCTCGGCGTACGGACAACCGCCGAGGCCGCCCGCCGACGCGTCGAACGTCGTGATGCCGTGGCGCAGGGCGGCGTACGCGTTGGCGAGCGCCTGCCCGTAGGTGTCGTGGAAGTGCATCGCCAACCGGTCCACACCGACGCCGGCCGCGCCGAAGGCATCGATCAGTGCGCCGACGTGTGCGGCGGTCGCGACGCCGATCGTGTCGCCGATCGACAGCTGCGATGCGCCGAGGTCGAGCAACCTCTTGCCGGTCGCCACGACCTGGCCGACCGGCACGTCGCCCTCCCACGGGTCGCCGAAGCACATCGAGACGTACGCCCGCACGTCCAGGCCCGCCTCCCGCGCCCGGCCGACGACGGGCTCGAACATCGCGAACTGCGAGTCGAGCGTCGCGTTGAGGTTCTTCTGCGCGAACGTCTCGGTCGCGCTGCCGAAGATCGCGATGTGGCTGCAGCCGGCCTCGAGCGCCCGGTCGAGCCCACGCTCGTTGGGCACCAGGACCGGCAGCGGGGTCGCGCCGGCGAGCGGCAGCCGCGCGACCAGCTCGGCGGCGTCGGCGAGCTGGGGGACCCATTTCGGGTGGACGAAGCTCGTCGCCTCGACGATCGGCAGCCCGGCGGCGATCAGCCGGGTGATGAACTCGGCCTTGGCGTCAAGCGGCACGATCGCCGACTCGTTCTGCAGCCCGTCGCGCGGGCCGACCTCGTAGATCGTGACCGCCTCCGGCAGCTCCGGATCACGTACGACCATCGGCGTGATCACGTGTCCTCCTTGACGGGATGCACCGTGAACAGGAGGTGCTTGATCGGCACCTGGTCGCCCATGGCCGCGCCGACGTGGGTCACGACGCCATCGTAAGGAGCCAGCAGGGCCAGCTCCATCTTCATCGCCTCCACGACCCCGAGCTGCTGGCCGAGCGAGACGGTGTCGCCCTCGGCGACGTCGACCCGCAGGACGGTGCCCGGCATCGGCGACACCAGCTCCGCGTCTGTCGCCGCGCCCAGGCGGTGGCCGCCGCGCATCGGGTCCGGAGCATCGAGTCGCCAGTTCTGCCCCTGCCACGCGATCGTCAGGCCGTCGGCGTCGGCGATTGCCAGCAGTTCGTCGCCGACCTCGTCGTCATCCGTGAACGCGAACTCCCACGAGGTGTCCGCCTCGTCCACCAGGACGATGCGCGTGGGAGCCGGATCGGAGGCGGATCGCCACCCGTCGTTGAGCGACCACGGCGAGTCACCCTCCGGCACCGTGAAGCTCGCCCACAGGAGCGCCGCCGCGCGGGCCGCCTCCGCCGACAGGACCGGCGGGGCCAGCAGGTCGATCGAGGCGTCGCTGTCGAGCCATGCCGTGTGCACGTCACCATCTGCGAAGTCGTGGCTCGCGACGAGCCGGCGTACGAATCCGAGGTTGGTCGTCACGCCGAAGATGCCGGTGTCGTCGAGCGCCTCGATCATCCTGTGACGGGCGTCCTCACGGTCGGCGCCGGTGACGACGATCTTGCCGAGCATGGGGTCGTACGCCGTGGAGACCTCCTGGTCCGCGCCCAGATCCGTCTCCACGCGGACGCCCTCAGGCCAGGCAGCGTCGATCACGTGACCGGCCTGCGGCAGGAAGCCGGCGTAGGGGTTCTCGGCGTACACCCGGACCTCCATCGAGTGACCCGTCGCCGTGATCTCGTCCTGCGCCAGGGGCAGGGGCTCCCCGGCCGCGACCCGCAGCTGCCACTGGACCAGGTCGACGCCGGTGATCTCCTCGGTGACGGGGTGCTCGACCTGCAGGCGGGTGTTCATCTCGAGGAAGTACGCGTGACCGTCGGCGACGAGGAACTCGACCGTGCCGGCACCGGTGTAGCCGACCGCCTGGCACAGGGCCACCGCCGACTGGTGCATCGTCGTACGCAGCATCGGGCTCAGCCCGTACGCGGGCGCCTCCTCGACAACCTTCTGGTGGCGGCGCTGCACCGAGCAGTCGCGTTCGTAGAGGTGGATGACGTTGCCGGCGGTGTCGCCGAACACCTGCACCTCGACGTGCCGGCCGGCTTCGACGTACTTCTCGACCAGCAGCGTGTCGTCGCCGAACGCCGCAGCGGCCTCCCGCCCGGCCGCCTCGATCGCCCCGGCAAGAGCGTCCGGCTCACGCACGATGCGCATGCCCTTGCCGCCTCCGCCGGCCGCCGCCTTGACCAGGACCGGATAGGCCTCGGCCGGTACGCGCTCAGGGTCGAACTGCGGAGTCACGGGCACGCCGGCCTGCTCGGCGATGGTCCGGGCACGGTCCTTGCGGCCCATGGCCTCCATGACCTCAGCGGTGGGGCCGATGAACACGAGGCCCGCGTCGACGACGGCCCGGGCGAACTCGGCTCGCTCCGACAAGAAGCCGTATCCGGGGTGGATCGCCTCGGCGCCCGACTCCTTCGCGGCGGCGATGACCCGCTCGATCGAGAGGTAGGACTCGGTCGCCGGGGTCGGACCGAGGTGCACCGCGTCGTCGGCGAGGCGTACGTACGGGGCATCGGCATCGGCGTCGGAGTAGACCGCGATGCTGCGCAGTCCGGCCTCACGACAGGCGAGGATCACCCGCCGGGCGATCTCGCCACGGTTGGCAACCAGGACACTGTGGAACGTCATCAGATGGCCCCTCACATTCTGAAGACGCCGAATTGCGGCGCCGGGGTCGGAGTGGCGGCGGCTATCTGGAGTCCCATGCCGAGGACGCGGCGGGTGTCGACCGGGTCGATGATCCCGTCGTCCCACAGCCGGGCGCTGGAGTAGTAGGGCGACCCCTGCTGGTCGTACTGCTCACGGATCGGCGCCCGGAACGCCTCCTCGTCCTCGGCCGACCACTCGCCGCCCTTGGCCTCGATGCCATCGCGGCGGACCGTGGCGAGCACCGCGGCCGCCTGCTCGCCGCCCATGACCGAGATTCGCGCGTTGGGCCACATCCAGAGGAACCGCGGGTCGTACGCCCGGCCGCACATGCCGTAGTTGCCGGCGCCGAACGACCCGCCGATCACGACGGTGAACTTCGGCACGACCGACGAGGCGACCGCCGTGACGAGCTTGGCGCCGTCCTTGGCGATGCCCCTGTTCTCGTACTCCTGGCCGACCATGAAGCCGGTGATGTTCTGCAGGAAGACGAGGGGGATGCCGCGCTGGTTGGCGAGCTCGATGAAGTGGGCTCCCTTGAGCGCCGACTCGCTGAACAGGATGCCGTTGTTGGCGATGATCGCGACGGGATAGCCCCAGATACGGGCGAACCCGCACACCAGCGTCTCGCCGTAGAGCGGCTTGAACTCGTGGAGTCGCGAGTCGTCGACGACGCGGCGGATGACCTCGCGCACGTCGTACGGGGTGCGGCCGTCGACCGGAACGACGTCGTAGAGCCCGGCGGGGTCCTCCGCGGGCTCGACCGGCTCGTGCGGAGGCTCGGCGCTGGTCGGCCGCTCGAGCGTGCCGATGATCGACCGGACGATCTGCAGCGCATGCTCGTCATCGTCCGCGAGGTGGTCGACGACCCCGGACAGCCGTGCGTGCACGTCGCCACCCCCGAGGTCCTCGGCCGTCACGACCTCGCCTGTCGCGGCCTTCACGAGCGGCGGGCCGCCGAGGAAGATCGTGCCCTGCTCCTTGACGATGACGGACTCGTCGCTCATGGCCGGCACGTACGCCCCGCCGGCCGTGCAGGAACCCATGACCGCCGCGACCTGCGGGATCTGCTGCGCCGACATCTGGGCCTGGTTGAAGAAGATGCGACCGAAGTGCTCGCGGTCCGGGAAGACCTCGTCCTGCATCGGCAGGAACGCGCCGCCGGAGTCGACGAGGTAGATGCACGGAAGCCGGTTCTGCTGCGCGATCGTCTGGGCGCGCAGGTGCTTCTTGACCGTGAGGGGATAGTAGGTGCCGCCCTTGACCGTGGCGTCGTTCGCGACGATGACGCAGTCGCGCCCGCTGACCCGGCCGATCCCCGT
>NZ_JAKFCB010000086.1:0-9155 GCF_036676885.1 Aeromicrobium sp.
CGCCACGAGGTACGAGTTCCAGTACGGCGGCGCGACGGAGCAGGCGCTGCGGCTCGGCCGGCTCCTCGCGGCCGGACCCGCGTGACCGTACGGGACCTCCTCCTGGCACGTGCCGAGCAGGACTCCCCGGCACTGCTGACCCACGAGCGCTCGTGGACGTGGCGGGAGCTCGTCGCCGATGCGTCAGCGCGCGCCGGTGCGATCGCGGGTCTGCTCGACCCGCGGCGGCCTCCGCACGTGGGGCTGCTGATGGACAACACCCCCGAGATGCTCCTCGGCCTGACCGCCGCAGGACTCGGCGGGCACGTCGCGGTCGGGGTCAACAGCACCCGCCGCGGGGACGCGCTGGTGGCCGATCTCCGTCGCGCGGACGTCCAGCTGCTGCTCACCGATGCGACCCAACGCCACCTTCTCGACGGCCTCGACCTGTCCGGGATCCAGCTGATCGACACCGACAGTCCCGGCTGGCACGACCAGCTGGCGCAACCGGTCCTTGAGCCGGTCGACAGGACGCCCACAGACGACGCGCTCTTCATGCTGATCTTCACGTCGGGCACGAGCGGCCGGCCCAAGGCGGTGCGCATCACCCACGAGAAGGTGACCTATCCCGGCCGCTACCTCAGCGAGCGCTTCGGCCTCACCGCCGCGGACGTGCACTACGTCGCGATGCCGCTGTTCCACTCGAATGCCGTGATGGCGGGTTGGGCGCCCGCGCTCACCACCGGCGCCGCCGTGGCACTCCGCGAGAAGTTCTCGGCGTCGGAGTTCCTGGCCGACGTTCGCCGGTTCGGGGCGACGTACGCGTCCTACGTCGGCAAGCCGCTGACGTACGTCCTGGCCACGCCGGAGCGCCCGGACGACGCCGACAACCCGCTGCGTATGGTCTTCGGCAACGAGGCCGGCGACCGCGACATCCACGCGTTCGGGGACCGGTTCGGCTGCCGGGTCGTCGACGGGTTCGGCTCGACGGAGAACGCGGTCATCGTCAGCAAGCTGCCCGGTACGCCACCGGGCGCGCTCGGCTGGCCGACCGACGGCGTGGCCGTCCACGACCCGGAGACCGGCAAGGAGTGCCCCCGCGCGGAGCTCGACGCCAGCGGCCGGGTCACGAACCTCGACGCGTGCGTCGGCGAGCTGGTCAACACGACCGGCGCCGGCCAGTTCGCCGGGTACTACAACGACGACGAGGCGACCGCCGAGCGGATGCGCGGCGGCATGTACTGGTCCGGCGACCTCGCGTACCGCGACGCCGAGGGCTGGGTCTGGTTCGCGGGCCGGACCGCGGCATGGCTCCGCGTCGACGGCGAGAACCTCGCCTGCGCCCCGATCGAGCAGGTCCTGCTCCGCCATCCGGCGATCGACCAGGCGGCGGTGTATGCCGTGCCCGACGAGCGTTCCGGCGATCAGGTCGCGGCGGCGCTGGTCCTGCGCGGCGACCTCGGGCCGGACGAGCTGGAGCGCTTCCTCGATCAGCAGTGTGACCTGTCGCCGAAGGCCCGACCGCGCTACGTCAGGGTCGTCGACGACCTGCCCCGCACGGCGACGCACAAGGTGCTCCACCGCGAGCTCACCGCGGCCGGGATCGCCGGGGTCACCTGGACCCGCGAAGCGCGCGGCAACCGCTACCTCTGACCGTCGTCTTCCCTGCCCGAGGGATCGGGCTGCCGTTCCAGGCTCGAAGGCAGTCAGAACGTCTGTAGTCATTTCGAGTCATATTCGTCATATTCGTCGCATTCGCGCGTCAAGAGTCACATGAACGCATACGTTCGTGGGAGAGGTACCCAAGGGAGGGGTTGCTCTGTGATATATACGTCTGCGCGCCAGGGAGTTGGCCGCATCGTTTGTGTCGCAATCACCATGTTGGCGGTTGTGGCATCACTGTTGATTGGCGCCGGCTCGCTGAGCCCCGCTTCCGCGGCCGACCCGGTCGCCACCAAGACGACCCTGGCGCTCAACGCCGACGGCACCGGAACCGTCCAGGTCACCGCCGAAGGCGTCACGCCGACCAGCTACGTCGATCTGTGGATCGACAGCGTCTGGCAGAAGGCCTACACGCTCACGGACGGCAAGACCGACATCGACCTCGGCACCCAGCCGCACGGCGACCATCAGATCTACGTTCGTTACCGGCCCGACACCACCACCAGGGCCAGCGACGCCATCACCACCTGGACTGCCCCCGGCACGATCCAGTACCCCACCAAGACGACCCTGTCGCTGAACGCCGACGGCACCGGAACCGTCGAGGTCACCTCCGAAGGCACCGCGCCCACCAACCCAGTCGACCTCTGGATCGACGACGTGTGGCAGAAGGCGTACACGCTGACCGCCGGAAAATCCGCCATCAACCTCGGCACCCAGCCGCTGGGCAGCCACCAGATCTACGTCCGCTACCGGGCCAACAGCACGACCAAGGCCAGCGACGCCATCACCACGTGGACCGCCCCGGGCACCGTCGCCGTGCCCACCAAGACGACCCTGTCGCTCAACGCCGACGGCACCGGAACCGTCCAGGTCACCGCCGAAGGCGGCGTCACCCCCACCAACAAGGTCGACCTCTGGATCAACAGCGTCTGGCAGAAGGCCTACACACTCACCGACGGCAAATCCGCCATCAACCTCGGCACCCAACCGCAAGGCAGCCACCAGATCTACGTCCGCTACCGGCCCGACACCACCACCAAGGTCAGCGACGCCATCACCACCTGGACCGCGCCCGGCACCATCCAGCAACCCACCAAGACGACCCTGTCGCTCAACGCCGACGGCACCGGAACCGTCCAGGTCACCGCCGAAGGCGGCGTCACCCCCACCAACAAGGTCGACCTCTGGATCGACGACGTGTGGCAGAAGGCCTACACACTCACCGACGGCAAGTCCGCCGTCGACCTCGGCACGCAGCCGCACGGCGACCACCGCATCACGGTCCGCTACCGGCCCGACACCACCACCCAGGCCAGCCAGCAGACCGTCGTCTGGACCGCCCCTGGCACCGTGGCTGTGCCCACCAAGACGACCCTGACGCTCAACGCCGACGGCACCGGAACCATCCGGGTCACCTCCGAAGGCGCCGCGCCCACCAACTACGTCGACATGTGGATCGGCAACACCTGGCAGAAGGCGTACGCGCTGACCAACGGTGAGGCAGCGTTCAAGCTCGGCTCGTTCCCGGGGGGTGACCACCAGGTCCACGTCCGCTATCGCCCCAACAGCACCACCTTGGCGAGCTCGGACACCAAGACCTGGGCAGTGACCACCGACGACCAGGTGCCCACCACGACCACCCTCAGCGTGCTCCCCGACGGCAACGGAACAATCCGGGTCACCGCCGAGAACAAGATCCCGACCAACCCCGTCGACCTGTGGGTCGATGGTCAGTACAAGGGCGTCCACACCCTGACTGACGGCAAAGCCAGCTTCGCTCTGGGCTCGCGGCCCGGTGGCGACCTACCCGTGATCGCACGCTACCGGCCCAGCGCCACCGACGGGGCGAGCCAGGCGGGCGCGATCTGGTCGGTCGACACCGCCCCCACGCCCGACCCCACGGACTGTGGGGCGCCGATCCTGAAATCGGACGGCGAGCCGTGGACGTGCTCGTTCGCCGACGACTTCAGCGGCACGACCCTGGACCGCACCAAGTGGGCCGTCCAGGAGGTCTTCGGCACCGGCACGAATGAGCTGGCCTGCTACGTCGACTCACCCGAGAACATCTCGGTGGCGGACGGCGGTCTGCACCTCACCGTGCGCAAGGGAGAGGCCAAGCCGTGCGCGGGACACCAGAACGTCGTCACGCCCTACACATCCGGCATGGTGACGACCTTCCACAAGTGGTCGCAGCAGTACGGCCGCTTCGAGGCACGGGTCAAGACCACGGCCACCACGATCTCCGGGCTCCACGAGGCGTTCTGGCTGTGGCCGGATATCCGCTACCCCGAAGGCCAGGAAGAATGGCCGGCCAACGGCGAGATCGACATCGCGGAGACCTATTCGAACCACGCCGACCTGGTCGTGCCGTTCCTGCACAGCAGCCTCGACGCCCTCGGTTCGATCCTCACCGGATCTGACGCGAACACGACGTGGGGCTGCCGGGCTCCCCGTGGCGAGTACAACACCTACACGCTGGAGTGGAGCGCCGAACGACTCGAGATCTTCGTCAACGGGAACTCCTGCCTGGTCAACACCTCGGGCAACGCGGCCTTCAACAAGCGCTACATCATGGCCTTCACGCAAGCCCTCGGTTCCCAGGACAACACCGTCAGCGCTGACACGCCCGTGCCGGCGACCATGTCGATCGACTACGTGCGCGCCTGGTCCTGACCAGGTACTCACCCACCGGGCGTTAGGCCGACGAAGGAGGCCGGGAGGGAGCGCCAGCGACCGAAGCGTCGTGACGTCGAGTGCTCGCCCGAGCATCTCGTCGCACGCCCCTTCGGTCGCAGAGCTCGCTCCCACTCGGCCGCGGGCGACCTCCTCAGGGGCCGGAAGCGCCGGGCGGGCCTTCGAGCACGGTCGGGACGTACTCCAGCAGCTGGATCCGACCGTCGAACGTACGACTCTCGACCAGCTCGAGGGCGACATCGGGATAGCCGTCGAAGATGCGCTCCTTCCCGGTCGCACCTGTGATGACCGGGAAGACCCCCACCCGGAAACGGTCCACCAGGCCTGCGACGAGCAGGGACCGGCACAGGGTGAGGCTGCCGAGCGTGCGCAAGGGACCTGCATCGCGTTGCTTCATGTCTCTCACGGTTTCGACGGGGTCTGCGTCGACCAGCTCGGAGTTGGCCCACGACAGCGGCGTCGTCAGCGTGGAGGAGAACACGACCTTGCGCATCGCGGTCAAGGAGGCCATTTCCTCCGGCATCTCGGCGGCGAACCCGGACATCAGCCGGTACGTCCTCGCACCCATGAGAGTCGTGTGCTCGTTCTCGGACGCTTCGCTGATGAAGGCGAGGTACTCAGGCCCCTCCATCCCCCAGAATCCGGGCCAGTCGTCGGCGGACGCGTAGCCGTCGAGCGAGATGATGAAGTCCACCATGAGGCTGCTCATGCGCCAGACCATACGCTCCACGATCCGCGGACGGCCCCTAGCCCGAGGAACGAGGGCGGGAGGGAGCGCCAGCGACCGAAGGGGCGTACGACGAGATGCTCGCGCGAGCACTCGACCTCACGACGCTTCGGGCCTCGTTCCTCGGCCCCTCCCGGCCTCCTTCGTCGGCCTAGCGAGCGAAGGGCTGGGCTACAAAGACGAGAGGCGCTTGACGGTTTCTTCGTACTCGTTGATCAGGTCGGCCATGACCTCGGCGACGGGGCGTACCTGGTTCATCGAGCCGACGATCTGGCCCACCGGCATCGAGATGACGTCCGGGTTGCCGGCCGAGTTCATCCGGCTGTGCGCCTCGGCCACGAGCAGGTTCTGCAGCGGCATCGGAAGCGGCGACGGGGCGTCCTCGGTGTCCCACGCCTGGGTCCACTTGGTCTTGAGCAGCCGGGCCGGCTTGCCGGTGTAGATGCGCGTACGCACGGTGTCGGCGCTCGATGCCCGCAGAAACGCCTCGGTCATGCCGGCGTTGGTGTTGAGGTTCTGGTACTCCTCGGTAGTCAGCCACACCGAACCCGTCCACACCCCCTGCGCGCCGAGGGCGAGGGACGCCGCCACCTGGCGGCCGCGGCCGATGCCGCCGGCGCCGAGGACCGCGACGTCGGGTCCGACCGCGTCGACGATCTCCGGGGTCAGCACCATGCTGGCGATCTCACCGGTGTGCCCGCCGGCCTCGTAGCCCTGGGCGATGATGATGTCGACGCCGTTCTCGACGTGCGACAGCGCGTGCTTCGCCGCTCCGGCGAGCGCCGCCACCTGCACACCGGCGGCATGCGCCTGGTCGATGATGTCCTTCGGCGGCGAGCCGAGCGCGTTCGCGATCAGCACCGGCCGGTGCTTCCCGCTCAGTGCGATGTCGACGTGCGAGCGGGCGACGGAGTGCAGCCAGCCCAGGACGCCGGCCCGACCTTCCCCCTCGGGCAGTGGGGGTACGCCGAGCTGTTGCAGGGTCCGTTCGACGAAGCTGATGTGCTCCTCGGGGATCATCGCCTTCAGGTCGACCGCCTTGCCCTCGGTGGGCACCTTCATCGGCATCACGACGTCGACGCCGTACGGCTTGCCGTCCGTGTTGTCGTCGAGCCAGTCGAGGGTGCGATCGAGCTCCTCGGCCTCGTTGAAACGTACGCAGCCCAGCACGCCCAGGCCGCCTGCCCTGGAGACCGCGGCGGCCACGTGCTCGGACGGGGTGAACGCGAAGATCGGGTACTGGATCCCGAACCGATCGCAGAGCTCAGTGTGCATCAGCGACCTGCCCCCTGAACGGCATTGCGATGGGTGGCTTCGGCGATCTCCTTGGCGGCCGGATAGTTGGCCTTGCCCGTGGCCGTACGCGGGATCTCATCGACGTACGCGACGGAGCGCGGCAGCTTGTAGCCGGAGATCAGTCGGCGCAGGTGGGCCTGCAGGTCCTCGAGGGTGGGCGGCGCATCGGATCGTGACTGGATCACCGCCGACACGTGGTGGCCCCACTTCTCGTCGGGCAGGCCGACCACGAGGGCGTCGTAGACGTCGGGGTGGCTCTTGAGCGCCATCTCGACCTCTTCGGGGTAGACCTTCTCGCCGCCGGTGTTGATGCAGTTGGAGCCGCGACCGAGGAGCGTCACCTTGTTGTCGGCCTCGATGCGGGCGTAGTCGCCGGGCACCGAGTAGCGCAGGCCGTCGACCTCGAGGAACGTACGCGCCGACTTCTCAGGGTCTCGGTAGTAGCCGAGCGGCACGCTGCCCGAGCGGGCGAGCCGGCCGATCGCGCCGAGGTTGCCGGCGTCGATCGGCTGGTTGTGGTCGTCCAGCACCACGGTCTCCGCGCCGAGTGCGACGACAGGTCCCTGGCCCTGGATGTTGTCGCTGTCCTGCAGCCCGGTGCCGGAGAACCCGGTCTCGGACGAGCCGATCGAGTCCGTGAAGAACGCGTTGGGGAACGCCTTCATCCAGACCTCCTTGACCGGCCGGCTGAAGATCGCGGCGCTGCTGGCGATCGCCACGAGCGAGCTGCCGTCGTAGTTGCCCGCCTCGTACGCCTCGATCAGCGGCCGCGCCATCGCGTCACCCGTCATGAAGATCAGCTGGACCTTCTCGCGGTCGATGATCCGCCAGGTCTCCTCGGCGTTGAAGGTCGGCTCGAGGATCGTGAGGTGCCCCGCGAACAGGTGCATCAGCATCGCCGCCTGGGCGCCGCCGTGCATCAGCGGGCTGAGCGGGAAGGTCACCATCGGATCGGTGTCCTTGGCCTTCTGCGACTGCGTGTACTCCTCGATCCGCTCACCGGTCATGAAGTCGATGCCGCCGCCGAGGACCCGCCAGAAGTCCTCGTGGCGCCACATCACGCCCTTGGGGAACCCCGTCGTGCCGCCGGTGTAGACGATGTAGACGTCGTCTCCGCTGCGCTCCTCGAAGTCACGCTCGGCGCTCTGCCCGGCCAGGGCCTCGTCCCAGGTGATGCCGCCGAACGGCGAGATGTCGGCCTGGTTGTCGGGATCGGTCGGGTCGGGCATCGTGACGATCGTCGTGAGCTTGGGGTGCTGGGGCGCGGTGATCGCGACCAGGTCGGCGTACGGGCGCTCGTGCAGCAGCGCGACCATGTCGGAGTTCTCGATGAGGTAGCTGAGCTCGGCCTCGACGTACCGGTAGTTGACGTTGATCGCGACCGCGCGGATCTTGAAGATCGCGAGCAGGGACACGACGTGCTCGATGCTGTTCTTGGCATAGATCCCGACGTGGTCGCCCGCGCCGATGCCCCGTGAGGCGAGGAAGTGCGCGAGCTGGTTGGACTGCGTCTCCAGCTCGGCGTAGGTCAGCTTGCGGGGCCCGACCTGAAGGATCGGTCGGTCGGGTACGGCGTCAACGGCGTGCTCGAACAAGTCGGCGATGTTCAGTGGCATGAGCCCAAGACTAGAACACGTTCTCGTTTTTGACTACGCTCTTCACATGCCCTCACATGAACCACACTGCCTCGTCGAGCTCCAAGGCAACACCCTGGTCGTCACGATGAACCGTCCGGAGGCGCGCAACGCGCTGTCCGGGGAGATGTTGTCGATCATGGGCGAGGCCTGGGACCGGACCAACTCCGACCCCGAGGTCAAGGTCGTGATCCTGACGGGCGCGGGTGGCTACTTCTGTGCCGGCGCGGACCTCAAGTCGATGTCGTCCTCGTCGCCCTCGGACAAGTTCGAGTCCGGCGAGTTCGACCCGACGATCATCAAGCCCCTCCTCAAGGGGTTCCGGCTGACCAAGCCGTTGATCGCGGCCGTCGAGGGCCCGGCGATCGCCGGCGGCACCGAGATCCTGCAGGCCACCGACATCCGGGTCGCCGGTGAGTCCGCGCGGTTCGGTGTCTCGGAGCCGAAGTGGGGCCTCTATCCCCTGGGCGGTTCGGCCGTACGCCTGCCGCGCCAGCTCCCGTACACCGTGGCCGCCGACCTGCTCCTCACCGGACGCCACATCAAGGCCCCGGAGGCGAAGGAGATCGGGCTGATCGGGCACGTCGTGCCCGACGGCGAGGCGCTGGCGAAGGCGCACGAGATCGCCGACCTGATCGCCGCCAACGGGCCCCTCGCCGTTCAGGCCGTCCTCAAGACGATCCGCGACTCCGAGGGCAAGCACGAGGACGACTGCTGGAAGGACGATGCCGCGGTCGGCGCCGCGGTCTTCGCGTCCGAGGACGCCAAGGAAGGCCCGCGGGCTTTCGCCGAAAGGCGAAAGCCGAACTTCCAGGGCCGCTAGACCCCTCGAGAGCGCTGACCGGCCCCTAGCGAGCTTGCGAGCGGGAGGGAGCGCCAGCGACCGAAGGGGCGTACGACAAGAGGCTCGCTCAAGCCATCGAGGTCCGCCACGCTTCGGTCGCTCGTTCGGCCGCGGGCGGCCTCACTAGCGAGCGAGATGAACTGCTGGCTCAGCCGACGTTGCGGTCTCCGGTCCAGAACTGCTTCCTGAGGGCCTTCTTGTCCGGCTTGCCCAGCGGGGTCAGCGGCAAGGAGTCCGCGACGATGACCTGCTTGGGTGCCTGGACCGCGCCCTTGCGCTCCTTGACCAGCGCCTGGATCTCGGTCTTCAGCTGGCT
>NZ_JAKFCB010000087.1:0-14154 GCF_036676885.1 Aeromicrobium sp.
GCGCGGTAGACCTCGATCGCCAGCTCCGATCCGTAGACCTTGATGGCGGACGCGTCGGCCGGGGAGAGGGTGTCGATCTCGGTGGCCAGCTTCCAGCCCATCAGGGTGAGGGCATCGGTACGCGCCTGGGCGCGGCCCAGCAGGATCTGCACCCATTGCTGGTCGATCACGCGGACGCCGTTGGCATCCTTGGCCTGCCGAGCCCAGTCCGTGACGAGCTCGATCGAGTGGACCAGCGGTGCCGACGAGGTGAGGGCCACGCGCTCGCGGTTGAGCTGGTTGGTGATCAGCGCCCAGCCTCCTCCGCGCTCGCCGATGAGGTTGTCCGCGGGCACCCGGATGTTGTCGTAGTACGTCGCACTTGTCCCGACACCGGCAATCGTGTGCACGGGGGTGTAGGAGAAGCCTTCCGCGTCGGCCGGGACGAGGATCATGGACAGCCCCTTGTGGCGCGGGAGGTCCGGGTCGGTCCGGCACGCCATCCAGATCCAGTCGGCGTACTGGATCAGCGAGGTCCACATCTTCTGGCCGTTGATGACCCACTCGCCGGTGGTCTCGTCGAGCTCGGCCCGGGTGCGCAACGAGGCGAGGTCGGTGCCCGAGCCGGGCTCGGAGTAGCCGATCGAGAAGTGCAGCTCGCCACGGACGATCCGGGGGAGGAAGTACTCCTTCTGCTCCTGGGTGCCGTAGCGCATGATCGTCGGGCCCACCGTGTTGAGCGTGAGGTAGGGGATCGGTACGCCCGCCACCGCCGCCACGTTGGTGAAGATCAGCTCGTCGACCATCGAGCGGTTCTGCCCGCCCCACTCCTCGGGCCAGCCCATGCCCAGCCAGCCGTCGGAGCCCAGCTGCCGGATGACGTCCTTGTAGACCGCGACGTCGCCGAACTCGCCGGAGGCGGCCGCGAGGGCCGCCCGGCGTTCGGGCGTCACGAGCTCGGAGAAGTAGCCCCGGAGCTGATCTCGAAGGCGTTGCTGGTCTGCTGTCAGGGCGACGTACATGTGGTAAAACTATAACGTGTTCTCGTTTTGGTCCACTGTGGCCCGCAATCTCGGAGGCAAATCGTGACTGAGACCCGCGTGTTGGACACCGGTTCTGTCCCGCAGCGCTTCGCCCGGGGCTGGCACTGTCTCGGCCTCGAGCGCGACTTCACCGACGGCAAGCCACACTCCGTGCAGGCCTTCGGCGGCAAGCTCGTGGTGTGGAGCGACTCCGAGGGGGAGCTGCACGTCCTCGACGGCTACTGCCGGCACATGGGCGGCGACCTGACGCAGGGCACCGTCAAGGGCGACGAGATCGCCTGCCCGTTCCACGACTGGCGCTGGGGCGGCGACGGCAAGTGCAAGGCCATCCCGTACGCCAAGCGGGTGCCGCTGCGCGCCCGTACCCAGCGCTACGAGAGCGTCGTCCGCAACGGCCAGCTGCTGATCTGGCACGACCCGGAGGGCAGCCCCGCCGATCACGACGCGCTGCCGCCGGTCCTCGAGGGTGTGGGCACCGACCGCTTCACCGACTGGACCTGGGACGTCATCGAGGTCGACAACGCCCACTGCCGCGAGATCATCGACAACGTCGTCGACATGGCGCACTTCTTCTACATCCACTTCGCGTTCCCCACGAACTTCCGCAACGTGTTCGAGGACGACAAGGCGACCCAGTTCATGGAGTCGACCGGACGCCCGGACATGAAGGCCGAGGGCTACGGCGACGAGGACCTCGTCCTCAAGTCGGAGGCGACCTACTTCGGGCCGTCCTACATGATCAACTGGCTCGACACCGACTACAAGGGCTTCCTGACCAAGGTCATCTTGATCAACTGCCACATCCCGACGGGTCCGAACTCGTTCAACCTGCAGTTCGGGCTGTGCGTCGAGAAGCCCGAGGGCGTCGACGATGCCACCGCGGACTACATCGGCAAGAAGTACGTCGAGAGCTTCTCCGTCGGCTTCCTGCAGGACGTCGCGATCTGGCAGAACAAGGCGCCGGTCCAGAACCCGCTGCTCTGCGAGGAGGACGGCCCGGTCTACCAGCTGCGCCGCTGGTACGAGCAGTTCTACGTCGACAAGGCCGACGTCGAGCCCGAGATGGTCGAGCGCTTCGAGTTCGAGGTGGACACGACCAAGGCCAACGAGAACTGGCGAGCTGAGGTCGCGGAGAACCTGGCACGCAAGGAGGCCGAAGACCGCGCCGCCGCGACGGCGGGGGCGTGATGGCGTACATCGTCCCGTCCCGCCTGGAGACGCTGGAGGACCGGGCGCTCTACACGAGCAGCCGCCTGGTCGAGCTGCCGTGCCTGGACTGCCGGGCGCGCGTCAAGGTGCGCAAGAACAGCGAGCACCACACCTCGATCCAGTGGACCCAGGAGGCCGTCGCGGAGTGTGCGACGTTCGCCAAGCTCTCGCACGAGGAGGGCGGCCGCCCGATCCACTCGGGTTGCCCGCGCCTCGTCGCGTCGATCGAGGAAGCCGTGCGCGACGGCGCAGTCTCGGTCGGGTCGCCCGATGAGTGACGCCTCCTTCGAGCTCACGGTGCTCGACGTCGTCGAGGAGACCGACGAGGCCCGCTCGGTCGTGCTCGACCCCGGCGAGCATCGCGAGCACTTCGCCTACACGCCGGGACAGTTCCTGACGGTCGCGGTGCCCAGCGACCGGACCGGACTCGTCGCCCGCAGCTATTCGCTGTCCTCGACGCCGGCCGAGGACGGCCCGCTGACGATCACCGTCAAACGTACGCCCGACGGCTACGCCTCCGGCTGGATCTGCAGCGAGCTCCGTCCCGGCGACCGGCTCAGGGTGCTCCCGCCGAGCGGGATCTTCACCCCGAAGGACCTCGACGCCGACCTGCTGCTGTTCGCGGGCGGCAGCGGCATCACGCCGGTGATCTCGATCATCCGTACGTCGCTGGCCCGCGGATCGGGACATCTCGTGCTGTTCTATGCCAACCGGGACGAACGATCGGTGATCTTCGGCGCGGCGCTCGCCGAGCTGGCGGCGGAGCACCCCGACCGCCTGCAGGTCGTGCACTGGCTCGAGTCGGTGCAGGGGCTGCCCAGTCAGGACCAGCTGCGGGCGTTCGCGGGGCAGTACGTCGAGCGGGACGCCTTCGTGTGCGGGCCGGCGCCGTTCATGGCGGCGACCGTGGCCGCGCTCAAGGAGCTCGAGTTCCCGCGGGACCGCCGCCACCAGGAGAAGTTCGTCTCGCTGGGCGGCAACCCGTTCGAGACCGCCGCGGAGCGTGAGCCGGGCGCCGACGCCGAAGAGGAACCGGCCTCGTCGGTCGGTCAGGTGCACCTCCAGGTCGAGCTCGACGGCGTCGACTACGAGTACGACGACTGGCGACCCGGCACGACACTCCTGGAGCACCTGGAGAGCAAGGGCGTGAAGGCGCCCTACTCCTGCCGGGAGGGCGAGTGCTCGGCCTGCGCGATCCGCTTGCTGGAGGGCGAGGTGACGATGCGCGCCAACGACATCCTCGAGGACGAGGACCTGGCTGACGGCATCCGCCTCGGGTGCCAGAGCGAGCCCGCATCGGAGAAGGTCCGGGTGACGTACTCGTGAGCGCCATGGAGATCCCCCCGCACATACCCGCCGAGACCGTCACGTCGTGGTCGGACGAGGTCGATGTGCTGGTCATCGGCGCGGGCATGGCCGGCACCGCTGCCGCGATCGAGGCGGCAATGGCCGGCGCGCGGGTGCTCGTCATCGACCGTGGTGGACGTCTGTCGTGCACCAGCGCGATGGCCGGGGGTCACTTCTACCTCGGCGGCGGCACCCCGGTGCAGCAGGCAGCCGGCTTCGAGGACTCGCCGGCCGAGATGGCGAGCTACCTCGCAGCGGTGTCGCCGGAGTGCGACCCCGAGAAGATCCGGCTCTACAGCGAGGGCAGCGTCGAGCACTTCGGCTGGCTGGAGTCGCTGGGGTTCGAGTTCGAGCGGACGTACTACCCCGACAAGACCGTCATGGCACCGGGCACCGAGGGCGTGATCTTCAGCGGCAACGAGAAGGTGTGGCCGTTCCATGAGCTCGCCGTCCCGGCGCCGCGTGGCCACCAGCCACCCGTGGTGGGCGACTCCGGCGGCGGCGCGCTCGTGCTCGACCTCGCCCTGAGGAAGCTGGACGAGCTCGGCGTCGAGGTTCGTTTCGACACGGGTGCCACGGCTCTCGTGACGGAGGACGGCAGTGTCGTCGGCGCGGCCTGGAAGCGCTTCGCCGAGACGGGTGCCGTGCGTGCGGGCGCGGTCGTCATCGCGGCCGGCGGATTCGTCATGAACCCCGAGATGGTCCACGCGTTCGCCCCGCCCCTCGAAGCCCTGCTGGCGAGAGGAATGGCCCTCGGCAACACGTACGACGACGGTCTCGGCATCCGGCTGGGCGAGTCGGTCGGCGGCGCCACCGAGCACATGGAGGGCGCGTTCCTGACCGCCCCGTTCTATCCGCCCGGCGACCTGGTCAAGGGCATCTGCGTCAACAACCGGGGCGAGCGATTCGTCGCCGAGGACTCCTACCACTCGCGTACGTCCGCGTTCGTCTTCGACCAGCCCGAGCAGAAGGCGTGGCTGATCCTCGACTCGGTGCACATGGCCGAGCCGGCGTACGGCCTGCAGCCACTCGTCGACGGGTGGGAGACCATCGCCGAGATGGAGGCCGGACTCGGTGTGCCGGAGGGCTCGCTGGCCAAGACCCTCGACGACTACAACGCCGCAGCGCGTGACGGCGACGACCCGGCGTTCCACAAGGCCACGGCGTACGTCGCGCCGCTCGACACCCCGCCCTACGGCGCGTACGACCTGACGCCCGGCCAGTGCTTCTACTCCGGGTTCACCTGCGGCGGCCTGCGCGTCGACCACGACGGCCGGGTGCTCCGCGAGGATCGCACCGTCGTCGGCGGCCTGTATGCGGCGGGTGCCTGCGCCTCCAACATCGCGGTCGACGGCCGGGGATACGCCTCCGGCACGCAGCTCGGCGAGGCTTCCTTCTTCGGCCGTCGCGCCGGGCGTCACGCGGCCGGGCGGGACCCCGAAGACGTAACGCAGGTCACACCGGCTCGTTACTCATCAGTAGTCGCCCCGGCAGCAGGAACGCAGAGTGCTCACCGCAGTGGGTCCAGTCGCCCCGGAGTCGACGGACCACAGGAGGAATCATGGGCGTGAGCCTCGCATCCGTGGTTCGTGGACCCGGCAACATCGCCGCGATGTCGTGGGACGTCGTCAAGCTGACGTTCACGACCCGCTTCCAGGCTCGTGAGTTCATCGAGCAGGCCTGGTTCATCGCCAGCGTCACGCTGATGCCCACGATCCTGGTGTCGATCCCGTTCGGCGCGGTCATCGCGCTCCAGGTCGGCAACCTGACCGGGCAGCTCGGCGCCGAGTCGTTCGCCGGCGCGACCGCGGTGCTCGCCACCGTGCGGGAGGCAGCGCCGATCGCCGCGGCCCTGATCATCGCGGGAGCCGCCGGGTCGGCGATCTGCTCCGACCTCGGTGCGCGCAAGATGCGCGAGGAGATCGACGCCATGCAGGCCCTGGGCATCGACCCCATCGCGCGGCTCGTCGTCCCTCGGGCGCTCGCGACCGTGACCGTGGCGATGCTCATGAACGGCATCGTGATCACGGCCGGCATCGCGGGTGGCTACTACTTCACGGTGATAGTGCAGGGCGGCTCCGCGGGAGCGTTCCTCGCCTCGTTCACGGCACTGGCCACGCTGCCTGACATCTACGTCTCGATGATCAAGGCGGCCTCGTTCGGCTTCATGGCCGCGATCGTGGGGTCCTACAAGGGACTCAGCGCGGGCGGTGGTCCCGCCGGCGTGGGCCGGGCGGTCAACGAGTCGGTCATCCTCTCGTTCATGCTCCTGTTCCTGCTGAACTCGATCATCACGGCGCTGTACTTCCAGTTCGTCCCCCAGGCAGGCCTCTGATGAGTGTCCTGACCGAGCTGGGATCGTCGTTCGTCAAGGGGCGCCGGCTGACCCTGGAGACGATGGGCGACCAGCTGCTGTTCTATGCGAGGGCACTGGCCTGGACGCCCAAGGTGCTGCGCAGCTACCGCAAGGAGATCGCCAAGACGCTCGCCGAGGTGGTCTTCGGTGTCGGTGCCCTCACCGTGATCGCCGGCACCGTGGGCGTCATCGCGTTCCTGGCATTCTTCGCCGGCACCGAGGTCGGGCTGCAGGGCTATGCCTCGCTGAGCCAGATCGGCGTCGCGAAGTTCACGGCGTTCATCTCGGCGTACTTCAACACCCGCGAGGTCGCGCCGCTGGTCTCCTCGATCGCGCTGGCGGCCACGGTGGGCTGCGGCTACACCGCACGGCTCGGCGCGATGCGGATCTCCGAGGAGATCGACGCCCTCGAGGTCATGGGCGTCCCCTCGATGCCCTTCCTGGTGACGACCCGCATGATCGCCGGCTTCATCGCGGTGATCCCGCTCTACACCGTCGCGCTGCTGGCCTCCTACCTCTCGCCGCGACTCATCACGACGGTCATCTACGGGGAGTCGGTCGGCACGTACGACCACTACTTCCGCCAGTTCCTGCCACCGGTCGACATCCTCTGGTCGTTCGGAAAGATGCTCGTCCTGGCGGTCCTGATCATCCTGATCCACTGCTACTACGGCTACACGGCGTCCGGCGGCCCCGCCGGGGTGGGCCTGGCCGTGGGTCGCGCGATCCGTTCGTCCATCGTGACGGTGGTGGTCGCCAACTTCTTCCTGAGCTTCGCGATCTGGGGATCGACGACGACCGTGCGGATCACGGGGTAAGCCTGATGTTGGTCAACCTCGTGCACGAGACGCCGGGCGAGCATCGGCGGCTGTGGGTCGCCGGAGTCGCCTATCTCGCGACGATGGCCCTGTTGATCGCCCTCTCGATCGCGGTCTACGAGAAGAAGTTCACGTCCAGCACGACCGTCACGGTCATGGCCGATCGCGCGGGCCTGCAGCTTGCACGCTTCAGCGATGTGCGGTTGCACGGCGCCCTCGTGGGACACGTCAAGGAGATCGAGAACAACGGGACCCATGCCGAGATCACGCTGTCGCTGAAGCCCGACGCGGCACGCCACATCTCCAGCAACGTCGGCGTGCAGATCCTGCCGACGACGCTGTTCGGCCGGCACTACCTCGAGCTCATGCCGCCCAAGAACGGGACCACAGTGGGTGGCCCGCTGCGGGACGGCTCGGTCATCCCCGCCAGCCGGGTGACGACGAACGTCGAGCTGCAGCGCATCCTCGCCAACCTCTTCCCGCTCCTGCGTTCCGTGCGTCCGGCCGACCTGAACGCCACGCTCTACGCGCTCGCGCACGCACTGCAGGGCAAGGGTGACCAGATCGGCGACACGCTCGTCACGCTGAACGACTACCTCGGCCGGATGAACACCGAGCTCCCGACGCTGCGCACCGACCTGCGGCTGCTGTCCGACGTGTCGAAGACGTACGAGCTGGCCGCACCCGACCTCATCAGGCTGCTGCGCAACGCGACGGTGACGGCGCGCAGCATCACCGACAAGCAGGGCGACCTCAACCGGGCGCTCGGCAGCCTCACCGGCCTGGCCCGTACGACACGGGTCACGCTCGCGGAGAACGAGAAGGCGCTGATCGCCCAGGTGCGTTCCGGCCGGCCGTTGCTGGCCCTGCTCGACACGTACGCACCTGAGCTGCCGTGCGTGCTGACCGGGCTCGACCGCCAGATCCCGAACGCCAAGAACGTCTTCAACGGCGGCCTCATCCACCAGACCCTCGAGCTCGGCGCACCCCAACGCACGTCGTACACCGCCGCGGACGCGCCGGAGTACGGCGAGGTCGGCCACGGGCCGTGGTGCCTCGGACTGCCGGACGGCTATGAGAAGCCCGCCCCGTTCCAGCCGTTGAAGGACGGGTCCGACAAGGACGAGCCGGACGGGGGGATCGAATGAACGCGCGCGACACGGCGTTCTACGTCTCCGCGGTCAAGCTCACCATCTTCACCGTGGTCTCCCTCATCGTGACGGGCATGCTCGTCGTCATCATGGGCGGCTTCGGCCTCGGCTCCCAGACCGAGTACAAAGCGGTGTTCGCCAATGCCTCCGAGCTGACGTCGGGTGATGACGTTCGCATCGCCGGTGTCGTGGTCGGCAAGGTCGAGGACGTCAAGATCCACCAGGGGAACCACGCGCTGGTGACGTTCAAGGTCAAGGACGGCGTCCCGCTCACCCAGGACTCGCGGGCGAGCATCCGGTTCCTCAACCTGATCGGCGATCGCTACATGTCGCTGTCGGAGGGCAAGGAGGGCGCGCCACGACTGGCGCCCTCGGCGACCCTCCCGATGAGCCGCACGACGCCGGCGCTCAACCTGACCGAGCTGTTCCAGGGCTTCCAGCCGCTGTTCGCCGCCCTGCGCCCCGAGGACGTCAACAAGCTCTCGCTCAACCTCATCCAGGTCCTCCAGGGCGAAGGCGGCACGGTGCAAGAGCTCCTGTCCAACACAGCGACCCTCACCAACACGCTGGCCGATCGCGACCAGCTCATCGGCGACGTGATCACCAACCTGAGCACCCTGATGACGACCGTCGACAACCACCACCAGGAGCTCGACGAGCTGCTCACCAGCATGCGCTCGTGGTTCGGCGACCTGGCCGAGGATCGCCAGGTCATCGGCTCGTCGCTGACCAACATCTCCCAGGTCACCGAGTCGGTCGCCGACCTGCTGACCGAGGGCCGTCCGCTGCTGAAGGAGGACGTCGCACAGCTGCGCCGCTTGTTCACGATCCTCGCGAAGCCGGAGAACAAGGACTACCTCGACATGACGCTCGACAAGCTCCCGTCGATGCTCGCCAAGCAGACCCGGATCGGTGTCTACGGCTCCTGGTACAACTACTACCTCTGTGAGTTCCAGGGCGGCGTGGTGCTGCCGAGCGCCCTGATGGATGCGCTGCCGGCAGACGTACAGAAGCAGATGTCCGAGTTCACGGTCTACAGCCAGGCCAAGAGGTGTCAGGGATGACACGTCGAAGTGAGTCACAGATCCTGCAGATGGGCATCATCTCGCTCGCGCTGCTGATGCTCATGATGGTGGGGTCGTTCAACATCCAGAAGCTGCCATGGCTCCGCGGCACGACCTATCACGCGGAGCTGGTCGACGCGAGCGGCCTGCGGACCGGAAGCGAGGTCCAGGTCGCCGGCATCCGGGTTGGCCGGGTCAACAAGCTGCGGATCGGTCCCGAGAAGGTCGTCGCCGACTTCGACGTCGCCGGCGCGAAGCTGGGCCGTTCGACCCGGGCCAGCGTCGAGGTCAAGAGCCTGCTGGGGGAGAAGTTCCTCAACATCGTGCCGGAGGGCTCCGGCGAGCTGGCCGCGGGCGCCACGATCCCGCTGACGCGCACCGACGTCACGTTCGACATCGTCGGGACCCTCGGCCAGCTGACGACGCAGACCGAGGACACCGACAAGGCCAACCTCACCAAGGCGCTGGACTCCCTCGCCGAGGTCGTCGATTCCGCCGCGCCCGAGGTGCGTACGAGCTTCAGCGGCCTGTCCCGGCTCTCGACGACGATCGCATCGCGTGACGAGGAGATCGAGGAGCTCCTGCAGCGCTCGAGCAACGTCACGCAGCTGCTCGACGAGCGCAAGGGCGATCTCGTGACGCTGATGAAGCAGGCCGACCTGGTCTTCCAGGAGCTGCAGCGGCGCAAGCAGACGATCCACGACCTCCTGGTCAACGCCAACCAGCTGGCGATCCAGCTCGAGGGCGTGGTCGAGGACAACCGCAAGCAGCTCCGCCCGACGCTCGACAAGCTGGAGAACGTGCTGACGTTCCTGCAGGCACGTGAGGACCAGATCGAGACGCTCATCCACAACTACGGGCCCTACGTCAGCATCCTCGGCAACATCGTCGGCACCGGCCCGTGGTTCGACGCGTACGTCCCCAACATGATGGGTGTCTTCCTCGGCGAGTTCACGCCGAACAAGCCGGGAGGTGGCTCATGACCGGCTTGAGCACCAGGATGCAGATCGTCGGGGCATCGCTCGTCACCGCCATGCTGCTGCTGATCGCGTTCGTCGCCTTTCCCGGTGAGGGCCCGCGCACCGTCACGGCACACTTCGACCGCGCGGTCGCGGTCTATCCCGGCACCCACCTGCGGGTCATGGGCGTGCGGGTCGGGGAGGTCACCGCGGTCGTGCCCGAGGGCAACAGCGTCCGCGTGGAGATGACGTACGACCGGGAGTACAAGCTCCCGGCCGACGCCAAGGCCGCGGTCGTGACGCCCACGCTCGTGGCGGACCGCTATGTGCAGGTGTTCCCGGCGTACGGCAAGGGCCCGGAGATGCCGGACCACGGCAACATCCCGCTCGACCGCACGCAGACACCGATCGAGCTCGACCGGATGTTCAAGTCGCTGGACGACCTCGCGGTGACCCTGGGCCCGAAGGCCGGCTCGACCAGCGGCGCCCTGGACAACCTGCTCACGGCCGGCGCGAAGGCCCTCGACGGCAACGGGGCCCTCGGCTCCAAGACGATCCGCAACCTGTCGCAGGCGGCGGAGGTGTTCGCGGACAACCGCGGCCCGCTCTTCGACAACGTCCGCTCGCTGGCGGAGATCACCGACACGCTGGCAGCGAACGACGCCACCGTCCAGGCGTTCCTCAAGGACCTTTCCTCGGTGTCCGGCCAGTTCGCGGGTGAGCGCGACGAGATCGAGGCGGTCCTGGCCTCACTCGCCAAGGTGCTGAGCACGGTCAAGGGATTCGTGCACGAGAATCGCGCGACCCTCGGCAAGGACATCGAGATGCTGGGCAGCATTCTCGAGCGGGTCGACCGGCAGAAGGACGCCCTCGGCCTGGTCGTCCAGAAGGGGTCGCTCGCGATGAGCAACCTCGCACTGTCCTTCGAGTCCGGCACCGGAACCTTCGGCTCCCGCGTCCAGGTGGCTCCCGGCATCCAGTTCCGTCCTGACCAGTTCCTGTGCCAGACCCTCGTCAACATCGGCACCCCGGAAGCGATCTGCGCGACGCTCACCAACCTCCTCCAGCCGCTGCTCCCCGCGACCTCGGGCAGCGCGACCGGCGTTCCGGACGTCGCGGCGCCGGTGCCGGTGCCGTCGGGTCAGACGACGACGCCGGACCCGGCGCCATCGGACGGTACGCCGAGTGAGCTCCCGACCCTGCTGGACCTGCTCGGGGGTGGTCTCTGATGAGGTCGATCCGGCTGCGCATGATCGTCGGGGTCGTCGTGACGCTCCTGCTGAGCGGCTGCACCTTCAACGGCGTCTACGACCTGCCCCTGCCCGGCAACAAGGTCAACCGGGACAACGGCTTCGAGGTCAGCGCCGACTTCGCCGATGCGCTCAACCTCGTTCCGCGCTCCTCGGTCAAGGTGGGTGACGTCGCCGTGGGCCAGGTCGAGTCCGTGTCCCGCGTCGGCTGGCACGCCCGGATCACGATGCTGGTCCGCAAGGACGTCGTGCTGCCCGCCAACGCGGTCGCCCAGATCCGCCAGACCAGCCTGCTCGGTGAGAAGTACGTCGAGCTGTCTGCGCCCCCGTCGGAGCCGGGCGGAGAGTCCACGAGCACCGGGCGCCTCGGCCCGAACGACGTGATCCCGATGGATCGCACGGGCCGCAATCCCGAGGTCGAGGAGGTCCTCGGTGCGCTGTCGTTCGTGTTGACCGGGGGCGGCGTCGGACAGATCCAGACCATCACGCACGAGCTCAACGAGATGATGGACGGCCGTACGGGCAAGATCCGTGAAGTCCTGGGGCAGGTCAACACGCTGGTCGAGACGCTGAGCTCCCAACGGGGCGACATCGTCGACGCGATGGAGTCGATCAACGGGCTGAGCAAGACGCTCGTCGCCGAGAAGGAGACCATCGGCGAGGCGCTGGATGCCGCCGGGCCCGCGATCACGGTGCTGCGTGACCAGCACACCCAGCTCGTCGGGATGCTGTCCGAGCTGGACAAGCTCGGCGTCGTCGGGACGCGCGTCGTCAACGAGACCAAGGACGACCTGATCGCCGAGCTGCGCCACCTCGAGCCCGTGCTCCGCAAGCTCTCCGACACCGGCGACTCGCTCGTACCCGGCCTCGTCGCGGCGGCCAGCTACCCGTTCCCGATGGATGCGGCCGACTCCATCAAGGGTGACTACGCGAACGTCGTGTTCAAGATGCAGATCAAGCTCACCCCGGTGAGCGAGGGCGGGCTGATTCCGACGACGCTCGACGATGTCATCACGCTGTGCCGTGGTACGCCCACCGCGCCGATCTGCTCCGCGGGCGGCGATGCTGTGGCCCAGCTCTGCTCGGTTCTCAAGGCGCTGCCGCTGTGCACCGAGGCCGACGTCGACGAGGTTGCTGCCGCCCTCGCCCGGGCCGAGCAGGCTGCCGGGTCGTCCGGCTCATCGGGCTCGCCGGACTCGCCGGGCACCTTGGACCCCACGCCGGAATCGGGTGCGGGTGAGGACGAGAACGACGGGCTGCTGGTCGAGCTCATCGACGGCCTCGTGGGAGGGGGCTCATGATGCGACGCGGCATCAAGGTCAGGCTGATCGCCTTCGCGCTGTTGAGCGCGCTGGGCACGGTCTACGTCGGCGCCTCCTACCTCGGCATCGTGGACCAGATCCTCGGTCGCGGTTACACGGTGCACGTCGTCCTGCCGTCGTCGGGCGGCCTGTACGAAGGCAGCGAGGTGACCTACCGAGGTGTCAAGATCGGCAAGGTGTCGAAGATGAACGTCGACGGCGAGGGCCTGCGGGTCGACGTCGCGCTCGAGGACGACGCCCGGGTGCCGGCGAACGCGCCCGTCTACGTGCACAACCTCAGCGTCGTCGGCGAGCAGTACATCTCCTTCGAGCCCGGATCGAAGAAGGGCCCCATGCTGCAGGACGGTGACACGGTTCGCGGCACCAAGGACAGCCTGCCGCTGGGCGAGGACGTGCTCCTGCAGGACCTCGACCGGTTCGTCTCGAGCCTGGACGCCAAGGAGCTCAACACCGTGGTCAGCGAGCTCGGCACGATGTTCACCGACAACGCGAATCCGCTCCGATCGATGGTCGACAGCACCCAGGCGTTCATCGAGGCCGCCGCGGCCAACGAGTCGGCGACCGTCGACCTGCTGAACGACGCCAAGACGGTGCTCCAGACGCAACAGGCGAGCTCCACGGAGATCCGGTCCTTTGCCCGCGATCTCGCCGCGGTGACCGGCACGCTGGCCGCCTCGGACGCCGAGATCCGGCGCATCCTCGCCCAGGCAGGTCCCGCAGCCGACGAGCTGAAGAGCCTGGTCAGCACCCTGCGGAAGGTGCTGCCGCCGATGCTGCTCCACCTGGTCAACGTCACCGAGGTCCTCGACGCCCGGCTACCCGCGCTCGAACAGCTCCTCGTGACGTTCCCGCGCCTGGTGTCGGCCGGGCCGTCGGCCCTCACCCCGGGCGACCAGAAGTTCGGCCGGGTCAACCTCAACCTCAACCAGAGTCCGCCCGCCTGCATGGACGGATATCTCCCACCCGGACAATGGCAACCAACCTCGAGGGAGAGCTTTGTGCCGTACTACCCAGCTGAATGTGCATCCGGTCCACCGGTCAACATGCGTGGCATGAAGCACGCCCCGGACCCGGTCGACTGGAAGAGCCAGCAGGGAGGCGACGAGTGACCCGTACGTCCGCGACGCAGGCGACGCTCGCGGTGATCCTGGTGGCGTTGTGCGCGTGGTTGGTCGTGTTCGCCGTACGAGGCAGCGCGGCCGCGCCCGGCAGCACGCCGGCCGAGGAGAAGGCCGAGCACTACTCCGACATCACGCGGGCGGCGCGCGCCGAGACCATCGCGTTCCTGGCGGTCGACCACACCCGTATGGACGAGCTGACCGACCGCGTGCTCTCCGGCTCGACCGGGACGTTCAAGAAGCAGTACCAGGCATCCGTGAAGTCCCTCAAGGAGACCGCGGTCAGCCAGGAGTCGATCTCCAAGGGGAGCGTCGCCGAGATCGGCCTGAGCGAGGTCGACGAGCGTTCCGCGACCGTCTTCGTCGCCGCGGGCAGCAAGGTCCAGAACAAGGGCACCAAGGGCAAGGTCGAGGACCGGTCCTGGCGCATCAAGCTGTCCATGGTCAAGCAGGACAGCCGCTGGCTGGTCTCACAGCTCGAGTTCGTGGGATAGGGCATGCCCAGACTGAAGCGCGACGAACGCGTCTGCCCGTTCTG
>NZ_JAKFCB010000088.1:0-14148 GCF_036676885.1 Aeromicrobium sp.
TCGACCGTCGTCGGCGTCATGCCGGCGAGCAGGATCGGCGACTTGCCGGTCAGGCGAGTGAACCGGGTCTCGACGTGCAGGCTGCCGTCGGGCAGCGTCACGACGCTCGGGGCGTACGCGGACCAGGGGGTCGCGAGGCGCGGGGCGGCACCGGCGGCGGTCAGCTCGCGGTGACCACGACGGGTCGTCGTCGCGATGACGCCGGCTCCGCGGCTGCGCAGCTCGCGTGCAGAGAGGCGGGCGGCGATGTCGGAAGGTCCGAGGTCGAGGATCCAGGTCGCGCCGGCGTCGAGCGCCGACTCGAGCGACTCGACCCAGTCGACGGGGTCGACGATCGAGCGCATCGTGAGCGTACGGGCGCGGGCTGCGTCGAATCCGCAGGCCTCGGCCCAGGTCGCGACGAGGTCGGCGGCCTCAGCGAGGTCGGGGTGGTGGAACGCCAGCTGCGCCGGCAGCGGCTCCAGGACGGGGGCGAACGGCGAGCCGCCCGTGACCTTGCGCTCACGGTCGGACTTCTCGGCAGCCGCGACCTCTTCGAGGCGGGCCTCGACGACGCGAAGGCTGTCGGCAGGACCGGACAGCACCACGCCGCGGCGGCCGTTGCGCAGGCGCGAGACGACGCGCAGCGATGCCGGGAGCTCGGCCAGGATCGCGTCGATGCGCTCAGGCACGACGTTGGAGACGCTCAGCATCGTGCTGCCGAGCAGGCCGCGGCGGCGGCCGACGAGCTGCGAGGCCGCACCCATCAGGCGGGCGAGGGCGAGCAGCTCGACGTCGTCGACGCCGGCGAGCGACTGGGTCGCGAGGTCACCCTGCGAGTGGCCGATGACGGCGGCGGGTGCGACGAGCTGGGTGTCGACTCCCTGGCGGCGCAGCGCGTGGAGGCCGGCGAGCTGCGTGAGCAGGATGCCTGGTACCGAGGCTCCGGGTGTATCCAGCACCGCGGAGCTCGGCAGTTCAGGAGCGTCGTCGTCCTCGGCGGACTCGCCGACCGCGATGACGTCGGCCCACTCGAGCGGCGTGAACGTGACGCCGACCCGGGCGAGCTCGGCGGCGACCGGAGCGAGGCGCTCCTCGGCCTGCGACACGAGGGTCTCGAGCTCGGACTCGAGCGCGAAGTCACGGATCAGACCGGCAAGCGGCTCGAGCCACGGAGCACCCTGGCCGCCGAACGCAATCGCGTACGGTGTGCCGGCGGAGATGCGATCGATCAGGGCGCCGCGGCGCTCGGTCGGCTGGATCGTGGCAAGCGGGGTGTCGATTGTCGTCACGTGGAATCCCTCGGGGTACTGCCGTCGCTGGATCGACGGGCGGTCCCACCATCATCGCAAAACATGAGGGGTTCCTCAAGTTTTATCCGAGGGTTTCCTCATGTTTCTCGCGAGAGGTAGGTCACAATGCGCAGACGAAGGGGCCGCGTCCGATCGACGCGGCCCCTCGCCCACTCAGCTCCGGCGTTCAGTCACCGGTGTACCGGAAGATGTAGAGCCCGTAGTCGCGATCGCTCGCGGCGACGTACTCGACACCATCGTGCTCGAACACCTGGACGCCCCAGAAGTTGCTGCCGCCCTCATCGATGTACCGCCCGGTCTCGACCAGCTCGTCCGCGACGATCTTGGCCACCCGGAACCCGCCCGAGTAGTACGAGAAGTACGCCAGGTCGGCGCGCTCGTGCGACGTGGCCACCTCGTGGACCGAGAGATCGCCGAAGCCCTGCGCCTTATCGGGATCCATCGCCTCGGGGATGGCGTACGTGTCCAGCTCGGCCATCTTGCCCGCCGAGTTGTCATACAGGTGCACGTAGCCCCAGCCGTCGAAGAACGCCCGCAACGAGACGAGGTCGCCGACGTCACCGAGGCTCACGCCGGGAATCGCACTGGTCGCGCCCGCGAGGCAGGCCGCGTTGTCGTACGAGCCCTCCTTGTCGAAGAAGCCGAACCCGGTCCTGCGATCGACGGAGAACGACGGGATGCTGCCCTCGACGCTCATCCCGAAGGCGCTGCAGCCGTCCGAACCCTCGCGGTTGGCGACGATGACGCCTTCATACCCGCCGGCCGCCTCGACGCTGGCGACCTTCTCGGTGAAGGTGCAGACCCCGCGCATCACGATCGCGACCTGCGTGCCGCTCGTGGTGGTCGGCGCAGCCGGCACGGCCGCGTCGCCCGTGCACGCCTGTCCGACGTAGACCGCGTCGCCACTGAACGTGTCGCCATCCTGGAGCTGCGGAGTGCCGCTGCCCTGCGAGACCTGGAACAGCGTGGAGTCATCGTCCGTGTGGCCCTCGGTGCCGTTCGGCGCGAAGTCCTCATCGGCCCCGATGACGTAATCGTTGTCCAGGGTGTACTCGGCCTGGTGCCCGTTGCCCTCCGGCTTCTCGATCTTGCCCGTCGACTCCGCGAGCTGCGGGTCCGGGTTCGCGAAGTCGGTGTCACCGATGTAGACCGGGTTGAGCGGGTCGCTCATGTCGACCTGGACATAGCCCGCGTCCCAGTAGGACAGGAGCATGACCTGCTTGCCCCCGATCTCCTTGACGATCATGTCGTGGAGGAAGACCTCGGTGAGGTTGGCCGGCGCACTCTGCAGGATCTGCGGGAAGCGCTGGTCGAGGTCGTACTCGGCGATCAGCTTGGCCTTCTTGGGGTTGGTGATGTCCATGATGTCGACATCCGTGCCCTCGTCGTTGTCCACGATGACGGCGTACGCCTTGTCGCCCGCGTCCCACGCGAAGACGCTGTGGATCTGGTTGGCACTCTTCTTGCCCTGGCCACTCACGGTGAAGTCGCCCACACCCTCGGCCAGCGGTGTCGGGTGGCCCGGGTTCGTCACGTCGTAGATGTTCATACCGCCGACGCCGGTCTTGTCCTTGCACTTCTCGTTGTTGCTCACGAGGATGTCGCCGTTGAAGGCCGGTGTGTCGATGTGCAGGGTCTGGATGCCCTCACCGGGGTAGCTGCCCTCCTTGGCCTGGATGAACGCGACCTCCTTGGGCGCCGCAGGATCCTTGATGTCCACGACATGCACGCCGTTGTACTTGCATGTCTCAGAGCCCCAGGCGGCGAGGTAGGCGTGGTCGTTGAAGACCCCGACGTCCGCGATCTTCCCCGGCTCGACGTTCTTGAGCCTGAGCTTCGAGACGAGGTCGACGTTCTCATTCGTCGCCGGCAGGTGGCCGGTGTTGTCGCCGTGCTGATGGGTGTCGTGCGCCCCGTCGTCGGTGATGGCACCGTCGTGGTCGGGATGGGCCGAGGCAAGGGCTGAGGTTGACAGCACCAGACCCCCGACCATCAACAGGATGGATGTCCTGCGCTTCAGAGATGAGATCTTCATGTGTTCTCCCCGAACTGTGAGATGGATAGAGCGGACTCTGCCATGGCGTCTCACATGTTGGGAATACCTACGAAGTTTCAAACATCCTGTCTCGTGAACCAGCGCCCACGACGGGTCTCAGACACCACCGGTCAGCGTGAGTCCGCCATCGATCGTGATCGTCTGACCGGTGACCCACGCGGCATCCTCGGACAGCAGGAACGCCACGACCGAGCCGATGTCCTCCGGTGCCCCGAGCCGCTTGAGCGGGTAGGTCGCTGCGACCTCGTCCTCACGCCCCTCGAAGAGCGCTGTCGCGAACTTGGTCTTGACGACCGCTGGAGCGACCGCGTTGACCCGGATCTCCGGCCCGAGCTCGAGCGCGAGCTCCTGCGTCACGTGGATCACGCCGGACTTCGACGCGCCGTAGACACCGATGCCGGGCGCCGGCTTGAGACCGGCGACCGAGGCGACGTTGACGATCGCGCCGCCGTTGGCCTCCATCCAGGCGCGATAGACCTTCTGCGCCCACGCGATCGACGAGATCACGTTGACCCGGAACGTCTTCTCCGCGGCGCCGAGATCGACGTCGATCATGCGGCCGTACGTCGGGTTGATCCCGGTGTTGTTGACCAGGAAGTCGATGCGGCCGAATGCGTCCATCGTCGTCGCAACGGCCTCGTCCTGGTGCTCGGCGTCGTCGGCGGCGCCTGCGACGAAGATCGCGTTGTCGGGGCCCCCGAGCGACTCGACCGCCTCGGCCAACGGGCCGGGCTTGCGAGCCGTCAGACACACCCTCGCGCCATCGGCCACCAGCCGCTCGGCGACGGCAAGGCCGATCCCCCGGCTCGCGCCGGTGACGATCGCGACCTTGCCGTCGAAACGCTTGCTCGTCACGCTCTGCGCACTCAAGACAGGCGCTCGAGGACCATGGCCATGCCCTGGCCACCGCCGACACACATCGTCTCGACGCCGAACTGCTTGTCGTGGTGCTGCAGCGAGTTGATCAGCGTGCTGGTGATGCGCGCGCCGGTCATGCCGAACGGGTGGCCGATCGCGATCGCGCCGCCGTTGACGTTGAGCTTGTCGATGTCGATGCCGAGCGCCTGAGCGGATCCGAGCGCCTGGACCGCGAACGCCTCGTTGATCTCGAACAGGTCGATGTCGCCGATGCCCATGCCGGCGTGGCCGAGTGCCTGCTTGACCGCCTCGACCGGGCCGAGGCCCATGATCTCGGGCGACAGGCCGGTGACACCGGTCGACACGATGCGGGCGAGCGGCGTGAGGCCGAGCTCCTTGGCCTTGGTGTCGCTCATGATGACGACCGCCGCAGCACCGTCGTTGAGGGCGCAGCAGTTGCCCGCGGTGATGGTGCCGTCGGGCCGGAACACGGGCTTGAGCTGCGACACGGCCTCGTACGTGACTCCCGCACGCGGTCCGTCGTCGGTGCTGACGACCGTGCCGTCGGGGAGCGTCACCGGGGTGATGTCCTTGGCCCAGAAGCCGTCGGCGATGGCCTTCTCGGCGAGGTTCTGGCTGCGTACGCCGAACTCGTCCTGTTCCTGGCGGCTCATGCCGATGAGCTGCTGGACGTTCTCGGCGGTCTGGCCCATCGCGATGTACGCATCGGGAAGGGTGCCGTCCTCGCGGGGATCGTGCCAGGCCTCGGCGCCGCCCTCTGCGCGCTTCTCGGTGCGTCCGACGGCCTCGTCGAAGAGCGGGTTGTGGGCAGCTGCGATGTCGGACATGCCGTTGGCGAACCGGCTGACGGTCTCGACGCCGAGCGACAGGAACACGTCGCCCTCGCCGGCCTTGATCGCGTGGAACGCCATGCGGGTCGTCTGCAGGCTCGACGAGCAGTAACGGTTGACCGTCACACCGGGCACGTGGTCCATGCCCGCCTGCACCGCGACGATGCGTCCGAGGTTGTTGCCCGACTCGCCGGCCGGCTGGCCGACGCCCAGGTGAAGGTCGACGATGTCACGACGGTCGAGCTCGGGGACCTTGGCCAGCGCCGCCTCGAGCATCAGGACCGACAGGTCGTCGGGACGCATGTCCTTGAGCGATCCCTTGACGGCTCGGCCGATGGGCGAACGTGCGGTTGAGACGATGACTGCTTCGGGCATTTCGTTGCCTTCCTGATGGGTGGTCCGGCCTCAGAATCCGAGGTCGCGGCCGATGAGCTCTTTCATGATCTCGTTGGATCCGGCCCAGATCTTGCTGACGCGGGCATCGCGCCACGCACGGGCGACGCGGTACTCGTTCATGAACCCGTAGCCGCCGTGCAGCTGGACGCAGTGGTCGAGGACGTCGTTCTGGATCTCCGACGACCACCACTTGGCCTTGGCCGCGTCGATCGCCGTCGCCTCGCCGTTCGTGTGGGCCAGCACCGCCTGGTCGACGTACGCCTCGGCGACCTCGATCTTGGTCACCAGCTCGGCGAGCAGGAACTTGTTGTGCTGGAGGCTGCCGATCGGCTGCCTGAACGCCTCGCGGTCGTGCGCGTACTGGATCGTCTCGGCGAGGATCTGCTTGGCATGCGCGATGTTGGACACCGAGCAGGTCAACCGCTCCTGCGGCAGGCGCTCCATCATGTAGATGAAGCCGCGGTCGACCTCACCGAGGATGCGGTCGTCACCCACCCGGACGTTCTCGAAGAACAGCTCCGACGTGTCGGCCTCGCTCTGCCCGACCTTGTCGAGCTTGCGACCCCGGCTGAAGCCTTCGTCCGTCGCCTCGAGGCCGAACAGCGTGATGCCCTTCGCGCCCTTCTCGGGCGACGTACGCACGGCAGTCAGGACCAGGTCGGCGGAGTAACCGTTCGTGATGAACGTCTTGGAGCCGTTGATGACCCACTCGTCGCCGTCGCGGACCGCGGTGGTCTTGAGCGCGGCCAGGTCCGAGCCACCGCCGGGCTCGGTCATGCCGATGGCCGTGACGATCTCGCCGGAGACGCATCCAGGCAGCCAGCGCTGCTTCTGCTCGTCGGTCCCGAGGTCGACGATGTAGGGCACCGCGATGTCGGAATGGATCGCGGCACACGAGGCGAGCGCGGCATTGAGCTTGCTGAGCTCCTCTGCCCACACCGCGTTGAACCGGAAGTCCCCCGCCTCGGCGCCGCCGAAGTCCTCGGGGATCTCGAGCCCCAGGAAACCCTCGGCGCCGGCCGCGAGCCAGAAGTCGCGGGGCAGTGCCTTGTCCTCGAGGTACGTCTCCAGGTTGGGGGTCACGTGCTTGGCCAGGAAGGCTGCACACGAGTCGCGGAACGCGTCGTGGTCCTTGTCGTAGATCGTTCGCCGCACTGCACTGCCTTCGTGATCAGGAAACTGGGAGCGCATACCCGCCCTAAGCGCTTGCTTAGCATGCAAGCACTCCGTCATGCTGTCAACCGAAAGAGGTGTGGACATGACGACCATCACGGCCCGGGAACGGCTGATCAACGCCGCGATCGAGGCGTTCGCCGAGAAGGGCTTCGCCGGCACGACGACGCGCGACATCGCCTCGCGCGCCGGCATGAGCCCTGCGGCGGTCTACGTTCACCACGACTCCAAGGAGAGCCTGCTCTTCACGGTCAGCGTCGAGGGCCACCGCAGCGCGTTGGAGGTCATCACGAACGCCGCCGCGTCGAGCAGCGAACCCATCGAGCGCCTGCGGACCATGGTCTACGACTTCAGCCTCTGGCACGCTGACAACAGCCGGGTCGGGCGAATCGTGCAGTACGAGTACCACGCCCTGACCGACGAGCACCGTGCCGAGGTCGCGACCTATCGACGCAGCATCGAGAAGACGATGCAGGACGCCCTGGCCGACGGTGTCGACCAGGGCGTCCTGGATGTCGTCGACGTTCCGGGGACGGCGTTCTCGCTGCTGTCCCTCGGCGTCGATCTCGTGCGATGGTTCGAGCCGGGCGGTTCACGCTCCGGCCACGAGCTGGCCAGCCTTCATGCCGATCTGGCAGTCCGGATGACCCTTCGGACCTAGGCCTGGAGAACGGCCTCGGCGACGATGTGGATCGAGATCTTGTCGCCGACCATGACCTTGCCGCCCTCGAGCGGGATGTTGAAGTCGATGCCGAACTCCTTGCGGCTGATCTCGGCGGTGGCCTCGACGCCCACACGCGTGCCGCCCCACGGGTCGCCGCCCTCGCCGAGGAACTCGGTCGTGAGCTCAACCGGCTTGGAAACACCCTTGATCGTCAGGTCACCCGTGACGACGAAGTCCGTCTCGCTCTTCTGGACGATGCCGGTCGAGACGAACGTCATCTTCGGGTAGCTCTCGACCTCGAAGAAGTCGGCCGAACGAAGGTGGTTGTCGCGATCGGCGGTGCCGGTGTTGATCGAGTTGAGGTCGACCGTGACGTTGACCGTCGACGCCGTGAGGTCCTCCTGCGTGACGATCGTGCCCTCGACGGCTTCGAACTTGCCACGGACCTTGCTCATGAGGTGGCGGACCGAGAAGCCGACCTCGGTGTGGGTGGGGTCGATCGTCCAGGTTCCGGTGCTGACTGCGGTTGCAGTGGTCATGAATTCTCCTCGAAGTATGTAGTTGATCCTTCAACAAGATAGACTCTAGCACGCGGTTGAAATTTCAATCAACCGTCTTGCAGAGTAGGATACGTCACATGGAGACGACGACGGCCACCCCCTGGCTCACCGCGGAGCAGCAGCGCATCTGGCGCGCGTTCCTCGGCGGCACGACCGTTCTGATGGATCGCCTCGACCGCGACCTGCGCGCGGCGCACGGTCTGTCGATGCCCGAGTACGAAATCCTCGTACGCCTGTCCGAGGCGCCTGGCCGTGCGATCCGCATGGCCGAGCTGGCCGATGCGGTCGCCCACTCCCGCAGCCGGGTGACCCACACGATCGCCCGGCTCGAGCGCGAGAACATCGTCGTACGCGGACAGTGCGCCGAGGACGGCCGCGGCGTCTCCGCCGTGCTGACCGATCACGGCTTCAGCGTGCTTGAGGCGGCCGCACACACGCACGTGCAAGGCGTGCACGACTACCTGATCGAGAACGCCGACCCGGCGGACTTCGCCGCGATGGGCCGCATCATGCAGAACGTCGTCGAGCACCTGCACGGCAAGAACTTCTGAGCCGTCGCCTGCTCAGTCGCGGGTCAGCTTGCGGTAGGTCACGCTGTGCGGACGCGCGGCCTCCTCGCCGAGTCGCTCGACCTTGTTGATCTCGTAGTCGGCGAAGTTGCCCTCGAACCAGAACCAGCGCGCGGGGGTCTCCGCGTTGCCCTCCCACGCGAGGATGTGCGTCGCGACGCGATCCAGGAACCAGCGATCGTGCGACACCACGACGGCGCAGCCGGGGAAGTCGAGCAGTGCGTCCTCGAGCGACTGCAGAGTCTCGACGTCCAGGTCGTTGGTCGGCTCGTCGAGCAGCAGCAGGTTGCCGCCCATCTTGAGGGTCAGCGCCAGGTTGAGCCGGTTGCGCTCGCCGCCTGAGAGCACGCCGACCTTCTTCTGCTGGTCGGGGCCCTTGAAGCCGAACGAGGCGACGTAGGCGCGGCTCGGGACCTCGTAGTTGGCGACCTTGATGAAGTCGAGCTCGCCGGACACCAGCTGCCAGATGTTGAGGTTGTTGTCGATCCCGCCACGGCCCTGGTCGACGTACGAGATCTTGACCGTCTGGCCGACCTCGAGCGAGCCCTCGTCGGGCTTCTCCTCCCCCACGATCATCCGGAACAGCGTCGACTTGCCGACACCGTTGGGGCCGACCACGCCGACGATGCCGGCACGCGGCAGGTCGAACGTCAGGCCGTCGAACAGCTCACGGTCGCCGAAGCTCTTGTGCAGGTCCTTGGCGTTGAGGACGACATCACCGAGTCGCGGGCCGGCCGGGATGTTGATCTCCTCGAAGTCGAGCTTGCGCCCGCGCTCGGCCTCGGCGGCCATCTCCTCATAGCGGCTGAGTCGTGCCTGGTTCTTGACCTGGCGGGCCTTGGCGTTGGACCGCACCCATTCGAGCTCCTTGGCGAGGATCTTGGCGCGCTTGGCGTCCTTCTTGCCCTCGACCACGAGGCGGGCCTGCTTGGTCTCGAGGTACGTCGAGTAGTTGCCCTCGTAGGGGTGCGTCTTGCCACGGTCGAGCTCGAGGATCCACTCGGCGACGTTGTCGAGGAAGTAGCGGTCGTGGGTGATCGCCAGGACCGCGCCGGGGTAGCTCGCGAGGTGCTGCTCGAGCCACAGCACGCTCTCGGCGTCCAGGTGGTTGGTGGGCTCGTCGAGCAGCAGCAGGTCAGGCTGCTCGAGGAGCAGCTTGCAGAGCGCGACCCGGCGACGCTCACCACCGGAGAGGTGGTCGACCATCTCGTCCGGCGGCGGGCAGCGCAGCGCGTCCATGGCCTGGGCGAGACGGGAGTCGAGGTCCCACGCGTTGGCGTGGTCGAGATCGGTCTGCAGCTCGCCCATCTCGGGCAGCAGCGTGTCGTAGTCGGCGTCGGGATCGGCCAGCTCTTCGCTGATCTGGTTGAACCGGTCGAGCTTGGCCTTGATCCCGCCGACGGCCTCCTCGACGTTCTCGAGCACGGTCTTGCCCTCGGTCAGCGGCGGCTCCTGCAGGAGGATGCCGACCGACGCGTCAGGATCCTTGATCGCGTCGCCGTTGTCGGTCTGCACCATGCCGGCCATGATCTTGAACAGCGTCGACTTGCCGGTGCCGTTGGGGCCGACGACGCCGATCTTGGCGCCGTGGAGGAACGACAACGTGACGTCGTCGAGCACGACCTTCTCGCCGAGCTTCTTGCGGACGTTGCGGAGGGTGAAGACGTAATCGGCCATATGACTCAGCGTAACGAGCCGAGCCCACTGCCGACGAATCGGATCAGGCCGCCGGCGTCTCGACGGACTCGCCCTCGAGCTCGGCGAGGGCCGCCACGGTGCCGTCGTTCCTGGCCGCGGCCGGTGGCTGACGATCGACCCGCTGCAGCTTCGTGACACCCCAGGTGAGGTCGTGGCCGATCAGGTTGGCCTCGAGCACCGTGCTCTCACGCGGCTGGCCGTCCTGCGTCGTCCACTTCTCGGTGCGCACCTTGCCGATCACGACGATCGGATCACCCACCTCGAGCGACTCTGCGGCGTTCTGCGCGAGACTGCGCCACGCCTTGACCGAGATCCAGATGGTCTCGAGGTCGCGCCAGGTGCGCGTGGCTGCGTCGAAGTAGCTCGGGGTCGACGCGACGCGGAACAGGACCCACGGGACGCCGCCCTCGCGCAGCTCGACCTTGGTGCCGACACGGCCATGGAACGTCATGGTGTTGTCGTTGGACATCGGATGACTCCTTCATAGATGAGGAGCTCCAGACTCGCCACGCAACGTGCGCGACGTCAGCGCCAGCGACGCGGCCTGTGGACGGAGACGGCGAACCGGCCGGCTGTGGAAACGGTCAGGAGAGCGCGGCGCGGATGCCCGAGCGATAGGCCCCGTAGGCGTCGAGCTCGGCCTGGATCGGCGTGATGACGCGCTCGGTCGCCACCCGGTCGATCGCCTCTCGCAGCTGGCGGTCGGCTCGCTTGGCCTTGCGCCTGCCGCCGATCCGCGAGGCGAGGCTCGACAGCGCACCGAGGACGATGCCCGCGACGAGCGAGCCGCCGGCGATGGCGGCCGCCATCGGCACGCCGCCGACCTTGCCGAGGTCGGGCAGGTCGAACGAGACGAGCTGCTGGATGCCCTGGGCGGCGAGCCAGCCGAGGCCGCCGACCATCGCGACGAACAGCAGGAGCTGGACGACCTGGACGACGCGCCACCAGATCGCCGGCCTCGCAACACCGAGGCCGGTCTCGTGGATCGCCCGGTCGAGCGCGTCGATGATGTCATCGCCGGGAGGGTTGGACGCATCACGGATCGCGTCACGCCAGGGTCGCTCGAGCCCGATCGAGGCCTTCTCGGCGGCGTCACGGATCGCGAGCTCGGCATTGGCGCGCTGGACGTTGCCGGCCTCGGGGACGGCGGCACGCGCCAGCGCCGACATCGAGAGGTCGTCGCCGAGGCCCAGCTCCTTGAGCGGGTCCTTGCGCAGGCTTCGGAGCCACTGGGCGATCGGCCAGCCCGTGCGCTGTGCGGCGCGCCGCCACGTCGACCAGGACACGGCATCGACGATCTGCGGCACTCCGGCGCACTCCACGAGTGCCTCGTCGAGCGCCTCGCGGTCTGCCGGCGCGAGGCCGGGCGCATCGCTCGTGCCGCCCACCTGGGCGATGACGCCCGCTGCTGCTGAGATGTCCGACGCGAGCCGGGACTTGGCCGACGACTTGGCCCTGATGCGGGTGGCCATCTCGCGCTTGAGGTCCTCGACGCCGTCACCGCGAGTCGCCGACACGCCGATGACCGTGACGTCGGGCAGGCCCTCGTCGGCGAGGATGCGCTTGACGTCGGTCAGCGCGCGCTCGCGCTGCTCGAACGGGATGCGGTCGATCTGGTTGAGCACGACGAGCGTGACATCGGCGTACGACGCCATGGGCCGGATGTAGCGGTCGTGGATCGCGGCGTCGGCGTACTTCTGCGGGTCGAGGACCCACACGAGCAGGTCGGCGTACTTGATCAGGCGGTCCATCTCGAGATGGTGCGAGACCTCGGTCGAGTCGTGGTCAGGCAGGTCGAGCAGCACGAGCCCGTCCAGCCGGGTGTCCTCGGCGGAGTGGTCGAGCATGCTCATGCGGGACACCTGGTGGCGAGCCGGTATGCCCATCCACTCCAGCAGTCCCTGCGCCCCGTCGGGACCCCAGGCGCAGGCGAGCGCCCACGAGGTCGTCGGGCGGCGTACGCCGACACCGGCGAGCTCCAGGTCGGTCAGGGCGTTGAACAGCGAGGACTTGCCCGAGCCGGTGGCGCCCGCGAGCGCCACGATCGTGTGTTCACCGGACAGCGTGAGGCGTTCGGCGGCCCGGCCGGTCAGCATCTCGGCGGGCGCGAGGATCTCGGGATCGATGCGGCCGCGGCTCGCCTCGACGGCCTTCGTCAGCCCTTCGAGCCGTTTCGCGACATCGTTGCGATCGCCGCCGAACACTGCTTCGGCGGCGTCGCTCGGGGCAGTCATGTCGTCGTCTCTCCGTTCAGGAAGTCGGCATGTCGAGCGTATTCGGCCTGACGTGCGGATTCGCGGAGGACAGCCTGGTGCGCCTTGATGGTGTCGGGAGTCTCGACGAGGTCGAGGAAGCGCTGCATCTCGTCCTCGAACAGCGCGGCGGCGCGCGACTCGAGGTCGGCCTGCGCCCGGGCCGACAGGGTCTCGACGACGTCTTCTCCGAAGATCGCGTCGAGGAGCTTGTGGCCCAGGGCCGCGGTGCCTCCGGCCTCCTTGCCCTCACCGTTGCGCGAGAACATCACGATCATCAGCGCCACACCGATGCCGTTGACGCCGAAAGCAAGGAACCGCGCCGTCATGCGCTTGTCGGCGCCCTCGACGCGTACGAGCTCGAGCACCGCCTGCCGCCAGTCGTGCACCATGCGCTGCGCACGGACCCGGAAGTCGCGGGAGGCGCGATCGATGCCGCGGTTGGCGTCGAGCAGCGTACGGCCGGCGGGGTGGGCGGCCCACGCGCGGGAAGCAGCCTCTGCGGCCGCCTCGGCGTGCTCGACCAGCAGCATCTGAACGCCGGTCTCGATCGCCTCGACGACCTCGGTGGAGCGCGTGCGCTTGCCGGTCACGCCGTCGACGAAGCGGTCACGGATGCGGCTGACCTTCTCCTCGACGGAGCGCAGCAGCTCGCCGGTGCCGACGAACTCCTGCCAACGCGCCAGCACCTCGCCCTTGAGCACGGTGCCGTCGGTGACCTGCACGGCGAACGTTTCGAGGGCCTTGCGGTAGATCGTGTCGATGTCGCCGTGCAGGACCTCGGAGGCCGCAATCTGGGCGTCCATCGCGTCGGCGACGTCGTGCGTGCGCAGGACCACGTGGCGGACCGCGCCGTCGAGCGTACGAGCCATGACCATCTTGCGGGCGGCCGGATCCGCGGCGAGCTCGTGCAGCCACACCACGATCGGCGAGACCGCGTCACGTGGGAGGAGCCCGTCGGCGTCGACGCCCGACTCCGGGACCGTGAACAGCGGGGAGTCCGACAGTCCGCGTGACGTCATCATGCGCGCGAGGTGGCCCCGCACCTCGATGACGGCCTCGGACGTCGTGCGGTCGAGGACCACGGCGACCGACGTGCTGCGCTCGGCCGCCTGGCGAAGGTAGTCCCACGGCACCTGGTCGGCGTAACGCGCCGCCGAGGTGACGAACAGCCACAGGTCGGCGGCGGCGAGGAGCTGAGCGGCAAGCTCCCGGTTGCCCCGGTCGATCGAGTCGACATCGGGTGCGTCGAGGATCGCGAGACCGCGTGGGATCTTGTCCGACGTGGCGAGCCGCAACGCATACGTGTCGTTCGTCGGCACGGTGGTGCGCGGCAGGTCGGGCAGGATGCGGTCCGGCAGGAACCACTCGGCATCGTCCGGGTGGTGCACCAGGACCGGCGACCGGGTCGTGGGCCGCAGGACGCCGGACTCGGTGACGCGCTCCCCCACGAGCGAGTTGACGAGTGTCGACTTGCCGGCACCCGTCGAACCGCCCACGACCGTCAGCAGCGGAGCGTCGAGCTGCACGAGTCGGGGCAGCACGTAGTCGGACAGCTGGTCGGCGACCTTGGCCTGGGTGCCGCGGGCCACGTCGACGTCCGCGACCTCGAGTCGCAACGTGATGTCACGGACGCTGGTCAGAAGCTTGCTCATTGCGCCAAGGAGCTCGGCCGAAGCGTGTTCGCTGGCCACTGGGTGCTCCTCTCGTCGACGATGATCTGTGCGCATGGGTGTCTGTGCACAGATTAGTGGACGAGGGGGCACTTCGCCGCCACGC
>NZ_JAKFCB010000089.1:0-6272 GCF_036676885.1 Aeromicrobium sp.
GCAGAGCTACACCTACTTCACCTGGCGCACCACGAAGCAGGAGCTCACCGAGTTCGGCGAGGACCATCGCGACCACTGGGACCTCGGCCGGCCCAACCTGTTCGTCAACACGCCGGACATCCTCCCCGAGCACCTGCAGGTCGGCGGCCCGAGCATGTTCGCGATCCGCGCCGCCCTCGCCGCGACGCTCGCGCCGACGTGGGGCGTCTACTCCGGCTTCGAGCTGTACGAGCACGAGGCGGTGCGGCCCGGCAGCGAGGAATACCTCGACTCCGAGAAGTACCAGCTGCGCCCCCGCGACTACGACGCCGCGCTCGCCGAGGGCAGGTCGCTGCAGCCGTGGCTGACCCGGCTCAACGAGATCCGCCGTGCGCACCCGGCCCTGCAGCAGATGCGCACCCTGCACTTCCACCACATCGACCACGACGCGCTGATCGTCTACTCCAAGCAGGACCCGGCGACCGGTGACACCGTGCTGGTCGTCGTCTCGCTCGACCCGCACGAGGCGCGCGAGGGCACGATGTGGCTCGACCTGCCGGCGCTGGGCTTCGACCAGGGCGACCGGCTGATCGCGCACGACGAGGTCACCGGCGAGACCTACGACTGGGGCGAGTCCAACTACGTACGCCTCGACCCGCTGCGCGCTGTTGCCCACATCGTGAGCCTGACCAGACGTACGTACGCGGACGCCGACGACACCACCCTGAATGCCTGACCGAGAGGTGACGCACATGCCGCAAGACCCAGCGCCCGACGCCGGCCTGGTCGGACTCGAAGACACGCCGCACACCGGCGAGGCGATCGCCGATGATGGCACGCTCGTCGAGCCGCAGGCCGATGACTTCGGCCACGCCGAGCAGGCCACGAGCGACCCCGAGTGGTTCAAGCGCGCGGTGTTCTACGAGGTCCTCGTCCGGGCGTTCTCGGACTCCAACGGCGACGGCACCGGCGACCTCAGAGGTCTCGCCGACAGGCTCGACTACCTCCAGTGGCTCGGCGTCGACTGCCTGTGGCTGCCGCCGTTCTACGCCTCGCCGTTGCGCGACGGCGGCTACGACATCAGCGACTTCCGCGCCGTCCTGCCGGAGTTCGGCACCGTCGACGACTTCGTCCACCTCCTCGAGGAGGCGCACAAGCGCGACATCCGCGTCATCACCGACCTCGTCCTCAACCACACCTCCGACGCGCACCCGTGGTTCCAGGAGTCGCGCAACCATCCCGACGGCCCGTACGGCGACTACTACGTGTGGAGCGACGACGACCAGCGCTACGCCGATGCCCGCATCATCTTCGTCGACACGGAGTCGTCCAACTGGACGTACGACCCGGTGCGCGGGCAGTTCTTCTGGCACCGCTTCTTCAGCCACCAGCCCGACCTCAACTTCGAGAACGAAGAGGTCCAGGAGGCGATGCTCGACGTCCTGCGGTTCTGGCTCGACCTCGGCATCGACGGCTTCCGGCTCGACGCCGTGCCCTACCTGTTCGAGGAGGAGGGCACCAACTGCGAGAACCTCCCGCGTACGCACGAATACCTCCGCAAGTGCCGCGAGACCGTCGACCGGGAGTACCCCGGCCGCATCCTGCTGGCCGAGGCCAACCAGTGGCCGTCCGACGTCGTCGAGTACTTCGGCGACCCGAAGGTCGGCGGCGACGAGTGCCACATGGCGTTCCACTTCCCGCTCATGCCGCGCATCTTCATGGCCGTACGCCGGGAGTCGCGGTTCCCGATCTCGGAGATCCTCGCGCAGACGCCGGAGATCCCGACCGGCACGCAGTGGGGCATCTTCCTGCGCAACCACGACGAGCTGACGCTCGAGATGGTGACCGACGACGAGCGCGACTACATGTACCAGGAGTACGCCAGCGATCCGCGGATGAAGGCCAACATCGGCATCCGCCGGCGGCTCGCGCCGCTGCTCGACAACGACCGCAACCAGCTCGAGCTGTTCACCGCGATGCTGCTCAGCCTGCCCGGATCGCCGGTGCTCTACTACGGCGACGAGATCGGCATGGGCGACAACATCTGGCTCGGCGACCGCGATGCCGTACGTACGCCGATGCAGTGGTCGCCCGATCGCAACGCCGGCTTCTCGCGGTCCGACCCCGGGCGCATCTACCTGCCGCCGATCATGGACCCGACCTACGGCTACGAGGCGATCAACGTCGAGGCGCAGCAGGGCAATGCGATGTCGCTGCTCAACTGGACCCGGCGGATGATCGAGGTCCGCAAGCAGCACAACGCGTTCGCCGAGGGGGAGTTCGTCGATCTCGGCGGCTCCAACCCCAGCGTGCTGGCATACAAGCGGGTCTGGGAGCGGCCGGACGGCGACCAGGACGTCGTGCTGTGCGTCAACAACCTCTCGAGGTTCCCGCAGCCGGTCGAGCTCGACCTGTCCGATCACCTGGGCTTCACGCCGGTGGAGCTGACCGGCAGCGTGCGCTTCCCGCGCATCGGCGAGCTGCCCTATCTGCTGACCCTGCCGGGCCACGGCTTCTACTGGTTCCAGCTGTCCGAGCTCGGCGACGAGGGCGAGAGGAGGAGCCAGGCATGAGTGGACTTCTCATTTCGACAGGCTCAATGAGCGTGTGGTCGAGTCGGTGCCCATCGGTCCTTGAGCTAGTCGAAAGGAGGGTGACGGCATGACCTCTACAGACATCGACCGCCACGAGCTGGTCGTGCAGCTCGCGAACGAGCTGCCGACCTGGCTGCCGACCCAACGGTGGTTCGGCGGCAAGGACCGCGAGATCACCCGCGTACGTCCGCTGTCGTGGACGACCCTGCTCGACGGCGATCCGCTGCTGATCCACCTCGTGGTCGAGGTCGAGCAGGGTGACCGGCGCGAGCCCTACCAGCTGCTGATCGGCAGCCGCCAGAGCCAGGTGCCGGATGTCGCGGCATCGGCGTCGATCGGGCTCGAGAACGGCCTGACCTGCTACGAGGCCAGCGGCGACGCCGACCTCACGGCGTGCCTGCTCGACCTGATCATCGCGGAGGAGACCATCGACGGGCTGCGCTTCGAGCGTGAGCCCGACGTCGAGCTGATCCCGGGCCTGCGCGCACACCCCATCACGTCCGAGCAGAGCAACACCTCGCTGGTGTACGGCCACCACTACATCCTCAAGCTGTTCCGCAAGCTGTCGCCAGGGCTCAACAAGGACCTCATGCTGCACCGCGCCCTTCGCGATGTGGACTGCCCGCACATCGCCGACCCGCTCGGCTCGATCTCCGGTGAGCTCGACGGCGAGGAGGTGACGATCGGCATGCTCCAGCGGTTCATGCCGGACGCCGCCGACGGCTGGGTCATGGCGACGACCAGTGTGCGCGACTTCATGGCCGATCCCGCGGGCCTGCCGCCGGAGGAGCTCGGCGGCGACTTCGCCGGCGAGGCGTACCGGCTCGGCAAGGCTGTCGCCACGGTCCACGCCGACCTGGCGACGGCGCTCGGCACCGAGGTGGCCGATGCGGCCGAGCTGGAGCGCACCGTCGCGGCGATGACCGAGCGGCTCGACCGGGTGACCGCCGAGCTCCCGTCCCTCGCCGATCACGGGCCCGCCCTCAGGGCCGCATTCGGCAAGGTCGCCGAGATCCGGGAGCCGGTGTCGATGCAGTACGTGCACGGCGACCTCCACCTCGGGCAGGTGCTGCGGACGATCAACGGCTGGCTGCTGCTCGACTTCGAGGGCGAGCCGGCCGCGACCCTCGCCGAGCGATCCGCGCTGCGATCGCCGTTGCGGGACGTCGCCGGGATGCTGCGCTCGTTCGACTACGCGGCTCAGCAGCTGCTGGTCGGACAGGACGCGGATCCCGAGCGGACCGCCCGTGCCATGCAATGGGCGCGGCGCAACCGGACGGCGTTCTGCGACGGTTATGCCCACGTCGCCGAGCACGACCCTCGAGACAGCGCCGATCTCCTACGAGCCCTCGAGCTCGACAAGGCGGTCTACGAGGTCTCCTACGAGCACGCGAACCGGCCCGATTGGCTGACGGTCCCGCTGTCGTCGATCGACCGGATCATGACCGAAGGCGAATGACATGAGCCAGCGCCAGCGAGCGAGCAATGAACCCTTCACGGCGGCGACTCCGTACCGTGGTCTTCTGACGGGGGTGACGCCGTGAACGACTCGCAGACACACTCCTGGCCCGCTGCGGTGGGCGAGCTCGACCTGCACCTCATCAGCGAGGGCCGGCACGAACGGCTCTGGGAGGTGCTCGGAGCGCACGTGCGTACGTACGACGGCCCCGACGGGCCTGTCGAGGGCACGTCGTTCGCGGTCTGGGCACCCAGCGCGCAGGCCGTGCAGGTCGCCGGCGACTTCAACTTCTGGGACAGCGGCAGCCACCCGATGCGCTCGCTCGGCGACGCGGGGGTGTGGGACCTGTTCGTCCCCGGCATCGGCATCGGCACGCACTACAAGTTCCGCATCCTCGGGCCTGACGGTCAGTGGCACGAGAAGGCCGACCCCATGGCGTTCCGCGCAGAGGTGCCGCCCGCGACGGCGTCGGTCGTCACGACGCCCCAGCACACCTGGACCGACGACGCCTGGGTTGCCACGCGCGACGCCACGACCTGGACCGATGCGCCGATGAGCATCTACGAGGTGCACCTGGGCTCCTGGCGGCCGGGACTCGGCTACCGCGAGCTCGCCGACGAGCTGGCCGACTACCTCACCGAGACCGGCTTCACGCACGTCGAGCTCATGCCGATCGCGGAGCATCCCTTCGGTGGGTCATGGGGCTACCAGGTCACCTCCTACTACGCGCCGACGTCGCGGTTCGGCTCGCCGGATGACTTCCGCTGGTTCGTCGACGAGCTGCACCAGCGCGGCTTCGGTGTCATCGTCGACTGGGTCCCGGCGCACTTCCCCCGCGACGAGTGGGCGCTCGCGCGCTTCGACGGCACTCCGCTCTATGAGCACCCCGACCCGCGACGCGGTGAGCAGCCCGACTGGGGCACGTACGTCTTCGACTTCGGGCGTCCGGAGGTCCGCAACTTCCTCGTTGCCAATGCGCTGTTCTGGCTCGAGGAGTTCCACCTCGACGGGCTGCGGGTCGATGCCGTGGCGTCGATGCTCTACCTCGACTACTCCCGCAAGGACGGGGAGTGGGTCGCCAACGAGCACGGCGGGCGAGAGAACCTCGAGGCGGTCCAGCTCCTCCAGGAGCTCAACGCGACGGTCTACAAGCACCACCCCGGCGTCGTCATGATCGCGGAGGAGTCGACGGCCTGGCCCGGCGTCAGCAGCCCCACCGACAGCGGGGGTCTCGGCTTCGGCTTCAAGTGGAACATGGGGTGGATGCACGACACGCTCGACTACCTGAGCCACGAACCGGTGCACCGGTCCTACCACCACGGCGAGATGACGTTCTCGATCGACTACGCATGGACGGAGAACTTCATCCTGCCGCTGTCGCACGACGAGGTCGTCCACGGCAAGGGGTCGCTGTGGCAGCGCATGCCGGGCGACGACTGGAACAAGGCGGCCGGCGTACGCGCGCTGCTGGCGTTCATGTGGGCGCATCCGGGCAAGCAGATGCTGTTCATGGGCGGCGAGTTCGGCCAGGAAGGCGAGTGGGCCGAGGCGCGCTCGCTCGAGTGGCACGAGCTCGACGAGCCGCTGCACTCCGGAATCCTGCACCTGGTCAGCGACCTCAACACGTACTACCGCTCGGCTCCGGCGCTCTACTCCGCCGACAGCCGGCCCGAGGGCTTCCAGTGGATCGATGCCAGCGACGTGGCCGGCAACGTCATCTCCTTCCTGAGGATCGGCTCGGACGGCTCGACGCTCGCGTGTGTTGCCAACTTCTCCGGAGGGCCGCACCACGACTACCGCGTCGGGCTGCCGTCCGTCGGCACCTGGCACGAGGTCATCAACACCGACAGCGAGATCTACGGCGGCTCGGGAGTCGGCAACCTCGGCGCGGTCGAGGCCGAGGCGGAGCCGTGGCACGGTCAGCCGGCCTCGGCGTTGGTCCAGCTCCCACCCGCCGGCGTCGTCTGGCTCGCCCCCGCCTGATGCGCCCGGACCGCCCGCCGGTGGTGAGAGGAGAACGGTTCGAGACATGACTTTCCGGAGGGCACGATCGTTGATTCAGAAAGTGACTCCATCGAGCCGCGATTCGGCGTGTCCGGCGCGGTTCGCCCGGGTCACCTGAACCAAAGTGACAGACGGTACGCATGGGGCATACTGAGCACGACGTGCCATCAGCGGTGTAGATGAAAGGGAGTCATGACCGACTCAGAGTCCAATCAGCCGTCCGAGCGTCGGCGCTC
>NZ_JAKFCB010000090.1:0-3659 GCF_036676885.1 Aeromicrobium sp.
ACGTGGTCCGCAGCGTACGTCGGAGGGGGCTCGGTCTTCGGCGCCCTCGCGGCGATGACGACCGACACGTTCGGCCGCGCCTCGTGGCTGATGCTGGTGCTGCTCGCACTGGCCCTGATCCCGGTGCTGATCATTCGCACCGTCGTGGGCGTTCGTCCGGTGTCTGCCGCACCGGACGTGGCGTCCCTCGAGCTCGCTGCCCGGCGGTCGAGGTTCTCGCCGCTGGTCAGCGACCTCCAGCACTAAAGGATGCAGAACCCCGCGACCACGGCGGGCAGGACGCCCAGCAGGATCCAGGGGGCGAACGCCGGCCGGCGGTGGACGAGCCGGATCGCGCCGAGCGCGACGATCCCGATGACCGCCATGACGACGAGCAGCATGATGCCGTCGCTGCGGCGGCCGTCGTCGACGATGCTCCGGATCACGGCCACCAGCGCACCGAGTGGGAATGCGGAGACAGCGAGGATCAGGAATGTCGCAACCCAGCGCTGGACCTGCTCGATCGTGAGCTCGCGGCGTACGCGTGTCCTGGCCATCTGCCCAGTATGGGCTCCGGCCGACGGGCGCCCCGCGCCGGGCGGTCAGATGTGCAGCTGGCGGGAGATCCGGTAGCGGACGAAGGCTGGCGCCAGCAACGACGCGATCACGACACCCACGACGACCAGAACGCCGCCGCCGGCCGAGGCCGCCGCTGTGCCGACGGCCGCGGCAGTCGCACCGTGCAGCGTGTCGGCGATGCGCGGCCCACCGGCCACGACGACGATGAAGACCCCTTGGAGCCGCCCTCGCAGGGCGTCGTCAGCGGCCGATTGCAGCATGCTCATCCGGAAGGCGGCGGATGACATGTCGGCGGCACCGCCGACCACGAGCATCACGAGGGCGACGACCAGCATCGGCGTACGCCACTGGTCCGCCAGCGCAACAGCGATGCCGAAGCCGGTCATCGACAGGCCCCACAGTGCGATCGCGATGATGACGGCGCGCCCCTGCCGCTCGACGTGCGACACCCAGCCGCTGAACACGCCGCCGATCACCGCACCGGCCGGGATCGCTGCGAACAGCAGGGCGAACGCGATGCCACCGCTCTCGGGGCCGCCGAAGTCGATGTGCGCGATCTCGGGGAACAGCGCTCGCGGCATCCCGAAGACCATCGCGATGAGGTCGACGACGAACGACATCATCAGCACGGGCTGTGTGCGCAGGTATCGGAAGCCATCGACCACCGCGCGCAGGCCCGGCGCACCCGCGGCTGCTTCGAGCACGGGGAGGCGGGGCAGGCGTATGACCGCCCCGAGCGTGGCGAACAGCGTGAACGTGTCGATCAGGTAGAGCCACTCGAAGCCGATCACCGGGATCAGTACGCCGGCGAGGAGGGGCCCCGCGATGCCACCGGCCATCATGACCGTCGAGTTGAGCGAGTTGGCGGCCGGCAGCAGATGCGGCTCGACGATCTTCGGCACCACGGCGCTGCGGGTCGGCTGGTTGACCGCGAAGAACGCCTGCTGCACCGCGAACAGCGTGAGCAGGAGCCACACGTTGGTGCTGCCCGCGGCGGCCTGCAGCCAGAACAGCCCGCTGGTGACGATCAGGCCGGCCGTCGTGATGATCAGCAGGGTGCGCCGGTCGAAGACGTCCGCGAGCGCTCCGCCGTACAGGCCGAACACGATGAGCGGGACCAGGCCGAACACCCCGGCCAGGCCGACGTACGCCGACGAGTGGGTGTCGGCATAGATCTGCGCCGGCACCGCGACGACGGTCAGCTGGGCGCCGACGACCGTGATGATGTTGGCGAGCCAGAGGCGGCGGAAGTGCTCGCTCCGCAAGGGCCGCGTGTCCGCGAACAGCCGCGGAAGCGGACGTCTTGTCACGCGACGAATTTACGGCATGAGGGGTGACGGCCTGCCGTCAGGAGAACGCCGCGATGTCGATCAGGATCCAGATCTGCTCCGCGCGCCCCAGCAGCTCGCCGTCCTCGGTGTAGAGGGCGGTGTCGGTCAGGAACTTGCGACCCTCCTGGGCGTGCAGGTGGCCCACCGACAGGCACGGCTCGCCGGCGCGGGGGCGACGATAGACCTGGGCGGTCATGCGGCCCAGCACCATGGCGTGGCGGCTGAAGTCGGCCGCCCAGCCACCCGGGCAGTCCAGCGACGCCCACGTGACCGGCAGGTCGAGGCTGCCGTCGTCGCCGCCGAACGCCTCGTGCGGCGTCCACGGTGTCGCGGTGAGTCCGGGGTGCGCGGGGTCGATCGGACCGGCGAACAGGCGCAGCCCGTCGCCCTCGTCGCGCGCCGTGCCGCATGTGAAGCAGTGGTCGAACGGATGGTGGGCGAAGCCGGGGTAGTGCGAATGACCCGCTGCCGCCTGTTCAGCTGTCGGGCAAGCCGACACGTCACGCGAGAACGAACCCGGTGTGGCACTGCCGACGACGGCTCCGCCGGCGGTCAGGAGCCGGACCTCGGCGCCGTCGTGCTCCCAGCTCAGCGACACGTCCAGCGGCGGCGGTATGCGCAGGGTCGAGGTGACGGGCCCGTCACCGCCGAGCTCCCGGGCGAGGAGGCCCGCGACGTAGCCGCCGTTGCCGGAGTGGAGGGGACCGTTGAACTGCCCGGGAATCGTGACCACGTGACCACCCTAGGACGTACGCCACGGCGGCCGGAGCCCGCGCGCCGAAGCTCGAGGCGCCTCCACGGGTCCGGTGGCGACGAGGATGCCGCGGGACGTGGAACAATGGCGTGGTGAGCGAGCTGATCGACACCACCGAGATGTACCTCCGCACGGTCTATGAGCTGGAAGAGGAGGGCATCGTCCCGTTGCGCGCGCGCATCGCCGAGCGCCTCCACCAGAGCGGGCCGACAGTCAGTCAGACGGTCGCTCGCATGGAGCGCGACGGCCTGCTCACGGTCGAGGGCGATCGTCACCTCGAGCTGTCGCCCAAGGGCCGGCAGCTGGCGACCCGCGTGATGCGCAAGCACCGCCTCGCCGAGCGCCTCCTGACCGACATCATCGGCCTCGAGATCGAGTACGTCCACGAGGAAGCCTGTCGCTGGGAGCACGTCATGTCCGAGCAGGTCGAGCGCCGCCTCGTCGAGCTGCTCGAGCACCCGACCGAGTCGCCCTACGGCAACCCGATCCCGGGGCTGTCAGAGCTCGGCGAGCTCGGCAAGGACGCCGACTTCCTCGAGGGCGTCCAGCCGATGACCAAGGCCGTCAGCGGTGCGGTCGAGCCGATCCGCCTGGTGGTGCGTCGCATCGCCGAGGAGCTGCAGAAGGACACCGAGGTCATGTCGGTGCTGCGTCGTGTCGGAGCGCTGCCCGGCAACGACGTCCTGGTCTCGCAGGGACATGACGGCCTGGTCGTCGCACGGCAGGGTGAGACCGCCGAGATCGACGTCGAAGCGGCCCTTCACATCTTCGTGTCCATCTGAGCCTCGGGGTCGACCCGCACACCGTCCCCTGACGTCGTCGGGGATGACCCTGGTTCTCGGACTTCTCGCCACGTTTGGGCGTTTCTGTTGGAGGTCGGCTGGCAGAATTGCCCCCATGGGCGCCGGGACCTCGTTGAAGAGCTGGTTCGAACGCCTTGGCGTGGAGATTTTGGGCTGGGCGCTCATCCCGCTGGGTCTCGTGTTGATGCCCCTTCCCGGGCCGGGCATGCTGAT
>NZ_JAKFCB010000091.1:0-18547 GCF_036676885.1 Aeromicrobium sp.
CCGGCCGGCAAGTACCTGTCGGAGCACGGCATCGAGCCGCGCGACTTCAACTCGTACGGATCGCGTCGCGGCAACCACGAGGTCATGATCCGCGGCACGTTCGCCAACATCCGCCTGCGCAACCAGATGGCGCCGGGCACCGAGGGCGGCTTCACCCGCAACCTGATCGACGGCGGCGAGGTCACGACGGTGTTCGAGGCGTCGGAGGCCTACCAGGCGGCCGGCGTCCCGCTGGTCGTCCTGTCGGGCAAGGAGTACGGCTCCGGCTCGTCGCGCGACTGGGCCGCCAAGGGCACCGCGCTGCTCGGCGTCAAGGTCGTCATCGCCGAGTCCTACGAGCGCATCCACCGCTCCAACCTGATCGGCATGGGCGTCCTCCCGCTGCAGTACCCCGAGGGCCAGAACGCCGAGTCGCTCGGGCTGACGGGGGAGGAGACGTTCGACTTCACCGGCATCACGGAGCTCAACGAGGGCCGTACGCCCAAGACCGTGCACGTCAAGGCGGGTGACGTCGAGTTCGACGCCGTCGTCCGGATTGACACGCCCGGTGAGGCCAACTACTACCGCAACGGCGGCATCATGCCGTACGTGCTGCGGAGCCTGCTCGACTGAGCATCTCCGCAGGTCAGGGGCATCGCCGACTCGGCGGTGCCCCTGTTGCATTGTGAAGTAATCGACCTGTAGCCCATTTGTTGTCCCGGACGCTAGACGTGACCCCGGTCACGGTATAGGTTGTGGCAAACAACAAACGCGTCACGTGGACGAAATAATGTCGGCCCGACGCACTACTGGAGGAAATAGGAGGCGGTCTGTGTGAAGCGGACACGCAATCTCGTACTTGCAGGAATCATGGGTGCGAGCCTCGTGCTCAGTGCCTGCGGTGGCGACGACGACGGCGGCGACGACGGCGGTGACAAGGCCAAGGGCAAGATCGGTGTGATCCTTCCCGACACCAAGTCCTCGGTCCGCTGGGAAAGCGCCGATCGTCCGGCCCTGACCAAGGCGTTCGAAGAAGCCGGCGTCGAGTTCGACATCCAGAACGCCGAGGGTGACGCCGACAAGATGGCCACGATCGCCGACGGCATGATCACCGACGGCGTCACTGTCCTCGCGATCGTCAACCTCGACTCGGACTCGGGTGCCGCGATCGAGGAGAAGGCCAAGAAGCAGGGCGTCAAGACGATCGACTACGACCGCCTGACGCTGGGTGGCTCGGCCGACGTCTACATCTCCTACGACAACAGCAAGGTCGGCGCCCTCCAGGGTGAAGGCCTCGCCAAGTGCCTGGGCGACAAGGAGGCGAACCTGATCTACCTCAACGGTTCGCCCACGGACAACAACGCCACGCTGTTCTCGCAGGGTGCTCACAGCGTGCTCGACAAGATCACGACCTACAAGAACGTTGCTGAGCAGGCCGTTCCGGACTGGGACAACGACAAGGCCGTCACGATCTTCGAGCAGCTCTACACCAAGGTCGACGGCAAGGTCGACGGCGTCTACGCGGCCAACGACGGTCTCGCAGGCGGTGTCATCTCGATCCTGAAGAAGAACGGCCAGAACGGAAAGGTCCCGGTCACGGGCCAGGACGCCACGGTCGAGGGTCTGCAGAACATCCTCACGGGTGATCAGTGCATGACGATCCAGAAGTCCGCCACCGGTCAGGCCGGCGCGCTCGCAGAGGCTGCGATCGCGATGGTCAAGGGCGACGAGCCCAAGACCACCGGTACCGCAAGGGACGACACGGGCAACCGTGACGTGCCGGCGAACCTTCTCGACCCCGTCGCGATCGACAAGTCGAACGTCAAGGCTGTCATCGACTCGGGCGACATGAAGGCTGAAGACCTGTGCACCGGCGCGTACGCGAAGCTGTGCGCTGACGCTGGCATCAGCTGATTGCTGAGGGTGCGGTCCTCCGGGCATTCTCCGGGGGACCGCACCCGATGCTGTCTCTGCACCACCCCATCTCGGACCATGTATCCCCTGGAAGGCTCACCATGAGCGAAACAGCCCCTCTCCTCGAGCTTCGAGGAATCAACAAGAGCTTCGGTGTCGTCCACGTGCTCCACGACGTCGACCTCAAGATCTATGCCGGACAGGTCACCGCACTCGTCGGTGACAACGGCGCCGGCAAGTCGACCCTCGTCAAGGCCCTGGCCGGCATCTATCCCGCCGACTCCGGCGAGTACATCTTCGACGGCAAGCCCGTCACGGTGCACGGACCCAAGGACGCCTCGGCCCTCGGCATCGAGGTCGTCTACCAGGACCTCGCCCTGTGCGAGAACCTCGACATCGTCGAGAACATGTTCCTGGGTCGCGAGAAGAAGAACGGCGTCATCCTCGACGAGACCACGATGGAGTCCAAGGCACGCGAGGCGCTGACCTCGCTGTCGGTGCGGACCGTCAAGTCCGTACGCCAGAGCGTCGCGAGCCTCTCTGGTGGCCAGCGGCAGACCGTCGCGATCGCCAAGTCGGTGCTGTGGAACTCGCGCGTCGTGCTGCTCGACGAGCCGACCGCCGCACTGGGTGTCGCCCAGACGCGTCAGGTGCTCGACCTCGTGCGTCGCCTCGCCGACTCCGGCGTGGGCGTGCTGCTGATCTCGCACAACCTGACCGATGTCTTCGAGGTCGCCGATCGCATCACGGCGCTCTACCTCGGCCGCGTCGCGGCCGATGTCGCCACCAAGGACGTCACGTCCCGTCAGGTCGTGGAGCTCATCACGACCGGACATTCATCTGACCTCGACGGCGCCCAGTCGCCGTCCACCACGGCCTGACTCGGGAGACCATCATGACCGACACCGTCAACGAAAGAGAAGCCGAGGAAGCGGGCTTCGCGTCCGACCTCACCCAGTCCCACACCCTGGGCGAGTCCATTCAGGCATACGTCAACCGGGTTCGCGGCGGCGAGATGGGCGCTCTGCCGTCCGTCCTCGGCCTCGTCGTGCTGTTCATCGTGTTCGGCTTTGCCAACGACCGGTTCCTGTCGAACCTCAACATGGCCAACCTGCTCACCCAGTCGGGCTCGATCATCATCCTCGCGATGGCGCTCGTGCCAGTGCTGCTGCTGGGCGACATCGACCTGTCAGCCGGAGTCGCTGGAGGCGTCTCCGCCTGCGTCATGGGAGTCCTCCTCGTCGACCACGGCCAGGAATGGTACGTCTCGGTCGCCGCGGCGCTCGTGACCGGTGCCGCCATCGGGTTGATCATCGGGGCGCTCGTGGCGAAGCTCGGAATCCCGTCCTTCGTCGTGACGCTGGCATTCTTCCTCGGGCTGCAGGGTGTGACCCTCAAGCTCATCGGTGAGGGCGGATCCGTCCGCGTCAACCAGGAAGTCATCAGCGGCATCGCCAACAGCAACATGGATGTCCTGTGGGGCTGGATCTGCGCCATCGCGATCATCGCGGCATTCGCCGCCTTGAAGCTGTTGCAGCATCGTCGCAAGGTGTCGCTCGGCCTCCAGCACCAGCCGGTCGCGGTCGTCGTCGCGCAGATCGTCGTCGTGGCGGCCGTGCTGATCGGCGTGACGTACGTGCTCAACCAGAACCGCAGCGTCAACCCGAACTTCCCGATCGAGGGCATTCCGTACGTCATCCCGATGGTCATACTGCTCCTGATCTTCTGGACGTTCATGCTCGGCCGCACCACCTGGGGCCGGCACGTCTACGCCGTCGGTGGCAACTCCGAAGCGGCCCGTCGCGCCGGCATCAACGTGGACCGCATCCGCATCTCGGTGTTCATCATCTGCTCGTCGATGGCGGCGCTGAGCGGCATCGTGGCGGCGTCGTACGGCGGCAAGGTCTCGACCTCGTCCGGTGGCGGCAACGTCCTGCTCTACGCCGTGGGTGCGGCCGTCATCGGCGGCACGAGCCTGTTCGGCGGCAAGGGCAAGGCCAGTGACGCAGTCATCGGTGGTCTCGTGATCGCCACGATCGCCAACGGCCTCGGGCTGCTCGCGCAGGCGTCGTACATCAACTTCCTCGTCACCGGTGGCGTGCTCCTGCTCGCAGCCAGCGTGGATGCGATCTCGCGCAGGCGCCGTTCGGCTACGGGCCTGGGATAGAACATGGCTACAGCCGGACGCTCGGGGGTCGGCACGAATCAGGAGGACGTTCGCCGGCACAATCTCGGGACAGCTCTCGGGCACGTGCATCGCGCGGGCCGAATCTCTCGTGCCGAGCTGACGGCTCGGATGGGTCTCAACCGCAGCACGATCGCGGGTCTGGTGACCGAGCTGGAGTCCCTGGGACTGGCCGATCAGGCCAAGCCCTCAGGGACCCGGATCGGCGCCGGACGCCCGTCGGTCGACGTCAAGGCGCGCACGGGTGCGTACGTCCTGGCGGTCGACCTGCGGGTCGACGGCCTGACGGTCGCCCGTGTGGGCCTCGGCGGGGTCATCCGGTCACGAGCCACCGGCCCGGTGCCGCCTGATCACGACCCCGATGCCATCGCGGCGTCGGTCGTCGACCTGATGCGTCTCGTCGTCCGCGATGTCGAGCCCGGCGCCGCCCTGGTCGGCGTCGGGCTCGGCGTGCCGGGCATCATCCGGGGTGACGACGGGCTCGTCCGCCTGGCGCCCAACCTCGGCTGGCGCGATGTCCCGTTCACCAAGATCCTGGCCGAGCGGCTGGGGCCGATCGGCATGCCGGTGCTGGGCAACGACGCCGACCTCGGCGCGCTGGCCGAGCACCTGCGCGGTGCCGGGGTCGGCGTCGACGACCTGGTCTACCTGTCCGGCGAGGTCGGTGTGGGTGCCGGCGTCATCGTCGGCGGCCGCAAGCTCGAGGGCGCTGGTGGCTACGCCGGCGAGATCGGCCACCTGCCGTTCATCCCCGACGGCAAGCTGTGCCACTGCGGTGCACGCGGCTGCTGGGAGACCGAGATCGGCGCGCCTGCCATCGCGCTGGCCATCGGCTGCCCCGCCGATCAGGTCGGCGCGCTGGGGGAGTTCCTCGAGGGCGTCCATGAGGCCACCCCGGACCTGCGCATCGTCGGCCGGCACCTCGGTCGGGGGCTCGCCGGTGCGGTCAACCTGCTCAACCCGCGGGTCATCGTGCTGGGCGGCTATCTGCGATCGCTGTTCCCGCTCGTCCGCGAGGACGTCGACGCCGAGCTTGCGGTGCACGCTCTCACGGCACCGCGCGAGCAGGTGCTGGTGACGCTGCCGGGCCTCGGCGGTGACTCCGTGCTCCACGGTGCGGCCGAGCTCGCCTTCGAGCCACTCCTGGCCGACCCCGTCGGCCGCCTGGCCACGGCCTGTCTGGACGTCGAAGCAGCCCTGGCCGGCTAGAGGACGTCCCGCTTCGGCGTCAGCCGGAGGGCAAGGACGACTGCCAGGGTGACGTACGCGGCCAGGAGGATCCCGGCCGACGGTACGGAAAGGAGCTTGTCGCCCAGTCCATTCGCGGGGCCTTGCTGCATCAGCGCGTACGTCGATCCTCCGGGCATCCAGCGCCCGACTGTGGGGTAGTCGTGGATGACGATCTGCTCGACCATGAGCATCCAGACCAGGACGATGAGGACGGCGACGATCTGGTTGCGCAGCAGGGCACCCAACGCGACGCCGATGACGCCGAACGCCGCCATGACGACGAACCCGGCGGCGACCATCTCCCAGAACAGAGTGCCCATCGTCACGTCGCCATCTCGCGAGTTGATCAGCGCCGTGGCGACCGGCAGCGACACGGCGACGGTCACGATGGTCAAGATGACGCTGAAGATGATCAGCGCCAGCCACTTCGCGACGAGGATCCGCGTGCGGCGCGGTTCGCCCAGGTACGTCGAGGTCACCGTGCCATAGCGGAACTCCTGGGTGAAGACCATCGCGCCGAGCAACAGCATCACGACTTGCGGGACGCCGAAGCTGGACCCGACAGCGCCGGTCAGGAGGCCCGGATCGTCAAGTGGGATCGGCGGGCTCTCGTTGCCAGCCGTCGGGACGCTCACCACGGTCGTCAGGACCACGAAGCCGATTGTCGCGAGAAACAGGCCGATTGGCGTGCGTGTGCTTCGCACCTTGAGCAGCTCTGCCTGCAGGAGCGCCTTCACGACAGCGTCTCCTCAACTGATGCCGGACTCTCACCGGGGCCGGCCTCCTGGATGAGCCGGAAGAACGCCCGCTCCAGGTTCGCCGTTCCCGCGAGGGCGTGCAGCACGACCCTGTGCTCGGCCGCCAGCTCTCCGACCTGCTCGGGTGTCGCGTCGACGGCGAGCTCCTCGTCCGTACGGCGGAAGGTGTGGCCGGCCGCCTCGAGCACGGCGCCAAGTCGGTCCGCGTCAGGCGTACGCACCGTCGAGCCGACGCCCGCCTCGGCACGCATCTCGGCGAGGCTCGACGATCGGAGCAGCCGGCCATGCGCCAGGACCAGCACGTGGTCGGCGGTCAGCTCGACCTCGCTCAGCGCATGGCTGGACAACAGCACTGTGCGACCCTCGTCCGCGAGCCGACGCACATACCCGCGCAGCCACCTCACGCCCGGCGGGTCGAGGCCGTTTGTCGGCTCGTCCAGAACCAGCACGCCCGGGTCACCGAGCATCGCGGAGGCCAGCCCCAGCCGCTGGCGCATCCCGAGGGAGAACCCCCCGACCCGCCGTCGGGCATCCGCCGTCAGGTCCACCTCGGCGAGCACCCGCTCAGGCGCGTCCTGGGGGAGTCCGGACGCTGTCACGAGGACGGCCAGATGGTCGAGCGCGGTACGGCCCGGGTGGTAGCCCGCAGCCTCGAGGACCGCGCCGACCTGACGGACAGGGCTCGTCAGCTCGTCGTATCGCTTGCCGCCGAACGTCGCGGTGCCCTTGTCGGGTGCCACGAGCCCGAGCAGGATCCGCAGGGTCGTGGTCTTGCCGGCCCCGTTGGGCCCGAGCAGGGCCGTCACCTCACCCGGTCTCGCCACCGCGCTCACGTCGTCGACCGCGCGCACCTGCCCGAAGCTCTTGGTGATGCCGCTCAGCTCGATGGCAACGCTCAACGGTCAGCCTCTCCGCACAGCCCCCGTGAACCTGCCCTCAGTCGATCCTGATGCTGCGGGCATCTTTGTCAATGTGACACCGCACCTGGAAGCCGTCAACTGGTGTACTTGAGTGATGGACGCTGCTCGGGCTCGATGCCATCTTGAGCGGGCAGACCGCGGATCTGCCGAACGGCGTGCAGCGCTACCCGCGTCCGCTGGAGGAGCGCGTGGCGCGGGCGCTCGCCACCGGCTCCGCCTGACCGATGCTCCGGCCTGACTGGTTGAGGGGAGCGGGACTGACGTACCGGCTGACTGGCTGACTGGCCAGGCACTTCAGGCGGTCGCTTTGGCCTGCTCGAACGCCGAGGCGAACTCCTTCATGTCACCGGCTTTGCCTTCGAGCTTGAACGCATTGCCGTGCGCGCTGATCTCCATGACGCCGGCCGCGCCCATGCGCTTGACCTCGAGGGAGTCGACCTCCGCCAGCGGGACGGTGCTCAGGATCTCGGTGATCTCCTTGATCTGCCCCATCATGCTCACCTTGACCTGCATCGTCACGAGGCTCGTGGATGTCACGGCGACCGCTCCGGGATTGCCGAGGATGATGCCGGCAGCTTTCGCTCCCTCGGTCTGGTCGCTGACCTTCTTCCCGCCGATGGCGTCGACGATCAGGCCCCCGCCGATGCCGGCTGTCGTCGCGCCGCGTGGCTTCGCAAACGCTGCCCCGAGGATGGGTTCGGCGACCTTTCCGGCCGCCGCGGCAATGATCTGTTCCCGATGGCTCGACATGAAAGCCTCCTTGTGGATGCGTCATAGAACGCACGCACATTCTGGCACGTACGGCAGGCGTATCCGGGTCTTTTGCGCTGAATGAGAGCGGTAGGGGAGATTGCCGTACCTACCGTGCGCGCATGAACTCGATCCAGCGACCGGACCCGAACTAGGCTCCGTGGATGCACGGTGACGAGGAGCGAGATCTCACTGCGCTCTTCGGTGGGTTCCCAGAGAGCCTGGCGATCTGTCGCAGGATTGAGCAGGTGGTGGCCACCATCGGCGAGGTGTCGGTGAACGTGACGAAGAGCCAGGTTGCCTTCCGGCGGCGCCGGGGCTTCGCCTGGGTATGGCGTCCCGGGCAGTACGTGAACAATCCCGTGCCGGCCGTGCTGTCGATCGCACTTCCGCGCGAGGTCAAGTCCGATCGTTTCAAATCCGTCGTGCACCCGTCGGCCAAGGTCTGGATGCACCACATTGAGATCCGCGACGTCAGTCAGATCGACGACGAGATTCGGGGATGGCTCGGCGAGGCGTACGCACACGCCGGTTGAGTGGAGAGCGCTCATCGGCGAATCCCGCGCACGACGCCCGGTCCTGGCACACAGCGGAGAGGGCCGGCCACGTGCCGACCCTCTCCGTGAATGGTGTTTACGAACAGCTGGGCGGCAGGACACTGCCCGTCGTGTAGACGGCGTCGTACCTGGCCCATCCGGCCTTGCCGGTGCTCGTGTTGCGGGCGTACACCCACCACAAGCCGTTGTCGTTCTGGCGGCTGCAGTGCACGTCGATTCCTTGGCTGGGATATCCCCGTCCGACGATCGTGCAGTCGACGTAGCCGGCGGTGCGGATGGCTGTGCCGTCTCCCCAGCTGAAGGTGCCGGTGCTGATTCTGTCGGGGTGGATGTCCCACTTGGGCTGGGTGCATGGGCTCGCGGCGCCTGCCGTACTCGCAGTCAGTGGTGAGATCGCGGTCAACGCGCCGACGGCCATGACGGCCGCCCCTGCCAGTCGTGTAAATCGCTTCACTGCTTCCCCCTTTTCGTCAGGACTTCTCACGCGAGAAGTCCCTGCGAGTCCCTCCCAGCGCGGGTCGATGTGAGGTGGCTCACAGAGCAAAGTAGTGGTCAACAGACAGTCTGTCTACAGGCAAGTTCAAGGGCCAAAGGCCAAACCTCAGACCTCACGTGAGCGGACCAGTCCGCGAGTGTCGCAGATGCGTCAGGGTGCCAGCCGGAACGGTGGGTAGCTGTCAGTGACCAGGACGAGGGCATAGGCAACGACCCGGTTCTGCCAGCGGAGGACGCCCTCCACGAAGTCGAAGATGCCCTTGGGGTAGCGGCCGGTGAACAGGATCGCGAACCACGCGACGATCACCACGACCACCGCGGCGATCCACAGGAAGAACAGCACGATGTAGTGCGGGATGGCCAGGAACCACTTGACCAGGGGCAGCCACCGGTTGAGATCGCTGGCGGCGTCGGGATAGGCGTACTCGAGATGAACGGACTGGTGGTCGGTGGTGGAGGGGTACCGGTCGTCCATGAGCGCCAAGTAGGCCCCGGTCCGGTTTCCGAATCGCTGCAGCTCGAGGTTCCAGTCGAACCACCACCGGGGATACTTCTCGCGGAACACGATCATCAGAAGTGGCCCCAGGAACAGCAGGCCACCGGCGCCCCCGAATGTGGTCGCAGTGCCGTTTTCGGCCGACCACTGCCAGGTCCCGCCAGAGACCGCGCCGAGCACGATGATGATGGGGATGGCCGCGAAGATCCGGAAAGCTGTGCTCATCCGATTCATGGTTCGATCTGGGTAGTCCACGGAGAACTGAACGGGGTACGTCACCTGCTGCATCAGTCGCACCTCCTCGGGTGTGGTTCGATTCCACGCCATTTGGCGTCGGCAGGCAAGCCCCCATGGATTCCGGTTCAGCGGCAAGCCCCAGCACTCGGAATTGTGACGACTCTGAGACGCGGTGCTCGACGCCACTCACATCCTCGGCGATTCTGGGCACATGGCTCTCGCCATCTGCCTTCTCTTCGATCCTCCTTCAGATCGCGTCGTGCGCGACCTCTGGTCCCGGCTGGAGACGGCTGGCGTCCACACCATGGCGACCCACACCCACGGCCACCACCATCCGCATCTGTCGTACGCCGTGCTGCGCAGCTGGGATCTGTCGCGCGTACAGGCGACGTTGGCCGGGCTGTCAGACGCGGGCCCGTTCACGATGTCGTTCCACGGCACGCTGGCGTTTCCGAGAGGCCGCGCGGCCCTCGCCCCGGCGATCTCGGCCGACCTCGCGAGGCGCCAGCAGCAAGTCGTCTCGGCCGTGGTGGAAACCGGCGCAGACCTGCACCGCAACTACCGACCCGGCGGCTGGGTGCCGCACGTGTCGGTGGCCACCAGTGCACCGGGAGCCAGGTTGGCCACAGTCGCCACCGCAATCGCCGACATACTGCCGTTGACGCTCAACGTCGACCGCGCGGCGTTGGTGGACAGCTCGACCGGCGAGACCTGGCCACTGGCCCACATTCCCTGACCGGTTCGGGCCCCTCGGAGGGCGGCGCCGCCGTGAGAACGGCCATCTGACGACAGGACTGGTCTGAGGTCCATGTGGCCCTTGTCATCACGATGGGCCGGGAGCAATCTGGAATTTGTCCCAATGCCCACCGAAAGGGGATCAAGATGACGGTAGATGAGCTCATTGCCCTGGACGACCGAGGGATGGCCGCCTGGGATGCCCATGACGTTGACGGTTTCACGGCCCTGTTCGCGGACGACTTCGTCTACATCGATGACAGTGTGCCGACTCCGATGACGTCGAGCGAGGAGATCCGGGACTACATGCAGGCCTGGTATACCGCGTTCCCGGATATGCGGGCGCGCGAGACCAACCGGGTCGTGGGTGAGGACTCGGTCGCGTGCGAGCTCGAGTTCACCGGTACCAACACCGGACCCCTGGAGATGGGGGGCCAGGAACTACCGGCCACTGGCCGGGAGGTGACTGGTCGCGGCACCTACTTCGCCAAAGCGAAGGACGGACGCATCACCGAGTTCCACGCACACCCCGACGTGGCCGGGATGATGGTGCAGCTCGGGATGATGCCTGGCTGAGGACCGTCAAGGACAGCGCTCGGCGCGGAGTCGACGGGCCGCGCCGCCAGACACGAATGCTCGCGGCGAGAAGACTGCTGCCGCGGTCCAGCGTCGGTGTTTCAGCGTGCGGATCTCATCTCCCGAGCACCTCGCGTTCACCGGGGTCGCGGGCCGGGTCGTTCTCGGGCAGTGCGTCGGCAGCCCAGTCGGAGCGCTTCCACGCCGGGACCGGCGTCAGGCAGTCGCTGCGTGGTACGAACCGCGATCGTTGCACGAGCTGGTAGCGGTGGATGTAGCGCGGGCAGTTCGGGTAGACGGCTCGCGCGCTGACGCGGACGACGAACTGGGCTTCGGGGTAGTCACCCCGCAGCGGGTCGTCGAGATCGATGCTTGCCATTCCCTCCAGCCGCATCCGGTGGCCTCGCTCGAAGTCGATGAACAGCAGCCCCACGTCGGGGTTCACCAGGACGTTGCCGGTGGACAGGTACATGCCGTTGCCGTCGTAGTTGGGAAAGACCAGGGTGTGGGGATCCAACACGCGGACGAAGCCCGGCTCGCCGCCCTTGTACGAGCACGTTGGTCGTCCCTCGCCGTCGGCCGTCGCGAGGAAGAACATGTCGCGACTCTCGATGAAGGCACGGTCACCCTCGCTGATGGTGTCGCTGACGAGCAGCCCGTCGATACGGTCGGCCAGCGCTCGCGTGTCGAACCGGTCTTGCAGCGAGCGACTGCCGTCGTGGTACCCGGAAGCCATGGATCCTCCTGACCGGCCGAGCCAGATGAGCCGATCGGACCACCGTGCCCAGCCTCAGTCACAAGTGTGATCCCCCCGTTGAGTCACGTCGAGGAGAAAGCCGCACACATCTTGTTTCGACACCATCGCCATCTCACGTGCAGACGAGGCGAGGTGACGCGGTTACTGCCGACCACGACACCATGAGGCGATGGCCGACGTGGCCGACGTGGTGACAGTCGCGATGCCGTCATCGTGCGGGCGTGGGCGATCCACGCGTTTGCATCAGAGCTCGGCCCATGGGTCAGCGGGGTCGGCTTTCAGTCCGGCGTACCGGCACCTCGGACAGCGGATCCCAGCTGGGATCCAGTTGGCGTCCGCTCAGCTCTCTCCACCGAAGTCGGAGGAGCAAGGGCCGCGTGCCGCCGGCCCACGGTTGTGGTTCCCACACCCGATAGATGTGCGCCACCTCAGCCGGATCCGCAACGATCTCCGTCTCACCACGGGCCACGACGCTGCAACCGCGGCGGTAGGTGTGGTTGATGTAGTCGACCTCGAAGGCAACCGTGACGCCGCAACCATGAGCCGCCAGGAGGCTGTCTGGCGAGGTGCGCACGATGATCGCTTCATCGACCACCGAATAGTTGATCGGCAGGATGTGCGGGCCGTCGGGTGCAGAGAACGCGATGCGTCCCAGGACCTCGGCGCGAAGGACAGACTCACACTGCCAATAGCTGAGCTGCACGGGGTCGGACATCCTGAGCACCTCCATCCCACCTCTGTCGACCAGCGTCACACGGGCTCGGCGGCCCACTTAGGGGCGTTGGTCCTCATTCGACTGCTTTCCAGCCACCACCGGCGTCGAGGCGATCGAGCCTCTTGACCGAGCGAAGGTACGACTCGCTCACGCGTCATAGTCGGCGCTGGAAACATCCGTCGCAGCGGCGGCGAAATGGCGGGTCAGCGGCTGGGAATCTCTGTGCGGCTGAGGAGCCGTCCACCGCAAGCGGCGATAAGACGCAATCGCCCTGACCTACAGGGCCGTGACGGTCAACGAGGTCAGTTGCCAGGCCGTGTCCATGGAGATGTCGATGCTGACGTCGTTCAACCTGGCGTACATGAAGTCGGACATGCCGACGAAGACCCAGACCGTCTTGCCTGCGGGGAAGGCGACGTCGGTGAGGAAGTTCAGCGAACGTCGCTCGCCTGGGCCGACGATCACCTTCAGGCCGGGGAAGCTCTCGCCGTCACCGCTGGCGTCCAGGCCCGGGACGAAGCGCTGCCTGAAGTCCTCGGTCATTGGCGCGCCGTCGTCGTGTTCCCAGAACACGTCAAGCGCCACACCGGACTGGGTGAAGGCGACGAACTCTGACCAGCCCCATTCGTCCGAGGTGGAAATCTTGTGCTCGCAGACAAGGCACGTCAGATCGACCGTGATCATGAGAGGGGAGGTGTTCGGTGTGGTGAAGGGGACGAGGAAGCCGCAGTAGTGGAGGACATTGAGCTGGTCGATGTCACCGGCGTCGTGGTTTTGAGCAACCATGCGACTGCCGAGCCGGCCCCATTGAGGGTCGAGGTAGCTGTCATACGTCGGGACGCTCCCGCCGCCGATGGCCTGTCTGAAGCTCGCGCGCTCCCAACCCTCGGCGAAGGGCGGGTGAAAGACGGTGCTTACCGCCAGCGGTGGCTCCACCATGGGTGGCCAGTCGAAGGGGGCTTCCAGCGGCCGAACGGTGAGCTCGCCCCGCGAGAACGCGCCCTCGCCGCGCAAGACGTCATCGACCAGATGGCGGTTGGATCGCTGGGTGGATCTCAGCAGATCGAGATCAACGCCGCGACGCCCGGCCTCGGCCAGCGAATGGAAACGGAGCCCGGGGCCTCCCGGCTGGCTCGCATGCGCTTCGCGGGCTGCTGACTTGATCGCCTCGGACTCGGCTTGCGGGAGGATCCTGCGAATCTCGGAAGCTTGGGTCGAGCCCAGGTCAAGAAGACGGTCGGCCCGACGAGCCGCATCGTCGTCCTGCCCATGGCGCTCCTTGAGGCGCTGCACGAAACTGCCGTGCTCGTTCGCAACAGACATGTCCTTCTCCGCTCAACGACTCGGTCTTGAATTGCTCAGGTGTAGCAGCCCCAGTAGTTACCGGTGCTGTGGTAATTGGGCACCCGCCAGGAATTGCATGAGTGGTAATCGCTGACGTACAGGGACGTGCCGTCGTGCCGGCTGGCGCCGGCTGGCGCGGCCAGGCTGATAGCGACGATCGGAGCGGCGACCATGGCCGCGAGCATGGTTGCCAAGGACTTTCGCATAGTTCTGCCTCCATGCCCGGGACCTTCCGCACCTCCGCTTGCCCGGTCAGCGGGCGGGTTCCACATCAGCGTCCTCGCTTTGCCGCCTCATCAGCCATAGCCCGAAGGGGCCAAATGCCTCCGCCAATGGACTAGGGCCAGCCGCAAATGTTCTCGTGCGTTCTTGACGGTTGCGGTCATGCGCTGCTCCCGAATCAACGTCTATGGGGCCCCGCGACGAATCGATCAGCCTACGTTCGTTGCCGTCCGTGTGACGGTCGGATCTTGCCCGTGGCAGCAGGCTCCTGGCCACCAAAATTTGAGGTATGCGATCGGGATCGGGTCCTCCCGGCCGGTGTCCGCAGCATTGCAGCGCCCATGCCGGCGAAGCCCAGGTCGCGGACGCCCGCAGCTGCCAACTGCGCGCCTTCAGGCAGCGTCTGAGTGACGGCGACCAGCACGACCCCGGCCATCAACGCGAGAGCTGTCCACGCCGGAAGCGTTCTCGCGCGGAGCACGGCGTGACCGAATCCGAGTCCGGCAACCACCATCACCGCACCATGCACGGTCATCACCGCACCGAGCTGGTCGGTCAGCTCCTCGTAGTTTTTGGTGTCGTTCACGAGCGCGTACACCACCGTTCCGGTGAAGACGACATAGCTGTATGCGTAGCCCACGGCGGCGAGCACTCCGAGACGTCCCAGGCGTGGCCGTTGCGCGGCTGCGAGTCCAATGACGAAGATCGGGATCGCCGCCTCGGCAAGGAGCGTGAGCCACAACTGGCCGGCCGAGAATCCGCCTTGGAGCGCCTCGACGACGTCGGATCCGAAGTACAACACCGACGCCACCAAGGTGAGAAGGCCGAGGAGGGTCGTGGCCGGCGGCAGCCGATCGACACCTCGGGCGACACGATCCTGGCCGGACGCGGTTCTCATGTGCCGCCTCCGACGATGGCCTCGGCCCGCGCCTTGATCCCGCGCAACATCCTGCGTTGCATGGCGAAGTCCCCGAACTCCATGAGCACCACCGCAGACAGTGCTCCCAGCGGGCGGCTCCAGTCGTAGATGGCCTGGATCCGGGTGACGAGACGAGTGCCACCTTCGGTCGGTGTCAGCCGCCACGCCCAGGTGCTGTCGGGCTTGGTCCACAGCAGCCACTGGTTGACCTCGAAGGAGTGGACCTTGAACGCGTTGCGGTCCGAAGGCGGACCCGAGGGCGCCATGGGCACCCATTGGCCGACCTCGAGGTGCTGCAGCTCGGGCACGACCCTGGTGGCACTCGGCTGGCCGAGGTTGTCGAGCAGGTCGTTGCTGTACCAGCCGGCCCGACGTGCCCCCACCTGCACCAGCCACGGCCAGACTGCCTGTGGCGGTGCGTCGATCGTGATCGCTCTGGTTGCGCGGAACTGAGCACGCCGGAGCAGGTCGTCCCCGGGCATCGACCCGGCTTGCTCCGCTGCCGTGGCGCCCCAGTGCCGGTGCCAGCGCCGGTACAGCGGCGAGGTGAGAAAGGCAGGCACATCGTGCGCGACGTCGCCGACTTCGGCAATCAGCTGGCGCGTGGATACCCCTCGCCCAGCGACCATCTCGATCACATCCCCTCACCAACGACTGTGCGGCCGACGATCTCAGCGTCATCCCTGACTTTCTCCAGGCGACAGGGTCAATGGTCCTGCCACGCCCGGCACATTGGTCGCGCCGGGCACCACATCTGGGTCCGCGCGCGGACAGGCTGAGACGGCAGCAATCTGGGCAAGGTGATGCGGCGGTAGGACGCGAGCGGAGACGCATTCTCTCGGCACTCAGGTCGTGCCACGATAGCGTCATGATCGGTGCTGAGGAGGACGCTCCAAAGAGCCCCCCTGACGACTTGCTGCGGGTGGCGGAACGGCACGCCAGCACTCGTGTGCCGGTCACGTCGAGGAGTGAAGAAGTTTCGGCGCTGCTGGCCCGGCTCAGGGGCCATGAGTATGACAGCGCTTCGGTCGCCGCAGTCTGCGACGGAGAGCTCTTGGTGGGCGTCGTGGCGATCGAGCGGCTGCTGAGCGCCCCGTCCGACGCCACTGTCGAGATGGTCATGGACGGTGACCCGCCGACCGTTGCTCCGGATACCCACCAGGAGCACGTCGCCTGGGCGGCCGTCCAGCACGGCGAGCCGGGCATCGCGGTGGTCGACGCCCGCGGCCGCTTCCGCGGACTCATCTCGGCACAGTCACTGCTCGCCGTCCTGCTCGAGGAGCACGACGAGGACATGGCGCGGCTGGGCGGGTTCCTCGGGAGTGCGTCAGCCGCTCGTTCGGCGAGCACCGAACGCGTGGGTCGACGCCTGTTTCACAGGCTGCCCTGGCTCCTGATCGGTCTGATGGGCGCCCTGCTCGCCGCTGTGGTCGTCAGTGCGTTCGGTGAGCAGCTCGAGGAGCAGGTCCTGATTGCGTACTTCGTGCCGGGCGTCGTCTACATCGCTGCAGCGGTCGGCATGCAGACTGAGACGCTCGCGATCCGCGGGTTGTCCCTCGGTGTCGGGATCCGGCGGGTGGCCGTTCGCGAGGTTGTCACCGGCGGGCTCCTGGGGCTGACCCTGGGGAGCCTCGCGTTCCCACTTGTCTGGGTGGGGTGGGGAGAAGTCGACATAGCGGCCTCAGTTGCCGTGTCGATGTTCGCGGCATCAGTGATCGCCACGTGCGTCGCTCTGCTCCTGCCGTGGATGCTCCATCGCCTCGGAAAGGACCCGGCCTTCGGCTCCGGACCGATCGCAACAGTGATCCAGGACCTGCTCACCGTCTCGGTCTACTTCCTCACCGCGGTGGCCATCGCCACGTGACCCCGCACAGGTCTGGGCGGTCGGCGCGACGGTGAGCGCGGCATCCCCGGGAGCATGGGCAGCGCTGCCGCTACAACGCGAGGGCGCCGGCGTAGACGTCGGCGAGGGCGTCCTCGGCGGCGCCCAGCGCTGCGGCGTGGATGCCGAGAGAGCTGAGGCGGATCTGCGGCAGGTGGATCGACGCCGAGGGGAGGCGCTCGGCGAGGACCTGGCCTGCGGCGGGCACAACGTACGCGCCGAGGGGGACGAAGTAGCCGCCGAGGACGATCGCGGCGGGGTCGAGGACGGCGGCGAGGGTGGCGAGGCCGGTGCCGAGCTCGCGGCCGAGGGCGGCGAGCGCATCACGCGTGATGGGGTCGCGGGCGGCGAGGTCCGCGACGGCGACGGCCGTCTGCAGGGGAGTGTCCTCCTCGTCGAGGCCGACCGCGCTGAGCATCGCGCGCAGGCCGATCGACGCCTCCCAACAGCCCAGGCGGCCACACCCGCACACGCGCGCGGGGTCGCCGATCGGCATGTGGCCGACCTCGCCGGCGAACCCGGCGCCGCCACGTACGAGCCGCCCGTCCTGCACGATGCCGGCGCCGATGCCGATCGTGCCGGTGATGTAGAGAGAATGAGTGACGTCGGTGGTCACGCCGTGGGCGGCCTCGGCGAGGGCGGCGCAGTTGGCGTCGTTGTCGATCGTCGTGGGGCATGCGCCGCCGAACGCCTGCTCGAGCTCGGCCGCGAGGTGCCGGCCGTCCCAGCCCAGGTTGGGCGCCCACGAGACGGTGCGGTTGTCGTGCGCGACGAGCCCCGGCACGGCGACCGTCGCACCGACGACGGTGTGGCCGTCGTCGACCAGCGCGGTACGGACGTCGGTCGCCAGCTCGATGAGCTCCGCGGTGCTCGGTGGCGTGCCGGCGGTGGCGACGGGGCGGGTCTCGACGATCCGTACGTTGCCGGCAAGGTCGAGGGCGACCGCGGCGACGTAGTCGACGTTGACCTCGAGTCCGAGCCCGAGGATCGACTCACCCGTCAGCGTGACCGGCCGGCCGGGCCGCCCGCGCCCCGACGGCACGGAGCCGTCCTGGGACACCGCGCGAGCGGCCTCGAGCTCGGCGACGATCGTGCCGACGGTCGCCTTGGCGAGGCCGGTGCGACGGGCCAGCTCGGTACGCGTCGCCGGCCCGTCGGCCCGCAGGGAGCGCAGCACGAGGCCGGTGTTCTGCCGGCGTACGTACTCCGTCCCCGTCGGGACCCCGTTGAGGGTCACCCTCCGCGCACCCCGTAGAGGTACTCGAGCGCGAGCTGGTCGAGGTGCTCGAACCCGGCGCCGCGGACAGCGAGCGCGTCGGGGTCGGCGAGCTGTGCCGCCTCCAGGTCGGCCCAACCCTCACCTTCGGACAGCGTCGGCTGCGCGAGCTCCGGCAGCTTGGCGGCCGCGAGGGCCTCCTGCACCTCCGGGTCGGCGCGGAAGGCGAGTGCCTTCTCACGCAGGACCAGGTAGTTGGTCATGCAGCCCTTGGCCGCCGCCCACACACCTTCGTCGTCCTCGGTGCGCGGCGTCTTGAAGTCGAAGTGCACGGGGCCGTCGTATCCACCGGTCAGCAGCGTGTCGACGACCCAGAACGCACCACGTACGTTGCCGGCGCCGAAGCGGAAGTCCTGGTCGTAGCGGGGACCGGTCTGGCCGTTGAGGTCGATGTGGAACAGCTTGCCCTGCCACATCGCCTGCGCATAGCCGTGGGCAGCGTTGAGGCCGGCCATCTCCTCGTGGCCGATCTCGGGATTGACGCCGACGTTCTCGGAGCGGTCGAGCGTCTCGATGAACGCCAGCGCGTGGCCGATCGTCGGCAGCAGGATGTCGCCGCGGGGCTCGTTGGGCTTGGGCTCGATCGCGAACTTGATGTCA
>NZ_JAKFCB010000092.1:0-3441 GCF_036676885.1 Aeromicrobium sp.
GGTCTGGGATACTCGACGCATGACCGCTCTTCTCAAGTCGGTGGCGATCTCGGCTGCCGCCAACACCGCATCGTTGGCACTGGCGGCCTGGATCTTCGATCAGTTCAACATCGAGTTCGGCTGGTTCGTCGTGGCGGTCATCCTGTTCACGGCGCTGACCGTCGTGCTGCGCGGTGTCGTGATCAACACGGTCAACCGGTTCGTCCGCGGCTACACGATCGCCGGCGGCCTGGTGCTGACGTGGCTCGGGCTGTTGCTGACCGACCTTGTGGTGCCGGCCAGCGGCTTCGCGATCGAGGGCGTCGGCACGTGGCTCGGCGTCACGCTGATCGTGTGGGCAGCCGGCATCGCGTATGGCGAGGTCGACACCGCCCCACCCCCGAAGATGGCGTAGGGACCGAGCTCGGCCTCGCTGGGGCGGTTGCCTACTCGGCTGCGGCTTCCTTGATCTCGGCGATGACTTCGCCGGAGGTCACGGTGGCGCCGACCTCGATCGTCAGGCCGGTCACGACGCCGTCCTTGTGGGCGTTGATCGGCTGCTCCATCTTCATGGCCTCGACGACCAGGATCTGGTCACCCGCCGCGACGGTGTGACCCTCCTGGACGGTGACCTTGACGACGGTGCCCTGCATCGGCGCGGTCAGCGAGTCGCCGCTGGCGGCAGCTCCGGATGCCTTGCGGGAGTGCTTCGCCTTCTTGGCACCGCCGGACGCGACGGCCGAGGCGCCGAGTCCGCCGGGGAGCACGACCTCGACGCGCTTGCCGCCCACCTCGACCGTCACCCGCTCGCGTTCGGCGGGCTCGGCGGTCTCGGACGTTCCGGCATACGGCTCGAGCTGGTTGTCGTACTCGTTCTCGATCCAGGTCGTGTAGACCTCGAAGTTGCCGTCAGGCGCGGCGTAAGCGGGGTCGTCGATGACCGAGCGGTGGAACGGGATGACGGTCGGCATGCCGTCGACGACGAACTCGTCGAGCGCACGGCGCGACCGCGCGAGCGCCTGCTCGCGGCTCGTGCCGGACACGATGAGCTTGGCGACGAGGGAGTCGAACGCACCGGGGATCGTCTCGCCCTCCTCGTAGCCGGCGTCGATGCGCACGCCGGGGCCCGACGGGGGAGCCCACTTCGTCAGGGTGCCGGGCGCGGGCAGGAAGCCGCGGCCGCCGTCCTCGGCGTTGATGCGGTACTCGATCGAGTGGCCACGGACCTCGGGGTCCTCGTAGCCGAGCTCCTCGCCCGCGGCGATGCGGAACATCTCGCGGACCAGGTCGATGCCGGTGACCTCCTCGGAGACCGGGTGCTCGACCTGCAGGCGGGTGTTGACCTCGAGGAAGCTGATGATGCCGTCGGTGCCGACGAGGAACTCGCACGTGCCGGCGCCGACGTAGCCGGCCTCCTTGAGGATCGCCTTGGACGAGTCGTAGAGGGTCTTGACCTGCGCGTCGGTCAGGAACGGCGCGGGGGCCTCCTCGACGAGCTTCTGGTGGCGGCGCTGCAGCGAGCAGTCGCGGGTCGACACCACGACGACATTGCCGTGCTGGTCGGCCAGGCACTGGGTCTCGACGTGGCGGGGCTTGTTGACGAAGCGCTCGACGAAGCACTCGCCGCGACCGAACGCGCTGACCGCCTCGCGGACGGCCGACTCGAACTTCTCCTCGACCTCGTCGAGCGTGTACGCGATCTTGAGCCCGCGACCGCCGCCACCGAACGCGGCCTTGATCGCGATCGGCACGCCGTACTCCTCGGCGAACGCGCGCACCTCAGCGGCGTCCTTGACCGGGTCCTTGGTGCCGGGCACCAGGGGCGCGCCGACCTTCTGCGCGATGTGGCGGGCCTGCACCTTGTCGCCGAGGCTTTCGATCGCCGCGGGCGGGGGGCCGATCCAGATCAGCCCGGCGTCGATGACGGCCTGCGCGAAGCCGGCGTTCTCGGCGAGGAAGCCGTAGCCCGGGTGCACGCTGTCGGCGCCGGAGCGCTCCGCGATCGCGAGGATCTTCTCGATCGACAGGTACGAGTCGCCGGGCGTCGAGCCCTCGAGGGAGTACGCCTCGTCGGCAAGGCGTACGAACACCGCATCGCGATCGGGCTCCGCGTAGACCGCGACGCTGCCGATGCCGGCGTCCTTGCACGCGCGGATCACCCGAACCGCGATCTCTCCGCGGTTGGCGATCAGGACCTTGGCCAGGGGCTTGCTCACTGAAATGCTCTCCTCGTCCGACACGGCTGCTCGCCGCAGTCTAGGGCGTTACCACTGTTGCAGTCGTATGAGGTTCGTTACGTGGAGGTATCCCATTGTGCCGCCAGGTTAACGGTTGTTAACATTCGGACATGACTTTCGCCTTGTCCCGTGAGCACGAGACCTTCCGCCGCAGCGTCCGTGAATTCGCCGAGGCCGAGGTCGCGCCGCACGTGGCGCAGTGGGACAAGGACCACCACTTCCCGATCGACCTGGTCAAGAAGATGGGCGACCTCGGGCTGTTCGGGCTCACCGCTCCCGACGAGTTCGGCGGCGCCGACGGCGACTTCACGAGCCTCTGCGTCGCGATCGAGGAGCTCGGCCGGGTCGATCAGTCCATCGGCATCACGCTCGAGGCGGCCGTCGGCCTTGGCATCAACCCGATCCTGACGTTCGGCACTCAGGAGCAGAAGGAGCGCTGGCTGCCCGACCTCGTCGCCGGTCAGGCGCTCGCCGCCTTCGGCCTCACCGAGCCGGGTGCCGGCTCGGACGCCAGCGCCACCAAGACCCGCGCCGAGCTCGACGGCGACGAATGGGTCGTCAACGGCGCCAAGCAGTTCATCACCAACTCCGGCAGCGAGATCACGTCGCTCGTGACCGTCACGGCCCGCACCGGGACGCGCGAGAACGGCACCCCGGAGCTGTCGACGATCGTCATCCCGTCCGGCACGCCCGGCTTCGTGGTCGAACCGGCGTACGACAAGCTCGGCTGGCACATCTCCGACACGCACCCGCTGTCGTTCGTCGACGCCCGGGTGCCGGCGGACCACCTGTTGGGCGAGCGCGGTCGCGGCTATGCGCAGTTCCTCGCGACGCTCGACGACGGCCGCGTCGCGATCGCCGCCCTCGCGGTCGGCTGCATCCAGGCGTGCCTCGACCTGTGCGTCCAGTACGCCGGCGAGCGTACGACGTTCGGAGTGCCGATCGGCACCAAGCAGGGGGTCGCGTTCCAGATCTCCGACCTCGCCGTCATGGCGCAGGCCGGACGTGCGCTGACCTACCAGGCCGCCGCGCTGAAGGATGCCGGTGCGCCGGCGAAGGAGTTCAAGCAGGCTGCCGCGATCGCCAAGCTCTACACCTCGGAGTCCGCCGTGACGGCGACGCGCATCGCGACGCAGGTGTTCGGCGGCTACGGCTTCATGGAGGAGTACCCGGTCGCGCGGTTCTACCGCGACGCCAAGATCCTCGAGATCGGCGAGGGCACGTC
>NZ_JAKFCB010000093.1:0-12842 GCF_036676885.1 Aeromicrobium sp.
CGGGCATGGAGGGCCCAGGCGGCCCGGACCTCGGCGGTCGCGCCGACCGGGAGCACGTTGGTCGAGCCGTCCGACATGAAGACGCCCGTGCCGGCGACGGCGACGTGCATCGTGGCCTTCGCGTGATCGGCGACCGGGTGCTCCATGCTCTGGAACGCCGGCGCGATGCCCGACGCGGCGGCGTAGTCGTACGTCCCGTAGTGGACGCCGGTGCACCGCCCGGCCGCCGCGTGGATCATCGGCGCCACGGTCGCGCGTCCGTCGGAGCCGAGGATGCTCTGAGGGGTCTCGATCTGGAGCTCGAACACCAGCGTGTGCCGGTCGAGTCCGTACGCGCGCTCGAGCACCTCACACGTCTCGACCATGGCCTCCACCTGGGCCACGGAGGTCACCTTCGGCAGGGTCAGGACGAAGCCGCGAGGCAGGCCACCCGTCGCGGCGAGGCCGTGGACCACGATGTCGAGGGTGCGCAGGCCGCGTTCACGGGTGTGGGCCTCGAGCGACTTGAAGCGGATGCCGATGTGGGCCGGACTCGTCGGTTGCCGCGAGACGGCCCGCATGATGGCGACGGCCGCGGCCGCATCGGCGTCCTCGTCATCGTCGGCCGAGGGACGGTAGCCGTCCTCGAAGTCGATCCGCAGATCCTCGATCGGTTGATCCGTGAGCTTGCGTACGACGCGCGGGACGAGGTCGTCGGACGGCGACGGCAGGTCGAGGGCATCGAGCAGGGTGTCCGAGCCGTGGGTCTCCAGGGCGAGCAGCGCATCGTGCGACCACGTGTCGATGACCTCGGACGTGCACGCGTTCGCGGGCACGTAGACCGTGTGCAGCGGCTGGCGTACGCCGCGATCCCCGGGGTAGTGCTCGGCGAGCCGGGCGTCCGCGTCACCGAGCCGCGCGGCGACGGCCGTCAGCAGCTCCGCCAGTACGTGTTCGTCAGGCATGGTCGTCACCCTCCTCGAGGAACCCTATTGTGTTCCGGATGAACACGACGCGCTTGCTCGACGGCATCAATGCGCGCGCGGGCTGGGTCGGTGCCGAGCTCGACACGGTCTGCACCAGCAAGGAGTGGCAGCGGCGTCTCGTCGACGGCGGACCGTACGCGAGCGCCGAGGCCGTCTACGCGCAGTCGGACGAGGCGGTCGCCGGCCTGTCCTCCGCCGACTTCGACGAGGCACTGGCCGGGCACCCGAGGATCGGGGAGCGCGCGCAGGCCGGTCACAGTGCGCTGTCGGCGTCCGAGCAGAGCGGCATGAGCTCGGCGACTGATGCGCTGACGCGCCTCATGCGGGCAGGCAACCTGGAGTACGAGCAACGGTTCGGTCGGGTCTACCTCGTGTGCGCGACCGGCCTGAGCGCGCAGGAGCTCTACGTGCGCCTGATGACCCGTCTGGACAACGACGAGGAGACCGAGGACCGCGTCGCGCGGGCCGAGCTCGCCAAGATCAACCGCCTGAGGCTGCGCCGGCTCCTGGAGGGGTGAGGGCCTTCCTGGCGCGACGTCCGGCGTGGAGGATCGGCTCGGTGTAGCCGCTCGGCTGGGTCGTTCCCTCGAGGATCAGCCGCCGGGTCGTCCGGAACGCGATCCCGTCGAACCCCGGCGCCATCGGCTCGTAGCCCGGCTCGCCGGAGTTCTGGGCGTCGACGACCTCGGCCATACGTCGGAGCGTGGCGTCCACCCGCTCGACGTCGACCACCCCGTGATGCAGCCAGTTGGCCACGTGCTGTGAGGAGATGCGGCACGTCGCCCGGTCCTCCATCAGCTGGACGCCGTGGATGTCGGGCACCTTCGAGCAGCCGATGCCCGCGTCGATCCACCGGACGATGTAGCCGAGCGCGCCTTGGATGTTGTTGTCCAGCTCGGCCTGGATCTCGTCGTCGGACCACGACGCGGGGTCGCCGAGCGGGATCGTCAGGAGCGCGTCGAGGGAACCCGGGCTCCGCTGCGAGATCTCGGACTGACGGGCTCCGACGTCGACGCGGTGGTAGTGCGTCGCATGCAGGGTGGCGGCGGTGGGGGACGGGACCCAGGCGCACGAGGCACCCGCCTCCGGGTGCTGGATCTTCTGGGCGAGCATGTCGCGCATGCTGTCGGGAGCCGCCCACATGCCCTTGCCGATCTGCGCCCGGCCCCGCAGCCCGCACGCCAGACCGATGTCGACGTTCGAGTTCTCGTACGCCGTGATCCAGGGCTGGGACTTCATGTCCGCCTTGCGAACCATCGGGCCGGCCGCCATCGCCGTGTGGATCTCGTCGCCGGTCCGGTCGAGGAACCCGGTGTTGATGAACACGAGCCGTTCCCGCGCGGCACGAATGCACGCCGCGAGGTTGAGCGTCGTGCGCCGCTCCTCGTCCATGATGCCGACCTTGAGCGTGCGGGGCGGCAGTCCGAGCACATCCTCGACCCCCTCGAACAGGCGGACGGTGAACTCGACCTCGTCGGGTCCGTGCATCTTGGGCTTGACGATGTAGATCGAGCCCGTCGCGGAGTTGCGGCGCCGGGTGTTGCCCTTCAGGTCGTGGATCGCGCAGAGCGCCGTCATGAGGGCGTCGAGGATGCCCTCGGGAATCTCGCGTCCGTCGCGATCGAGGATCGCGTCGGTCGTCATCAGGTGACCGACGTTGCGGACCAGCATCAGCGACCTGCCGGCGATCGTCGAGGTCTCACCGGTAAGCGTGGTGAACTCCCGGTCCGGGTTCAGCGACCGGGTGAACGTGTTGCCGCCCTTGGTCACCTCCGCGGTCAGCGTGCCCTGCATGAGCTGCAGCCAGTTGCGGTAGCCGAGCACCTTGTCGGTGGCGTCGATCGCGGCCACCGAGTCCTCGAGATCCATGATCGTCGTCACGGCCGACTCCAGCACGATGTCGCTCACCCCGGCCGGGTCGGATGCCCCCACGGGGTGCGCGGGGTCGATCCGGATCTCGATGTGGAGCCCGTGGTGCACGAGCAGCACCGACTCAGGCGCAGACGTCACGCCGCGGTGTCCGGTGTACGCGGCGGGATCCGCCAGGCGTACCGATCGGCCGTCACCCAGGCCGACCAGCACGCCGTCGGAGTCGATCCCGTAGCGGACGGAGTCCCGGTGGGATCCTTCGGCGAGCGGCACCGCAGCATCCAGGAAGTCCCGGCCCCAAGCGATGACCTGCTCACCCCGCCTCGGGTTGTACGCCGGCGTGACCGCCAGCTCGCCACTCGTGTCGATCGCGTCGGTCCCGTAGAGGGCGTCGTACAGCGAGCCCCATCGCGCATTCGCGGCATTCAAGGCGAACCGCGCGTTGAGCAACGGGACCACGAGCTGTGGGCCCGCGATCGTGGCGATCTCGGGATCGACGCGGTCGGTCGAGATGTGGAAGCCCTCCGGCTGGTCCACGATGTAGCCGATGCCGCGGAGGTGCTCCTCCTGGGCGCGGGTGTCATCGGGGTCCACCGCGCCGGAGCTCCAGTAGTCGTCGATGGCGCTCTGCAGCGTCTCCCGGCGCCGCAGGAGCTCGCGATTCTCGGGGATGAGCCGGTGGATCAGCGAGTCCGCCCCGAGCCAGAACCGACGCTCGTCGACACCCGTGCCGGGCAGTGCCTCGTCGGCGACGAAGCGGTGCAGGACCGGGTCGATCGCGAGGTCCCCGACGGCGATCCGGGACTGCGTCATGGTGGGGCTCGTTTCTGCTATGGACTCGTACTCACGGTTGACTTAGCATGACCGCAAGTCGGACCTGACCGAAAGGTCGAGCGGAAGGAGCCCTCCTCGTGGACCTCCGCAAGTATGCGCACGAGTCGGCCTGGACCCGCGGTCGCGTCGCGCACGGCGCAAGACCCGCGTAGTCCTGATCGCGCTGCTGCACGCCCTCGTCCGCGGACGAGCGGACGCCCGGGCGACGGAGCCCATCCTCAAACCCCACTGCGGATCCCGGTCGACAGCCGACCGGCCGACCCCTACCTAGGACCCTGATCCCATGCCGAAGAACACCGCCACCGTCAACGGCACGGTGCTGCCGCTCGAACCGGCGACGCCGCACGTCTCGGCCCTCGACTGGCTGCGCGACCAAGGCCTGACGGGTGCCAAGGAAGGTTGCGCCGAGGGCGAGTGCGGCGCGTGCTCGATCATGGTCGCCCGACCGGGCCTCGACACGCCCACCGAGTGGGTCCCCTTGAACGCCTGCCTGATGCCGGCCGCGACGCTCATCGGGCAGGAGGTCATCACGTCGGAGGGGCTGGGGTCACCGGAGGCCCTGCACCCGGTGCAGCGGGAGATGGCCCTGCGGGGCGGATCGCAGTGCGGCTACTGCACGCCGGGATTCGTGTGCAGCATGGCCGCGGAGTTCTACCGCGCCGGTCGTCGCGCCGGGGTGGACGATGGGCCGGAGCACGGGCCCAACGGGTTCGACCTGCACGCCTTGAGCGGCAACCTGTGTCGCTGCACGGGCTACCGGCCGATCCGCGACGCCGCGTACGCGCTGGGTGAGCCGGATGCCGACGATGACGTCGCGCTGCGTCGGGAGCTGCCGCCGCCCGGCGTGGCACCGGGACGCGTGTCGGGAGGCGGTGCCGAGCTGGTCCGGCCATCGAGCCTGGCCGAGACCCTCGACATGCTCGCCGAGAACCCGGAAGCGGTGCTGGTGGCGGGTGCGACGGACCACGGTGTCGAGGTCAACCTGCGCGGCGACCGGCCGGCCCTCACGATCGCGATCGATCGCCTCGACGAGCTGCGCCATCTCGAGGTGGGGTCGATGTCCGTCGAGATCGGTGCCGCGCTCAGCCTCACGGAGATCGATCGCATGCTGGGAGGTTCGATCCCGATTTTCGATCAGCTGATCCCGCAGTTCGCCTCACGGCTGATCCGCAACAGCGCGACGCTCGGTGGCAACCTCGGGACCGGATCGCCCATCGGTGACGCACCCCCGGTCCTGCTCGCGCTCGATGCGAGCGTCGTGCTCGCGTCCCGGGGTGGCGACCGCGAGGTGCCGCTGGCCGACTACTTCACGGGCTACCGGCGGAGCGTACGGCGTCCCGACGAGATCATCCGATCGGTTCGCGTCCCGATGCCGGTGGCCCGTACCGCCGCGTTCCACAAGATCGCCAAGCGCCGGTTCGACGACATCTCGAGCGTGGCGATCGGCCTCGCGCTCGACGTGGAGGACGGCCTCGTCACGACCGCGCGGATCGGCCTCGGCGGTGTCGCGGCGACGCCGATCCGGGCGCGCGCGACCGAGGCTGCGTTGGCGGGTATGCCGTGGACCCGGGAGACCGCCGAGTCGGCGTCGCTGGTCCTCGCCGGGGAGGGCACCCCCCTCGACGACCACCGGGCGAGCGCGCGCTACCGCGCCGCCATGCTGGGCACCGCGTTGCGCAAGCTCTACGCGGCCCACGAGGCGGGTGAGCTGGTATGACCGCCCTCTCCGACCGCCCGCCCGGCGCCACCGTCGGCATCCCGATCGAACACGAGGCGGCAGCGCTCCATGTCACGGGGGAGGCGCTCTACACCGACGACCTCGTGCCGCACACCAAGAACGTGCTGCATGCCTGGCCCGTGCAGGCACCGCACGCCCATGCCCTGGTCACGCGGCTGGAGACCGCTCCGGCGTACGACGTCCCCGGCGTCGTGCGTGTCCTGACGGCCGCGGACGTTCCCGGCCACAACGAGGCCGGCGTGAAGGGCGACGAGCCGCTCTTCCCCTCCGAGGTCATGTTCTGGGGCCATGCGATCTGCTGGGTCCTGGCCGAGACCCTGGAGGCGGCCCGGCTCGGAGCGGCCGCCGTGGTCGTCGACTACGAGCCGCTGCCCTCGGTGATCACGCTGGCCGAGGCCATCGAGCAGGGCTCGTTCCAGGGCGGACAGCCGACGATCACTCGCGGTGACGTCGAGGCGGGACTCGCCGCGTCCGCCCACGTGTTCAGCGGCGAGCTCGAGCTCGCCGGACAGGAGCACTTCTACCTCGAGACGCACTGCTCCCTGGCGCAGGTCGGCGACGACGGCTCGCTCTTCGTCCAGAGCAGCACGCAGCACCCGTCGGAGACCCAGGAGATCGTCGCCGAGGTGCTCGGGATCCACAGTCACCAGGTCGTGGTGCAGTGCCTGCGCATGGGTGGCGGGTTCGGCGGCAAGGAGATGCAACCGCACGGATTCGCCGCGATCGCCGCCCTCGGCGCCCGCCTGACCGGCCGGCCGGTGCGCCTGCGGCTCAACCGGACCCAGGACATCACCATGTCGGGCAAGCGCCACGGCTTCCACGCGCAGTGGCGGGTCGGCTTCGACCCCGACGGGATGCTGCAGGCACTCGACGTGACCCTGACGTCCGACGGCGGGTGGAGCCTCGACCTGTCCGAGCCGGTCATGGCCCGCGCGCTCTGCCACGTCGACAATGCCTACTGGATCCCGCACGTACGCGCCAACGGTCGCATCGCCAAGACCCACAAGACCTCGCAGACCGCGTTCCGCGGGTTCGGTGGGCCGCAGGGCATGCTCGTGATCGAGGACATCCTGGGCAGGTGTGCCCCGCTGTTGGGCCTGGACCCGGCCGACCTGCGCAGCCGCAACCTCTACCGCGACGGGCACACGACGCCGTACGGTCAGCCGGTCCGCCACGCCGAGCGGTTGTCGAGGACCTGGGAGCAGGTGCGCGCCGACAGCGACTTCGCCGCCCGCACCGCCGCGATCGAGGCGTTCAACGCCGAGCACGAGCACGTCAAGCGCGGCCTGGCGATCACGCCGGTGAAGTTCGGCATCGCGTTCAACTTCACGGCGTTCAACCAGGCCGGCGCCCTGGTCCACGTCTACAAGGACGGCTCGGTCCTGATCAACCACGGCGGAACCGAGATGGGGCAGGGGCTGCACACCAAGATGCTGCAGGTGGCCGCGACCACGCTGGGTGTGCCGCTCGCCAAGGTGCGCCTCGCGCCGACGCGTACGGACAAGGTGCCCAACACGTCGGCAACGGCGGCGAGCTCGGGGGCCGACCTCAACGGTGGCGCGATCAAGAACGCGTGCGAGCAGATCCTGGACCGGCTGCGGCCGGTCGCCGCGAAGGTCACCGGCGTCCCGGAGGCCGAGGTGCGGTTCGTCGACGGTGTGGTGGCCGGGGTCTCCTGGGACGAGATCGTCCGGCTGGCGTACTTCGACCGCATCCAGCTGTGGGCCGCCGGCTACTTCCGCACGTCGGGCCTGCACTGGGACTCGTCGACCATGACCGGAGAGCCGTTCAAGTACTTCGCGTACGGCGTCGCGGCGGCCGAGGTCGAGGTGGACGGGTTCACCGGCGCCTACCGGACCCGGCGGGTCGACATCGTGCATGACGTCGGCGACAGTCTCTCCCCGCTGGTCGACCTCGGCCAGATCGAGGGCGCGTTCGTCCAGGGCGTCGGCTGGCTCACGCTCGAGGACCTTCGCTGGGACGACGGCGACGGTGAGAGTCGCGGGCGTCTCGCGACGCAGGCGGCGAGCACCTACAAGCTGCCCAGCTTCTCGGAGATGCCGGAGGTGTTCAACGTGTCCCTGCTGCGGAACGCCGCCGAGGACGGTGCGGTCTACGGGTCCAAGGCGGTCGGTGAACCGCCCCTCATGCTGGCGTTCTCGGTCCGCGAGGCCCTGCGGCAAGCTGCGGCGGCGTTCGGACCGCGCGGCGTGAGCGTCGCGCTCGCCTCGCCGGCGACGCCCGAGGCGGTCTTCTGGGCCCTCGATGCGGCTCGCGCGGGTCGCGACGCGTCGCCGCCCGAGGGATATCCCGGTGACGTACCGGAGCAGCCCGAAGGCCCACCGCTGCGACCCCGGTCGGAGCGGGCGCAGCACGAGCTCGAGGACTTGGACGCATGAACTGGCTGACGGCGGTGGAGCACCTGCGTGACTCGCGCCTTCCCGGCGTGCTGGTGACGTTGACGCAGGTGCGCGGTCACGCACCGCGAGCCGCCGGGGCGAAGATGGTCGTGACCGCTGACCGTACGTGGGACTCGATCGGTGGCGGCAACCTCGAGGAGGTGGCCATCACGGCGGCCAGATCCCTCCTCGAGCGAGGCGCGGCCGACGTGCAGACGCTCACGGTCCCGCTGTCGGACAAGGCCCCGCTGCAGCACGGCGTCCAATGTTGCGGCGGTGAGGTGACGGTGCTGCTCGAGCCGCTCGCCGTGGTCCCGTCCGTGGCCATCTTCGGCATGGGTCACGTCGGCCTCGAGCTGGCTCGCATCCTCAGCCGCCACGACCTGGACCTGCACCTCGTGGACTCCCGGCCAGATCAGCTCAGCCCGAGTCGGCTGGCGCCGCTCGACGACGCCATCGCACGTGTGCACGTCCATCACCACCCGATTCTTCCCGAGCTGGTCCTGGGCGAGCTGCCACCGGGCTCGCACGTGCTGATCATGACCCACGACCATGCCGAGGATGCCGCCCTGTGCGATGCCGCGATCCGTGCGTCCCACCTCGCGTCGATCGGGTTGATCGGTTCGAGCGCCAAGTGGGCGCGCTTCCAGCGCAAGCTGGCCGACGAAGGCCACCAGCCGGAGCGCATCGCGCGAATCGTGACACCCATCGGAGTGGGTGACCTCCACGGCAAGGACCCGGCCACGATCGCCGTCAGCGCCGCCGCGGCGATGCTGCGGCTGTTCGAGCAGGAGTCCGCCGAGTCAGCACGAGTCGTGCCCTGAGCAGTCACACGGGACCGTGCTGCTTCACTTGACCCGGGCATGAACGTCCACGTCTTCAAGGGAGCAGTGATCACATGGACCCGGTCAAGATCGGACTGGTCGGCTACGGCTTCGGTGGAAGGTACTTCCACGCGCCGCTGATCTCGTCGTCGCGGGAGTGCGAGTTCGTCGGTGTCGTCACGACCTCCGCCGAACGTCGCGACCTCGTGGCCGCCGAGCATCCGGGTGCCGGGCTGTTCGACTCGCTCGAGGCCCTCGCGGCCGCCGGCGCCGAGGCAGTGAGCATCTCGACACCGGCCGGTACGCATTCGGAGCTCACCGACCAGGCGATCGCGCTCGGGCTGTCGGTGGTGTGCGACAAGCCCTTCGCCCTCGATCCGGCCGCGGCACGTCGCTCCGTCGAGCTCGCCTCGGCCCGAGGCGTGACGCTGAGCCCGTACCAGAACCGCCGGTGGGACTCCGACTTCCTCACGGTGCGTGCCCTGGTGGACGACGGCACCCTGGGGGAGGTGCGCAGGTTCGAGTCCAGGTTCGAGCGGTACGCCCCGGACAACGGCCCCGGCGCGTCAGGCGGTGGCACCCTGCTCGACTTCGGCGCGCACCTCGTCGACCAGGCGCTCGTGCTGCTGGGCCCCGTGGAGTCGGTGTACGCGGAGTCCCGCACCCGCGAGACCGGTCTCGACGACGACGTCTTCGTGGCGCTGCGCCACACCAACGGGGCGGTGTCGCACCTGTGGGGGAGCTGGAGCCAGTACGCCGCTGGGCCGCGGTTCCGGGTGACCGGCTCGGCCGCCTCGCTGGTCATCACGACCGGTGACACCCAGGAGGCCGCGCTGGTCGCCGGTGCAAGCCCGTCCTCGAGTCCCACCTGGGGCGCCGAGATCGCGTCCGACCTCGACCGCGTCCTGACGGCGAAGGGCTCGGCGGCGGTCGCGCTCGAGCGTGGGGAGTGGGACACCTACTACCCGGCATTCGCCCGGGCGGTCCGAGGCGAAGGCCCGCCGCCGGTCGAGGCAGCTGACGCGGTCGCGACGGCGGACGTCCTCGAGGCCGCTCGCATCAGCGCCGAGAGCCGTGCGACGGTACGTCCCGGAGCTGCAGCATGAGCGGCCGCGAGCTGCTCGACGAGCTGGCGGCGCAGGAGTCACGCCTGGTCTTCGACCACTTCGACGAGCAGACGGCGTGGGACCTCGGTGTCGCGCTGCGCGAGGCCGGCCTCGCTGCCGGGCTGCCGATCGCGATCTCGATCCGGCGCAACGGCCAGGAGCTCTTCCATGCCGCACTGCCCGGTGCGTCGGCCGACAACGACGGGTGGCTGGCGCGCAAGAGTGCCGTCGTCGACCGCTACGGCCGTTCGTCGCTGCGCGTCGGCGAGGAGTTCCGGGTCAACGGCGGCTCGTTCGACGAGGACTCCCGGCTCGACGTGTCGCGTTTTGCGGCACATGGCGGCGCGTTCCCGATCCTCGTACGAGGGACCGGCTGCATCGGCACCGTCGCGGTCTCCGGGCTGCCGCAGCTCGACGACCACCGGCTGGTCGTCGAGACCCTCGAGGCTGTCCTCGGACGCGACTGACCTCAGACCGGCTCGAACCGTGCCTTGATGCTGTCGACGTAGCTGCGGAGCATGGTCTTCGCCTCCGACATCAGGGCAGCATCGCCTGAGTCGCTGTTGCGGAACGCCTCCTGCGTGATGGCGTCCGAGGCCAGCATGGCCGCGTGGCACACCGTGCCGAGCTCGGGCGCGTCACCCGCGATGTCCTGGGAGATGAGGATGTGGCGCAGGCCCTCGGCCATGACGCGCTTGTGCGCGCGGTCGGCCTCGCGGAGATTCTCCGACAGCAGGCCGCCGAACCAGATCGCCCGCAGGCCGGCATCCGTCCGATAGAGGTCGGTGTAGACGTCGAACAGCATGCCGACCGGATCGGACCACTTCTCGGTGCGCGACTGCGCGACGAGCTCATCCATGAGCGACTCGAACCTGGCGAGGCAACGAGCCGCGAGCGCGTCGAACAGTGCTTCCTTGTCGGGGAAGTAGCGGTAGACCGTGCCCACGGCGATGCCGGCCTCGGCCGCGACCCGGGTCGTGGTCACGGCGTTCGCGCCGGCGCGGGCCAGCAGGCGATCGGCGGCATCGACGGCCTGCTCGATCTTCGCCTGACTGCGCGGCTGCTGCGGTGCTCTGCGCAGGCGGGACTGCCACCCGGGTTCGACCGCCAGGGGAGCGCTCATCAATAATCTCCGACCAGAACTAGTGAAAGTGAATTCTCTTTCATGTATCTTACACGGATGCAGAGCACCTCGGTGGTGGACGAGCGGCGTGGCGAGATCGCGGCAGCATGCCGGCGTCTGGCCGCCGACGGGCTTGTCATCGGCACGGCCGGCAACGTCAGCGCCCGCGTCGACGACCTCATCGCGATCACCGCGACGGGTGCGGCATTCGAGCAGATGACCGCCGAACAGGTGTCGGTCGTCGACCTGTCCGGTGAGGTCGTGCTGGGCTCGTTGGCACCGACGTCCGAGCTGGAGCTGCACCTCGGGATCTACCGCGACTTCGGCGCGGGGGCGGTCGTGCACACCCACGCGCCGATGGCGACGGCCGTGGGCTGTGTCGTCGACCTGCTGCCGTGCGTGCACTACCAGATGCTGCTGCTCGGCGGCGATGTACGCGTTGCCCCCTACGCGACGTTCGGGACGCCCGAGCTCGCCGCCCACGTCCACGCCGCGCTCGAGGGACGTACCGCTGCGCTCATGGCCAACCACGGCGCGATCACGTACGCCGACAACCTGGCCAAGGCCGCCGAGCTGGCACTGCTGCTCGAGTGGGCATGCACGATCTACTGGCGCGCGGCATCGATCGGCACCCCTCGCGTCCTCGACACCGAAGCCCAGGCCGACGTGATCGCCGCCGTCATGAACGGATACGGCAGCAGCCGACCAGTCACCGATGAGAAGGACCCCGCATGACCGACAACCACATGACCGTGATCGCGATGGGCGTGCACGTCCTGGACGTCCTCGTACGTCCGGTCGAGGAGATCCCCGAAGGCCAGGGCGGGCAGCTGGTCGAGCAGATCAAGATGACCGCTGCGGGCTCGGCCGGCGGCACGGCGCTCACCCTCGCCAAGCTGGGCGCGACGGTCCACAGTGCCGGCGCGATCGGTGCCGACCCGATCGGCGACCTCCTGCTGACGCTGCTGCAGCGCGACGGGGTGGACACCTCGATGCTCGTACGTCGTGACGGTGAGCAGACGTCGTCCAGCGTCCTGCCGATCCGCCCGGACGGTTCCCGTCCCGCCTTCCACGTCGTCGGGGCCAATGGCACGTACGGCCCGGATGACGCTCCGTGGGACGCCATCGCGTCGGCCACCCACCTGCACCTGGGCGGCCCGGAGTTCATGGGCGGCGAGGCCGCGGCGAAGATCCTCTCGTTCGCGCGTGAGCACGGCGTCGTCACGTCGGCAGACTTCCTGGCCCCCGGCGAGCCCGGCCTGCTCGACTGGATCGCGCCGGCGCTGCCCCACCTCGACTACGTGCTGCCCAACGAAGAGCAGGTCCTCGGCTTCACCGGCACGACCGACCTGGTCGAGGGTTGCCGCCAGCTGCTCGAGCTCGGTGCCGGGTGCATCGCTGCGACCGCCGGTGCCGACGGCGTGATCGTCGTCGACGCGACGTCGGAGACCAGGATCCCGGCATTCGCCGTCGAGGTCGTCGACACGACGGGCTGCGGTGACGCCTTCTCGGCAGGCTTCCTGCGCGGCCTGTCCCTGGGTCGCAGCCATGCCGACGCGGCGACCCTCGGCTGCGCCACGGCCGCCCTCGTGGCAGGCGGGCTCGGCAGCGATCACGGGGCGTTCGACCTGGCCGCGGCACTCGAGTTCACGCACACCGAGCTGTTGGAAGCAGCGAACTGACCGTCACACTCCCACCACTCCTCAGAAGTCAGGCAGGTCCATCGCATGAGTGACGACATCACCACCCCCACCACTGCCGCTGCGCCCAGCCGGCGCACGGTCCTGCGCGGCCTGACGATCGGCAGTGTGATGGCCGCGTCAGGAATCAAGCTGGCGTCGGCCGGCGAGGCCGCAACGACACGGGGATCGCTGCCGGCGTCCGTCGACGTCGTGGTCGTCGGCGGAGGCCTCTCCGGACTCGTCGCGGCCCGCAAGCTGCGTGCGGCCGGCAAGTCGGTGCTGGTCCTCGAGGCGCGCGACCG
>NZ_JAKFCB010000094.1:0-14438 GCF_036676885.1 Aeromicrobium sp.
GCCGTTGGCCCACGTCACCGAGCACACACCCGACTTCTTCGTGATCCACGGACGCAACGACACCGTGGTGTCGGTCAACCAGGCTCGCGCCTTCGTCGCCGCGCTGGAGGAGAAGTCGGACGCTTCTGTCACGTACGCCGAATTGCCCGGCGCCCAGCACGCGTTCGAGGTCTTCTCCTCGATCCGCAGCCAGCACACGATCGCCGCCGTCCAGCGTTGGTTGCAGTGGCACCGGGCGACCCACAACTCGGCGGTCGACTAGGTCGTCCGAGGAACGAGGACCGTATCAGCCGCGGGCGGCCTCCTCACTCGACCGGCGAGATGGTTGACCTCAGCTGCGGGGTAGCCCGAGGACGCGTTCGGCGACGACGTTTCGCAGGATCTGGGTCGTCCCGCCGGCGATCGACAGGCACCGGGTGAGCAGCATCTCGTGCACGTCCGCCGCGACCTGGTCGTCCGATGCCAGCAGGGCAGCCGGCCCGAGCAGGTCGACCACGAGCTCGGACGCCTCCTGCCGATTGCGTACGCCCAGGAGCTTGGCGACGCTCGACTCCGGGCCGGGGCCACGCCCTGCGATCGACCGCAACGTCGACCGCACGCCGAGCAGCTGGCACACCGTCGCCAGCGCCACCTGGTGGCCGACCCGTGCTGCGTCGGTCTCGGACTCGCGACCGGCGAGCAGCTCGACGGCGCGCTCGGTGCTCACGCCCAGCTTGGTGCCGGCCATCGCGACGCGCTCGTTGGCCAAGGTCGTACGGGCGAGCTTCCACCCGCCGTTGACCTCGCCCACGACGCACTCGTCTGGGACGAACACCTCGTCGAGGAAGACCTCGTTGAACATCGCGTCGCCGGTCAGCTCGCGCAGCGGCCGGGTGTCGATGCCGGCCGACCTCATGTCGACCAGGAAGTACGTGATCCCGCGGTGCGCGGCGTCCCGATCCGTGCGCGCGAGGCAGATCGCCCAGTCGGCCTCGCGGGCCCGCGAGGTCCACACCTTCTGGCCGGTCAGCTGCCAGCCGCCCTCGGTGCGTACGGCGCGGGTGGTGAGCGACGCGAGGTCGGAACCCGCACCCGGCTCGCTGAACAGCTGGCACCACCGGAGCTCGCCGAGCAGCGTCGGCATCACGAACCGCTCGGCCTGCTGCTCGGTGCCGTGCTGGATGATCGTCGGCACCGCCCAGGCGCCGATGGCCAGATCGGGGCGGGTGAGCCCGGCACGAGCCAGCTCCTCGTCGACCACCAGCTGCTCCACCGGGCCGGCCTCGAGGCCGTACGGGCGCGGCCAGTGTGGTGTCAGGTGGCCGGCCCGCGCGAGTGCGGCACGCTGCTCGTCCGCGGGCAGCTCGGCGATGGCAGCCAGCTGCTGGCGCGTCGTCTCGCGGAACTCCACGTCGGCACCGTCGAAGTCGATCTCCGCCGTTCGGCGCTGACCCGTGCCCGCGCGCCGCGCGAGGCGGGCCGCCGACTGGTCGGCACCTCCGGTCATCGTGGCCACCGTGACACTCAACGCCACGGCTCGCCGGAGGTAGAGGTGCGCGTCGTGCTCGAACGTGAAGCCGATGCCGCCCAGCACCTGGATGCAGTCCTGCGCGACCGACACCGCACCCTCGAACGCCACGGTCGCGGCGACGTCGGCGGCGTACTCCGCCTCCTCGACCGGTACGTCCGGCCGTGCGGCGGCACCGGCGTCCCATGCCGCGGCGGCCACCGACTCCGTGTTCTCCAGCATCTGCGAGCAGAGGTGCTTGACGGCCTGGAACGAGCCGATGGGCGCACCGAACTGCTCGCGCACCTTGGCGTACTCGACCGCGGTGTCCAGGCACCACTGCGCGACGCCGGCCGCCTCCGCCGCGGCCAGTGTGACGAGCACGCGGCGTACGGTCTCGGCGTCGACACCCGGCAGGCGCAGCACCTGCTCAGGGGTCGCATCCACGCGTACGGACCCCCCGCGCCGGGACAGGTCGATGCCGACCTCCGGCTCGGCCCGCCAGCCGTCGGCACCGATCAGCACCCAAGAGTCGCCGTCCGCCGGCGCGAGGAGCCAGCGGGCGTCGACGACATCGAGCGCGACGCCGAGGTCACCGCGAGCGCCCGCATCGTCGACCGTGACCGCCCCTGACAGCGCGACTCCCGCGCTGGCACCCTCGGCGAGCGCACGGCAGACGTCGGCATCCTCGACCAGCTGACCGACGAGGGTCGTGCCGAGCAGCGGGCCGGGCACCAGCGCGTACGCGGCGGCTTCCAGCGCCACCAGCTGGTCGAGCAGGTCGCCGCCACCGCCGCCGTGCTGCTCGGCGAGGCCGATGCCGGTCAGACCCGTCTCGACGACGGCCTGCCAGGTCTTCGCGAACGATGCCCCGGCATCAGTCTCGGCCGCCCGCGCCGTGGATGTCGCGCCCAGGCCGTCGGCCCAGGCCCGTAAACTGGTACTCAGTTCTAGATGATCGCGGGTCACGCCGACGGGCATCAGGTGTCGCCTCCAAATCTAGAACGTGTTTCAATCATACCGACGGCCATCGCCGCCGAGCTCAGCAGCAAGTCCTGGACAGGAGACGATGCGGGATGACCAGCACGACCGAGACTGCCGGCTCTAACGCACAGCGCGAGCGACGCCGCCGCATCCTCGACGCCACGATTGCGCTGGCGGACGCGGGCGGCTTCGATGCGGTGCAGATGCGCGCGGTCGCCGACAACGCCGACGTCGCACTGGGCACGCTCTACCGCTACTTCCCCTCGAAGATCCATCTCCTGGTCACCGCTCTCGGACGTGAGTTCGAACGCGCCGAGGCGCAGTCGCGTACGCGCGCGGTCCCCGGCGACACCCCGCACGAGCGCGTCATGCACGTGCTCGGGGTGACCACCACGGCGCTGCAGAAGCAGCCCCAGCTGACCGAGGCGCTCACGAGGGCGTTCATGTTCGCCGACGCGTCGGTCGCCGACGAGATCCATCTCGTCGGCATGAAGCTGACGGCGATGATCACGCACGCGATCGACGGCACCGACGAGGCCCGCGAGCCCACCGACGAGGACATGGCGATCGTCCGCGTCATCGGCGACGTGTGGCTGTCGGCGCTCATGGGCTGGGTCACTGGCCGTACGTCCGCCGAGGACGTCACCAAGTCGATGGACGTCGCCGTACGCCTGCTGCTGCGTTAGCTCGGTCAAGCGGGCGGTTCGATCGTGAACGTCGCGTCGATCCGCTTGATCGTGCAGTCAGGGTTCAGCGTGAAGTCCTCGACGACGGTCGAGCTCCCCAGCGGCAGGCCCCCCACCCCGACGGGTATGTCGTAGGTCGCGTTGATGACGTTCTCCCGGCCATCGGGCTGCCACGTCCACACGATGTTCTCGATCGATGTGAACACCGAGTACTGGATGTGCAGGTAGAGCTGCAGCTTCAGGTCGAACGCGGAGACCGACGTGGGCAGCCCATTCTCGTAGCGGATCACGAACGGGTCGAGCGGGATCGACCAGGCCGCGTTGCGGTCGACCAGCGCGTCGAGGTACTTCTGCGACGAGGCCTGCGAACCGGCCTGCGAGCAGCCGGTCGCCGCCTCGGCGGTCATCGGCGAGACGAGGACGAGGCTGCCGGCGAGCGCGGCGACGGCGGCCAGCCGGCCGAGGCGCGTGATCACGAGACCACCAGCCCACGACCGGTGACGAGCGGCAGGTCCAGCGTCGTGACGAGCCCGGGCTTGGCGTCGACGACGGCCGGGATCGCGTTGACCAGCCGCATCGCGGTGGCCTTCAGCCCGGCGGTGTTGTGGTCGCCGTCGGTGCCGAGCAGCTGCAGGTCGAGCGTGTAGTTGGGCTCGCCCTTGATCTCGACCCGGTAGCAGCCCTTGCCGGCCGGCTGCGGCCAGTCGGGGCCGATGTCGTCGTGGACGCGGGTGACGTGCTCGAGCACGACGACGGCCTTGCCGCCGACCATGCCACGTACCTCGAAGCGCAGGCCCGCGACGGTGCCCTTCTCGATGCGGCCGCTGTCGATGTCGAACGACTCGGTGGCCGGGAGTCGCTCGTAGAACTCCTCGACATCGTCGAGTTCCACCCCGAGGCCGGCGGCGATCTGGTGTACGACGCTGCCCCACGCGAGGCTGAGGATTCCCGGCTCGAGCAGCATCGGGATGTTGTCCATCGGCTTGCCGAAGCCCATGACGTCGAAGACGATCATGCCCTGGTTGTACGTGTTGTAGTTGAGCACCTCCGAGCAGCGCACCTCGTCGATGCGCTCGCTGATGCTCGTCAGCGACAACGGCAGCCAGTCGTTGGCGAAGCCCGGGTCGATGCCGTTGACGTAGAGCGAGGCGCCGCCGTCCTTGCCCGCCTGCTGCACGCCTTCGGCCATACCGACCGCCGGGCCCGCGGGGTACTGCAGGAACACCGGGCCGCTGGAGACCACGTTGATGCCGGCCCGCAGCAGCCGCTCGAGGTCGGCCATCGCCTCGAAGAGCCGGTCGTCGGCCATCGCGCTGTGCACGACGCAGTCCGGCTTGAGCGCGATGATCGCCTCGACGTCGTTAGTGGCCAGGACCCCGAGGTCCCGGTCGAGCCCGGCGAGCCGGCCGGCGTCCTTGCCGACCTTGTCGGGGTTGGACACCCAGAGCCCGACGAGCTCGAGGTCGGGCCGGGCGTCGATGCCGGCGAGGACGTGCTTGCCGACGTTGCCCGTGCTCCATGCAGCGACGCTGATGCTCATAGGGTCTCTCCCAGGTCTGGCAGTGCCATGTCGAGGTTGGGTTGGTCGATGCCTCCGTCGACCTCCAGCACCTTGCCGGTCAGGTAGCTGCCGGCCGGGCTGGCGAGGAACAGGACGGTGGCGGCGATGTCGTCCGGGTCGCCGATGCGGCGCAGCGGGGTGTTGGCCTCCATCTGCGCCGTGAGGCCCTCGTCGCCGGTGACGATCTCGAGGGCCGAGGTCGCGACGGATCCGACGGCGATCGCGTTGACGCGTACGCGGGGGGCGAGGTCGCGGGCAGCGAGACGGGTCCAGTGCGCGAGGGCGGCCTTCGCCGTCCCGTACGCCAGGTAACCGCGGCCACTCACCCGGCCCATGACCGACGAGATGTTGACGACGGAGCCGCCGTCGCCCTTCAGCAGGTGCGGCAGCGCGGCCCGGGTCAGCGCGTGCGCGGTCGAGACGTTGAAGTGGAAGGCGCCCTCGAGCGCCGCGACGTTCGTGCGTACGAACTCCTTCGGCATCGAGCCGCCGACGTTGTTGACGACGACGTCGAGCCGGCCGAAGGTGTCGACCGCGACCTGCGCGAGCGCGGCGACCTGGTCGAGGTCGGAGAGGTCAGCGGGCACGACGACCGCCTTGCTCCCCAAGGCCTCCACCTGGGCGGCGACCTCACGCAGCTGGTCCTCCGTACGGGCGGCCAGGACGACGCAGGCACCGGCTTCGGCGAGCGCGAGGGCACTGGCAGCGCCGATCCCGCGTCCGGCTCCGGTGACGATCGCGACCTGGTCGTCAAGGCGAAATCTCTCAAGCACCATGGCGGGGACAGTAGCGCAAAACTGAAACACGTTCTAGTCTTACCGCGGTGCCGGACCTGCTGGCGTCCGACCGCAGGTGATCGACGACTGACAGGCTTAGCTCATGTCCCTGGCCATGTTCACCCTCGAGGACGACCTCCTCGTCCCCGCCGAGATCGCCCGCAGCATGTGGAGCCACGACCAGATGCACGGCGTCGCGATCAGCGGCGCCCTCGCGCGCGCCCTCGAGATGCGGCTCGCGGAGCTGGGTCGCGACGACCTGCATCCCGCCCGCTACACCGTCGACCTGTTCCAGCCGGCCAGGATGGCGCCGTGCACCGTGACGACCGAGGTCGTACGCGAAGGCCGCCGCATCTGCCTGATCGACGCGGTCCTGCTCCAGGACGGCGAGCGAGTCGCCCGGGCCAGCTGCATCTTCCTGCTACCGACCGAGACACCCAAGGGCGATGTGTGGACCCCCGACGACCACCCGAAGCCGCCGCCGGAGGACCTCGTCCCGCCGAACGATGAGCCCCGGGTGCCGCACTTCATCAGCGACTCACCGTGGTCCCAGTCATTCCCCGACCACCAGAACTCCGGCCGCAAGCAGACGTGGCAGGCCGGACTGCCGGTCGTCGACGGCGAGCCGGGCACGCCGTTCCAGTCCGTCGCGAGCATCGCCGACGGGACCAGCATGGTCGTCAACTGGGGCTCCGAGGGCGTCAAGTTCATCAACACCGACGTCACCCTCGCCCTGGCTCGACGTCCCGTCGGCCGCGAGGTCGGGCTGTCCGCGACCGACCGCGTGGAGTACGACGGCATCGCCGTCGGCACCGTCGAGGTCTTCGACCGGGCCGGCCCCCTCGGCACCGCCATGGTCACGGCGATCGCCAATGCCTCCCGCCCGATCGACTTCGGCGACGTCGAGTTCGAGGACGACGGCAGCCGCAAGCCCGCCGCCGACTGACCGGAGCCACGCAGGGGCGCAGGTCCGTCTCGCCCGGGCCTTTGGCCCCTACTTGCACCGTCCCACGGCGTCGCACTCTGAGCAGAGTGCTCCACACCTGGAGCCCGACGAGCGAGGCGAACGACCATGGACTGGAACAACGGAGACAACTACGGACACATGGACGACGGTTGGGGTTTCGTGATGCTGCTCGGCATGCTGGGCACCTGGGTGCTCATCGCCGTCGCTGTCGTCTGGATCGTACGCATGACGCAGGCAACGCATACTCCCCCCGGGCCTCATCAATCGTCCACGAACGCCGAGCAGATCCTCGCCGAGCGGCTCGCCCGCGGCGAGATCGATGCGGATGAGTACAAGGCGCGGATGACGGCGCTCAACTCGTCGCGATGACCAGCCTGCAGCAGTCGGTCCCCGCGGGTCATCCCGCTGCACACGTTGAGGGACATCGAAGGAGAACTCATGGCTGATGTCGTCATCCTCGGGGCCGGGATCTCGGGGCACACTGCAGCGCTGCACCTGTCCCGGTTGCTGACCAAGAAGGACACCATCACGGTCGTCTCGCCCAACTCGAAGTGGAACTGGATCCCGTCGAACATCTGGGTCGGCGTCGGCAAGATGTCCAAGCAGGACGTCACGTTCGCGCTCGCTCCGGTCTACGCCCGCAAGGGCATCGCGTTCCGCCAGGCCAAGGCGGTCGCGATCAGACCGTACGGCGATGACACCGACGCGCGCGGCGCGGTCGACATCGTCAGCACCGGCAGGGGCGACACCGGCCGGGAGGACCGGATCCGTTACGACTACCTGATCAATGCCACGGGTCCCCAGCTCAAGTTCGGGGCGACCGAGGGACTCGGACCCGACGGCCACTCGCTGTCGGTGTGCACCGCCGACCACGCGGTCGAGGCGGCGCAGGCCCTCCAGGACACGATTGCGAAGCTGCGCGCTGGCCAACCGCAGACGCTCGTCGTCGGGATGGGCCACGGCACCTGCACCTGCGAGGGAGCCGCGTTCGAGTACGTCTTCAATGTGGACCACCAGCTGCGCGAGGCGGGCGTACGAGACCGCGCCCGACTCATCTATCTGAGCAACGAGGCCGCGCTGGGCGACTTCGGCGTCGACGGCATGACCTTCGAGCAGCAGGGGTTCCAGACGTCGAGCGAGCTGTGGACCGCGTCCCTGTTCAGGGAGCGCGACGTCGAGCCGATCCTCGGCGCACACGTCGAACGTGTCGAGCCCGGCGTCGTCCACTTCGAGACCCTGGACGGCGAGCACCACGCCTTGCCGTTCGACTTCGCGATGCTGCTGCCCCCGTTCGGCGGAGTGCCGCTTGCGGCGTACGACCGGGCCGGCGCCGACATCACCGCCGAGATGTTCGCCCCCAGCGGGTTCATGAAGGTCGACGCCGACTACACCCCCAAGCCGTACGAGGACTGGCGAGCCGAGGACTGGCCGGAGACCTATCTGGTGCCCGGACACGACAACATCTTCGCCGTCGGCATCGCGTTCGCCCCGCCGCACCAGATCTCGCGGCCTCGAAAGAGCGCCAATGGCACGGTCATCACGCCGTCGCCGCCTCGTACGGGCATGCCGTCGGGGATCATGGGCAAGACCGTCGCCCTGACGATCGCGGACCGCATCAAGCACGGCGCGCGAGCCGAGGCGCACACCGCGTCGATGGCGCACATGGGTGCAGCCTGCGTCGCGTCGGCCGGTGCGGACATGCGCAACGGTTCCGCTGCTGCAATGACGATGATGCCGGTCGTCCCGGACTACTCACGATTCCCGACCGGACGCGATCTCAAGGCCACGAGCGGCGAGATCGGGCTGAGCGGGCACTGGGCCAAGCTGGCGTTGCACTACCTGTTCATCCACAAGGCCAAGGGCCGCTTCGGCTGGCACCTGATTCCGGAGTGATCGCCATGACACCGAACGCACCATCCCTCAACGCCATCCGCACCGACAGCGATCAGCCTGTCGTGGACCTGTCCAAGGCACCGTTGCCAACCCCCAAGACCCTGCGCCGGCGCGGCAACCTGCCCTACCAGCTCATCCGGTTCGTCTCCTTCAACCTGCGCATCCTCCGGATGGTCGTGAAGGGGCACCAATGAAGGCCGCTCCGGCTCGACCGCCGACGGACTACTCCATCACGGCACATGCCGACGCCGGCGCCCCCGGCGTCGCGCGAGCCGGATCCGCGTCGATCGAGCTGGACACCACCTGGGGCGGCACGCCCACAGGTCAGCCCGGACCCGCCGACCTGCTCGCAACCGCGTTCGCGGCATGCCTGCTCAAGAACCTGGCCCGCACCCGCGACCTTCTCGGGTTCCAGTATGAGGACGCCCAGGTCGAGGTGACGGCCCACCGGCAGGATGCCCCGCCGAGGTTCACCGAGATCCGCTACACGCTGCGGGTCACCACCGATGAACCACGGCGTCGCGTCGATCTGGTCCACATGAACCTGCGCAAGTACGGCACCGTGTACAACACGCTCGCCGAAGTCTGCGAGGTGAACGGCGAGATCCTGTCGTCCCCGACGGCGGATGGGCCTGGCGCCGGCCCGCCCCACCCACAGATCTAGCCGCCCGGCCCTCGTCCCTTGTGAGTTAGTCCTGCACATCGCTATGCTTGCGTCTGTTCACTCCACGAACTATCGTTCGCATCCCGAACAGGAGTCACATGACCGCGTCCTATCTCTACGCCGCAAGCCGCACCCCTTTCGGCCGATTCGGCGGCGCCCTGGCCGGAGTGCGTCCGGACGACCTCGCGGCCACGGCCCTCTCGGGCGTCCTGGCGAAAGCCCCCGGGCTGGACCCATCCGCCATCGGAGATGTGTTCTGGGGCAACGCGAACGGCGCGGGAGAGGACAACCGCAACGTGGGTCGCATGGCGGTGCTGCTCGCCGGACTGCCGACATCCGTGCCCGCGACGACGGTCAATCGCCTCTGTGGCTCGAGCCTCGATGCGGCGATCATGGCGTCGCGCGCGATCGAGACCGGCGACGCGGACATCGTCGCTGCCGGCGGCGTCGAGTCGATGACCCGCGCGCCATGGGTGCTGCCCAAACCCTCTCGTGGCTTCCCCGCCGGCGACACAACAGCGGTCTCGACGACGCTGGGGTGGCGCCTCGTCAACGAGCGGATGCCGTCCGAGTGGACCATCTCGCTCGGTGAGTGCAACGAGCTGCTCCAGGAGAAGTACGGCATCAGCCGCGAGCGGCAGGACGAGTTCGCGGCACGCTCGCACGAGCTGGCCGCGGCCGCCTGGGCTGCCGGGTTCTACGACCAGCTCGTCACCCCGGTCGACGGTGTCGAGATGACGCGCGACGAGTCGATCCGTGAGGGTACGACTGCAGAGAAGCTCGCGGGACTCAAGACCGCCTTCCGTCCCGACGGCACGATCACGGCCGGCAACGCGTCTCCGCTCAACGACGGCGCTGCAGCGCTGTTGATCGGGTCGGCCGCAGCAGCCGGCTCTATCGGGCTCGACCCCGTGGCACGAATCGCCGGCCGGGGCGTCCATGCCCTCGACCCCCAGGACTTCGGGTTCGCTCCGGTCGAGGCCGCCAACCAGGCGCTGGCACGTGCCGGCATCAGCTGGTCCGACATCGGCGCCGTCGAGCTCAACGAGGCCTTCGCCGTCCAGTCACTGGCCTGCGTCGACGCGTGGAAGATCGACCCCGAGATCGTCAACACCAAAGGCGGCGCCATCGCGATCGGCCACCCGCTCGGCGCATCCGGCGCTCGCATCCTCGGCACGCTCGCGCACCGCCTCGTCGAGTCGGGTGAGCAGTGGGGCCTCGCGGCGATCTGCATCGGCGTCGGCCAGGCCTTGGCCGTCGTGCTCGAGAACGAGGCCACCCGATGACCGTGATCGTTGAGTCGGCCCTCGATGCCGTCGCCGGCATCGAGGACGGCTCGACCGTCCTGGTCGGCGGATTCGGGATGGCCGGCATGCCGGTCGCGCTGATCGACGCACTGATCGAGCAGGGCGCGAGCGACCTGACCGTCGTGTCCAACAATGCCGGCAACGGCGACACGGGCCTTGCGGCGCTGCTGTCCGCAGGCCGGGTTCGCAAGGTCGTCTGCTCGTTCCCCCGGCAGTCCGACTCGTACGTCTTCGACGACCTCTACCGTGCCGGCAAGATCGACCTCGAGGTCGTTCCGCAGGGCAACCTGGCCGAGCGGATGCGCGCAGCGGGCGCCGGAATCGGGGCCTTCTTCTGCCCCACCGGCGTCGGCACACCACTGGCCGAGGGCAAGGAGACCCGTACGATCGACGGCCGCGACTACGTCCTCGAGCTGCCGATCCGCGGCGACGTCGCGCTGATCGGCGCCCATGCCGGCGACTCGATGGGCAACCTCGTCTACCGCAAGACCGCCCGCAACTTCGGACCCGTCATGGCCACCGCCGCCGCCACGACGATCGCCCAGGTCACCCACGTCGTACCGGTCGGCGACCTCGACCCCGAGGCCGTCGTCACCCCCGGCATCTACGTCGATCGCATCGTGCAGGTCGGACAGGAGTCAGCATGACCATCGCCGTGACCCTCGAGTCGACCGTCGAGCACCTCGACCGCGGACCACTCACCCGAGACGAGATGGCCCAGACCGTCGCCCGCGACATCCCCGACGGATCGTTCGTCAACCTCGGCATCGGCCAGCCGACCCAGGTCGCCAACCACCTGTCCCCCGGCTCCGGCGTCGTCCTGCACACGGAGAACGGCATGCTCGGCATGGGTCCGGTCGCGGTCGGCGACGACATCGACACCGACCTCACCAACGCCGGCAAGATCCCCGTCACCGAGCTGCCCGGCGCCTCGTACTTCCACCACGCCGACTCCTTCGCGATGATGCGCGGCGGCCACCTCGACGTCTGCGTCCTGGGCGCCTTCCAGGTGTCCGAACACGGCGACCTCGCCAACTGGCACACCGGCGCTCCCGACGCCATCCCCGCCGTCGGCGGAGCCATGGACCTGGCCATCGGCGCCAAGGACGTGTTCGTCATGATGACGCTCTTCGCCAAGGACGGGTCCGCCAAGCTCGTCCCGTCCTGCACCTACCCGCTCACCGGACTGTCCTGCGTCAGCCGCGTCTACACCGAGCACGCGACCTTCCTCGTCGGCCCCGACGGGGTCACTGTCGTGGAGACGTTCGGCATCTCCGTCGACGACCTCGCGGCCCGCCTGGACGTTCCGTTGCGGCGACTGGAACCCTGACGACATGACCCCCGAGCCGCCCGTCGCCGGCGACCAGTTCGTCCAGTCGCTCGCACGCGGCCTGTCGGTCATCACGGCGTTCGACCAGAACCACCCCGAGATGACGCTCAGCGAGGTCGCGACACGCACCGAGCTCAGCCGCGCGACCGCCCGACGGTTCCTGCACACGCTCGTCGAGCTCGGCCTCGTACGCACGGATGGGCGCCACTTCGCCCTGACACCCCAGGTGCTGCGGCTCGGCACCGCGTACCTCTCGGGGCTCGGCCTGCCCGCGATCGCGCAGCCGCACCTCGAGCGCCTGTCGGCAGAGGTCGGCGAGTCGACATCGGCGTCCGTGCTCGACGGCACAGACATCGTCTACGTGGCCCGGGTCGCGACCCGTCGCATCATGAGCGTCGGCATCACGGTCGGCACCCGGTTCCCGGCGTATGCCACGTCGATGGGTCGAGTCCTCCTCGCCGGCATGACGCCCCCAACGCTCGACGCGTACTTCGAGGAGGCCGACCTCAAGGCACTCACCCCGCGGACCATTCACGACGAGGCCGGCCTTCGTCACGAGCTCGACCGCGTACGCGCCCAGGGCTGGTGCCTCGTCGACCAGGAGCTGGAGCTGGGTCTGCGCTCCATCGCGGTGCCGGTCGCCGGCTCGCTCGGCGACGTCATCGCGGCGCTCAATGTGTCGGCCCCGACCGGGTTCGACGATCTCGACGACCTGGTGTCGAGCATCCTCCCCGCGCTGCAGGGCGCAGCAGAGGCGATCAGCGCCGACCTCGCGCAGGTCGGCACCCCCAGCCAGCGCTAGTCGTGGTCGCTACGCTCCTGACCGAGCGAATGACACCCGGCGCCGCCTTGGGACAGACACGGGAACTGGCGCGGATGCCGAAGGTTCGAGTCGCCGGGCGGCGGCGATGGCCACCCGCAGAAGGTCGCGCAGCCGCGTGTCGACATCGCCCTGCGTGGTCGCCGAGGCCACCAACCCGCTCACCGCGCACCGCATCACCGTCGGCGCCGTGTACTTGACGAACTGCTTCTCGTTGATCGTCGAACCGTCTGCAAGCCGCCGTGCCCACGCCACCGCGCCGGGGGCGCGATCCACGGCCTCGTCAACGGCGTCGACAGCGATGACCACGTCGGGGCCGAGGGATGCGCCCAGCTCCTGGCATCGGATCAGCGCCACTGCGAGGGCACGTTGCGAGGGCTCGGGAACGTCCGGGATGGCGTGCAGGGCAACGGCCGCGGTCATCTCGACCACGGACGCCAAGCGCCCGCCGCGGAGGCCGACCACGGACGGAATGAGCACCGCGAGCTCGCCGCGGTTGTGGTCACTGGTGTTGTCGTTGACGCGCCTGGCCAGATCCGCGAGCAACGGATGAGTGCAGCTGGGCCGATCACTCCATGGCTCATTCGCGAGCACGGACGCCATCTCCATGAAGCAGGCACCCTTACGGGGAGAGCGATGCTTGCCTCGGGACAGGATCGGCAGGCTGTCGGGGGCGCGATCAGTGGCCATGAGTTTCTCCTCAAGGTCCAGCATGCGCCGGATGGGCGGTGCCTTCAAGGGCTTGACGCCCGCTAGATCACAACAAATCCTCGGGGTCCGCAGACTCACCCCAACGGCTCTCTCGACAGACCGGCATAGCCCTCGCGGTACGTCGGAAAGTCCGGCGCCCAGCCGCTTGCGCGCAGTCGCGCGTTGCTGAACCGCTTGCCGTGCCCCAGTTCGACATCGGGAGCAGGAGGGGTGGGCGCGCCCATTCGTGCAGCCAGGTGTGCAGCGACATCACCGAGGAGCGCCGGCTCGTCATCGGTCCCGATGTAGAGGGTCTCCGGAGGTGTGCCCAGGGTGAGCAGATGGACCACGGCAGCGGCGGCGTCATCGCGGTGGATGCGGTTGGTCCACCGGTTCGGGTCGGCCACCGTCCCGGCGCGCACCTGGTCGACAAGTCGCGTGCTGCGATGACCGTAGAGCCCGGACAGGCGCAGAACCGTGCCGCTTGGCACTCGGTCCAGGAACACCTGCTCGGCCTGAAGCAGCATCCGTGCCGGGCCGTCGGCAGGCTGGGCCGGAGTGGACTCGTCGGCCAGGACGGCCGGGTCCAGGTCGCCGAAGACTCCCGTCGACGACACGAGCACTGCACGTCGTGGCACCTGGCCGGTGGCGGCCAGGGCGTCGAGCGCGCGCGCCATACCTTCGACGTACGTGGCGCGGTAGGTCTCCTCACTACGCGGTCTAGCCGTCAACGCCACGACCAAGTACGCCAGGTCGAGCGGCGGAAGGTCTGGGCGGTCCCGGGTGAGGTCCACTGACAGGCCCTGCAACGGTTGCGGGACCAGGTCAGCGCGGCGCCGAAGCGCGAGCACGGCGTGGCCCCGCGCCGCGAGCCGCTGGCCCACGTCAGCACCGAGCTCGCCGCAGCCGACAAGCACAACGTCCGAAGTCACTCGACGAGGCTACTGGCCAGGCACCCAGGCATCGTGGTGCCCATTCCCGCTGGATCACCATGGAGCGATGCACTCCACGCGCCCTCGACCAGAGAGGACCACGAATACCTCGTGGCGGTGGGATTTGAACTCGAATATCGGCCTTTGCGACCGGCGACAATGCCGAAATCCCTGTCATTTCAACGAATTCGCATCACTGTGATATGTCCGAATCCCGCTAGATCACAACAAAATGTGCCCAAAATGTGCCCACGGGTGGTAGGCCGATGTTGAGCGCATGGCGAGACATGACCGACTGGTTGAGAATCGCTCGGCTGGCGTATACAGCGGTCTAAACCACAC
>NZ_JAKFCB010000095.1:0-6474 GCF_036676885.1 Aeromicrobium sp.
GTTGTCGGCATGGTGGTGATGGCTGACCAGCACCGCATCGATCGAGCCGAGGTCGGCGGGATCGATCGAGGGACCGGCCAGCTTGCTGGACATCGTGCCCCACCCGAAGAAGTAGCGCTTGCCGGGCGGATCGAAGGTCGGATCGGTGAGGATCCGCCATCCGCCGAACTCGAGCAGGGCGGTCGGCCCACCGATGTGGGTGATGGTGACAGCGGTCATGACGGCTCCTTGAGTGCCAGACAGCATACGGGCCGCTCGCCATCCGAAGCTGGCAAGCGGCCCGTATGTCAGAAGCTGCTCAGGCGGTCGCGCCCTGCGACTTCCAGTACTCGTTGAGTGCACCGTTGGTCTTGACGAACCAGACGAACGGCAGGACGAGCAGGAACATGCCGGGGAAGTACCACAGGCCAGTGACGGCCGAGACCGGCTCGGGACGGCCGGCCCGCCTGTAGAGGCCGCCGACCTCGCTCGAGACCAGGAACGGCGAGACGATCCCGATGAAGATCGCCAGGAGGACGGCGACGAGACCGCCGAGTCCCTGACCGCTGTGCTGCTTCATCTCCTCGTGCGTCTTGAAGTACCAGACGTACCCGTAGATGCCGAACGTCACGAAGAACAGCAGGATGCAGATGCCGGTCGAGCGGACCTGGCCCACGGCGCCGGAGTAGGTGGTCGGCGGCGGCGCGTACGCCGGGGGCGTCGGCTGAGCGGGCGGGGTGGGCTGATCTGTGCTGGACACGATGGTTCCTCTGTGATTGGCGAAGCGAACGCCAAGACCGTAGCGCGTTCCGCGTGCCGCCACGCCGCTTTGCTGCAAACCACGGCGCGTCCGTGGGTCAGGCGGAGATGAACGACCTCATGCTGACCGAACCCATGTCGATCTCGTCGTTGAAGAACTCGATGTCCTCGCCGTCCTCGAGCAGGCTCAGCGCGGCGACCATGGGGCGGTAGTGGTCGTCCGTCGGCACCGCGATGCGCGCCTCGGCCCACGTCGCATAGGGGTTGACCAGCTTGCCGATCTCGCGGTTCTGGAGCGCGACCGCCGTGTCGGCGTCGAACTGCTCGGCCCAGTCCCAGGCCGTGCCGCCGTCCCACTTGATGCGGCCGAGGGCGTGCACGATGTTGCCGCTGCCGATGAACACGACGCCGCGGCGCCGCATCGCGCGCAGGCGGCTGTAGAGCTGGTAGAGCTCGGGCAGCGGCATCGCGTAGTCGATGCTGATCTGCAGGACCGGCACCTCGGGGGCGGGCGCGAGGTGCTTGAGCACGCTCCACGTGCCGTGGTCGAGGCCCCACTGCTTGTCGAGCTCGGCTTCATACTCGACGAGCTGCTTGGCGAGGAGCCTGGCGACGTCCTCGTCGCCGACGGTGTCGTACTGGACGCGGTAGAGCTCGTCGGGGAAGCCGCCGAAGTCGTAGATGATGCGGTTCTTGGGCGCGTCGGTGATGTGGGTCTGGCCCGGCGTCAGCCAGTGCGCGCTGACGACGACGATGGCCTGCGCCTCGGGCAGCCCGTGGCCGACCTCGGCCCACTTCTGGGTGTAGGAGTTGTCGGCGATGGCATACATCGGGTTGCCGTGACCGACGAAGAGCACGGGCATCAGCGGACTGGGCCGCAGCCGGTTGTCCAGGTCCGAGATCGAGTAGGTCGCCATGGTGCCGTTCCTTAGTAGTTGATGCTTCAACTATAGCATCACCACTGCGGTCCCGGCTGCTGTTTGAATCGGCTCGGCATCTCCTGCGCGTGCTCGTCGGGCATGCGGGCGGCCGAGCGGGCCTCGAGGTCGATCCGAGCCTGCTTGACCGCGGCCTCGGACTCCCAGTAGGCGCAGCGGATGACCGAGAAGTCGAGCAATCGCTTGCGGCTGAGGTGGCTGAGGAGACGGGAGACCAAGCTGATCTGCGTGCGCGCCTCGCCGAGGCTCTCGGGCATCCACGGCTCCAGCAGGAACCCGGGCAGCACGCAGACGAGCTCGTCGGGGCCGAACAGCTGCCAGAACGCTCCGAGCTCGTGGAACTCTCGTTCGGCCTCGAGCAGCGTCGCCGGGTGCGTGCCGAGCCAGCGCCCCATGTCGGCGGTGTCGAGGAACTGCGTGAGCCGGTCACGCACGCGGACATAACGGCGTACGGTCGCCTCGGCCCGACCCGACGCCTCCTTGGCGAAGAAGTCGTCGATCAGCGGCCAGCCCGGTTCGTCGATGTCCATACCTCGACCCAAGCACCGGGGTCTGACAGTCAGCTGGGCCAGACGTTGTCGGCGAGGAGCTCGTCCAGCGGGCGCACTGACGTCCAGCTCTCCTGCTCGAGCATCGGCCGCGGATAGAACGCGTCGACCGGCCCGAGGCACAGGATCGCCACCGGCTCGGCACCCGCAGGAGCGCCGATCATCGTGCCGACCTCGGCCGGCACGAACATCGACACCCAGCCCATGCCGAGGCCTTCCGCACGGGCGGCGAGCCACAGGTTCTGGATCGCGCACGACACCGAGGCGAGGTCCATGTGTGGCATCGTCCGGCGGCCGAAGACGTGCCGCTCGCGGTCATCGCCCAGTGCCACGACGAGCACCTCGGCGCAGTCGAGGATGCCCTGCACCTTGAGCCGCATGAACTCGTCGGCGCGCTCCCCCATCGCCTCGGCTGTGCGTCGGCGTTCGAGCTCGACGTGGTCGTGGAGGGCCGTGCGCAGCTCGGGGTCGGTGACCCGCACGATGCGCCACGGCTGCATCAGTCCGACGCTCGGCGCCTGATGGGCAGCCGCCAGCAGCCGGGCGAGCACGGACTCGTCGACCGTGCCGCCGGCGAAGTGCCGCATGTCGCGGCGCTCGGCGATGACCCGGTAGACCGCCTCGCGATCCTCTTTGTCGTACGCGTGTTCCGTCATTCGTCTCCCAGGCCTTGCAGGACTTCGCGGGTGAAGCGCTCGAACGTCAGCGCGTCCGGCGTCGCGGGCCGCGCTCCCAGTCGTACGGCGACGACGCCCTCGGACGGCACGACGGCGACGTACTGGTCGCCGTAGCCGTACGCCCAGAACGCGTCGTCCGGCACTCGCGGCGCGAGCTGCCCATCGTAGGGCGGCTTGTCGTCCGGGTAGCCGGCCTGGCGGAGCACCTCGACGATCCGGCCCTTGCCGTTGACCCACCACAGCAGTCCGTATGCCGCGTTGAGGTCGGACGACGGCCGGGTGGCCTGCTCGACGAAGCCGGTCGACACCAGCTGCTTGCCGTGCCACGCCCCACGGTGGAGCATCAGGTGGCCGACGCGGGCGAGGTCGAGGCACGTCGACTCGACGCCGGAGAACGTCAGCGCGTTGCCGGCCCGGTCACGGGGCCAGACCGTGTCGCGCATGCCGAGCGGGCGGAGCAGACGGTCCTGCGCGACCTTGACGATGTCGTCGGTCTCGAAGGCGTCGTCGAGCACGGACTCCAGGGCCTGCACGGCGGAGTTGTCGTAGACCCACGTCGTCCCCGGCGCGCGATCCTGCGCGAGCCCCACGGCGTACGCCGTCTTGTCGGCCTCGTCGCGGATCATGCGGCTGTCGGTGGCCGCGTCCCAGTGCCGGCCCGAGGTCATCGACAGCAGGTCGCGCACCGTCACCGCGCCCGCGGAGCCGACACGCCACTCGTCGACCCACTCGGACGCCGCGTGGCCGATCTCGAGCGCGCCGTCGTCGGCGGCCATGCCGGCCAGCAGCGAGGTCAGCGACTTGGTGATCGAGTAGACCCGGTGCCGGCCCCGCTCGCTGCCGCCGTTCCAGTACGCGTCGTGGACGAGCTCACCGTCCTTGATCACCGCGACACACGTGGAGCCCGTACGTTCGAGGTCGGCGTCGAGCGTGGACCAGTCACCCCGCTCGTGGCGCTTCCAGTCGTTGCCGGGGAACACGTCGGGCTCCGCGGTGATCGTCGGCAGCGTCACGGGCGCCACGCTGACCTGCTCGTCGGGGTCGTCGGGGTCGTCGCCGGAGCACCCGGCGGCCACGAGCATCGCCGCCACCGCAAGCACTCGCCCCATCAGCACTCCCCCACGATGTCAGAGACCTCCGTGGTCTCGATACGCCGCTTGCCGAGCAAGCTGCTACTCGACCGGCGAGTGGTCGTGAGGGGTGGCCGCATGACTGCAAGTTGGAGGGGTGAGCGACAATGGAGGGATGCCTACGTCCACGGATCTGCGCCGGCTTTTGCGCTTTCCCGTGGAGTTCGTCGCAGGCGAGGATCCGGCCGATTCGCGGTTCGTGTTCCACACCCCCGACGGCGATCATGAGGCCACCGCCAACGAGTCGATCGGCGCGCTGAGCCAGGGCATCCGCGTCATGTCGGCGGACCCGTCCGTACGCGCGTGGGCCACCCCGGCGATCCTCGCGTTGCGCATCATGGCGCGCGGCGCGCTGGGCTCGCCGGACTCGACCGAGCTCAACCAGCTGCAGAGCGCCGCCTCCGCGATCGACAGCAACGCCGGGCGCGGCCAGGCGACGATCAACGCGTTCCTCAAGGCGCTCGCCGTCGACGCCCCCGCTGCGGCATCGACGCCGCAACGCCAGGCGTACGTGTCACCGCAGGCGCAGCAGCCGCGCCAGCGCGAGACGACGTTCTCGTGGTCGCTGATGGTGTCGTTCCTCGAGAATCCGACGCCCGAGCAGGCCGCCGTCGTACGCCTGAGGGTGCAGCCGCGCTCCGGGTCGTGGGCCGCGTTCGACGCGGGTGACATGTTCGGTGGCTCCACGACGCACCCGCTCGCGCAGGACGCCAAGGAGCCGACCTCGGCGATGCTGCGCCGGCTCGAGCCGTGGTGGTCACCCGCCGAGCGGCTGCGCGACCCGCACACCCGCGGCGCGGCGACCGTCAGCCCCGACGAGCTGGCCCGCCTCGGTGACCGGGCGCTCGCGCCGACGCTGATGGCCAACCGCATCGAGATCCGCTGGCCACCCGAGCTCATCCGCGAGCTCTCGACATCGGCGGTCGTACGCCGAGACGAGACGCCCCGATCCGATCGCCCCTCGGCGTTCACCCAGGGCCAGCTGTTCTCGTTCGACTGGCAGGTCGCGCTCGGCGACGACGTGCTGTCGGCGGCCGAGCTCGACCAGCTCGCGCAGTCCCAGTCCGGGCTGCTGCGGCTGCGCGATCGGTGGATCTTCGTCGACAAGTCCCGCCTCCAGCGGGTGCTCGAGAGGCGTACGCGCGAGATCTCGCCGCTCGAGGCCCTGAGGGCGACCGTCACCGGCGAGCTCGAGATCGACGGGCGGATGACCGAGGTCGACACGGTCGGCTGGCTCGAGGACGTACGCAGGCGGCTCGCCGTGCAGGACCGCGACATCGCCCCGGCGGTGCAGCCGGACGGGCTGGACGGCACGCTGCGCGACTACCAGCTGCAGGGACTCCGCTGGATGACCCAGCTGGTCGACCTGGGGCTCGGCGGCATCCTCGCCGACGACATGGGCCTCGGCAAGACCGTCATGCTGATCGCCCTGCACCTGCAGCGCACCGCGACCAGCTCGGCGCCGACGCTCGTGGTGTGCCCGGCCTCCGTGCTCGGCAACTGGGAGCGCGAGATCAAGCGGTTCGCGCCGGGCGTCAACGTGCGCCGCTATCACGGGCCGAAGCGCCGGCTCGACGGCGTCCACGACGGATTCCTCGTCACGACGTACGCCACGATGCGTTCCGACGCCATCGAGCTGTCCGAGCACCAGCCCGGCTGGGGCCTGGTCGTCGCCGACGAGGCGCAGAACATCAAGAACCCGCACGCGCGTACGGCCCAGGCGATCCGCGACATCCCCGCGCAGGCGCGCCTGGCGCTGACCGGTACGCCGGTCGAGAACAACCTCGGCGAGCTCTGGTCGATCCTCGACTGGACGACGCCGGGGCTCCTCGGGACGTACCAGCAGTTCCGCAACACCTGGTCGCGCGCGATCGAGTCGCGCCGCGACTCCGGCAAGGCCTCCGGGCTGTCGCAGCTCATCCGGCCGTTCGTGCTGCGCCGCCGCAAGTCCGACCCGGGCATCGCGCCGGAGCTGCCGCCCAAGATCGAGACCGATCACCGCATCCACCTCACCCGCGAGCAGGTCGGGCTCTACGAGGCGGTCGTCCGCAGCACGATGGCGCAGATCGAGAACGCGCAGGGCATCCAGCGCCGTGGCCTGGTGGTCAAGCTGCTCACGCAGCTCAAGCAGATCTGCAACCACCCCGCGCAGTTCCTCCGCGATCCGGCCAGCCGGATCACCGGCCGCTCCGGCAAGCTCGGCGTGTTCGACGAGCTGGTCGAGGAGATCGTCGCCGAGGACGGCGCGACGCTGGTGTTCACGCAGTACGCCCAGATGGGCCGGCTGCTGACGCGGCACCTCGAGGAGAAGAAGATCGGGCACCAGTTCCTCCACGGCGCCACGACCGTACGCGCGCGGGAGAAGATGGTGCACCGGTTCCAGAGCGGCGAGATCCCGGTCTTCGTGCTGTCGCTCAAGGCGGCCGGCGTCGGCCTCAACCTC